>JAZOTL010000001.1:0-9300 GCA_045657645.1 Eubacteriales bacterium
ATCCCGGCAGCTCTTGCCTTCTCCGTCTCTTCGGTAGTGAACTCAACGTCTGCGTTATCACAGATGATAAGCGCATCCGCGAAGCACTCCCCACCATTAAGTACCTTGCAGATAACGGTGCAAAGGTAGTTCTCTGCTCCCATATGGGTCGTCCGAAGGGCGAGTTCAATATGGCATTCTCTCTTGCTCCCGTAGCGGCTCGTCTTTCTGAGCTTCTGGGCAAAGAGGTAGCTCTTGCAAAGGACGTTATCGGAGAAGATGCACAGGCTAAGGCTGCTGCTCTTAACGAAGGCGACGTTATGCTTATAGAGAACGTTCGTTTCCACAAGGAAGAAACCAAAAATGATCCCGATTTCGCAAAGGCACTTGCATCCTTTGCAGATATCTTTGTAAACGACGCATTCGGTACAGCTCACCGTGCACACGCTTCTACCGCAGGTGTTGCTGATTACCTCCCTGCTGTATGCGGTTACCTTATCCAGAAGGAAATTTCCATTATGGGTACTGCATTAAGCGATCCCAAGCGCCCCTTCGTTGCTATCCTCGGCGGTGCAAAGGTTTCCGATAAGATAGGCGTTATCAAGAACCTTATCAACAAGGTTGATACCCTCATCATCGGCGGCGGTATGGCTTACACCTTCTTCAAGGCTAACGGCTATGAAATAGGTACCTCCATCTGCGAAGACGATAAGATCGAGCTTGCTCGTGAGCTCCAGGAAGAAGCAAAGGCTAAGGGCGTTAACTTCCTCCTTCCTATCGATAACAGAACAGGCGACAAGTATGATCCTGACTGTGATTTCAAGCTTGTTGATTCTGACAACATTCCCGAAGGCTATATGGGTCTTGATATCGGTCCCAAGACCGAAGCTATTTTCGCTGAGGCTATCAAGAACGCAGGTACTGTAGTATGGAACGGTCCTATGGGCGTTTCCGAGTGGGAAAGATTTGCTTCCGGTACACGTGCAGTTGCTACTGCTGTTGCTGAAAGTGGCGCAGTTTCCATCATCGGCGGCGGTGACTCTGCTGCAGCTATCAACACTCTCGGCTTTGCTGATAAGATGACCCACATTTCCACAGGCGGCGGCGCATCTCTTGAATTCCTTGAAGGTCTTGAGCTCCCCGGCATCGCTTGTCTTCAGGACAAATAATTTGGAGGTAGCTACAATGAATACAGCTAAGAGAAGAACAGTTATAGCAGGAAACTGGAAGATGAATATGACTCCCTCCCAGACTACTGCTCTTATAAACGAAATGAAGACTACCCTTCCCGCTTCCCCCGCTTGTGACGTAGTTCTCTGCGTTCCCTTTGTTGATATTGCAGCAGCAAAGGCAGCAGCAGAAGGTAGCGTTATCAAGATTGGTGCAGAAAACGTGCACTTTGAAGCAAAGGGCGCATTTACCGGTGAAATATCCGCAGAAATGCTTGTTGAGTGCGGCGTTGAATACGTTATCGTTGGTCACAGCGAACGCCGTCAGTACTTTGGCGAAACCGATGAAACAGTTAACAAGAGACTTACCGCAGCTGTTAATGCAGGCCTTACAGGTATCCTTTGCGTAGGTGAGCTCAAGGAAGAAAGACTTCAGGACATCACCGCAGAGGTTGTTGCAAAGCAGACAAAGGTTGCTCTTCAGGGCTTTACCGCTGAAATGCTTAAGAAGGTTATCATTGCATACGAGCCTGTATGGGCAATCGGCACAGGCCTTACCGCTACAAGCGACCAGGCTGAAGAGGTTTGCGCTATCATCCGTGGCGTACTTGCTGCTAAATACGGCGAAGACGTTGCAGAGTCCGTTACTATCCAGTACGGCGGTTCTATGAACGCAGGTAACGCAAAGGAGCTCCTCTCCAAGACCAACGTAGACGGCGGTCTTATCGGCGGTGCTTCCCTCAAGGCAGCAGACTTTGCTACCATTGTTGAGGCTTCTAACCAGTAATTAAATTAAGATATAAAAAAAGAATTCGACGAAAGTCGAATTCTTTTTTTATGGTTCAAATATTTCAAAATCGTTTTCTTTGAGAAATTCATTCATTTTGACAACTCTTTCAGCCGCATAATCCTCAACGCGGTGACCGTCAAAACCAACGCTTATTTTAAGTCCGGAATTTCTCACAAGCTTTTGCTGTTGCTTGTTTATCATAAATTCAGAAACGTAATCGTGGATACGCCAGTTATGAATAGAATCATAGTTCACGTTCATTTCCCAAAAGATATCATTGGCCGCAAGCTTTCTGAAAAACACGCCGGGATCGTAACCCTTAATATAGCAATATTCAAAAAGGTCTGTATGAGCAATGCCTACCCTGCAATCTATGGTAGCTGCAAAGTTATCTATGTTTTTTACAACGCTGTCACTATGCTGTATGTGTTCTACAAGGCAATAATCAAATGAAGAAAGATCAAGACCGTTCTTTGGCAGATGGGCAGGCAAAGTAGAGAGCTCTATACCGCAAAATAGCCTGATTTTGCCCTCGTATTCCTTTTTAAGCAACTTTATTTCCTCAACGTACTCCTGTAAGCGCTCACCTATGCCGTAATTATGGTCGGATATTCCAAAATGAGTTACGCCACCATTCAGGGCTGCATCTATAATCTCATGAGGGTCATCTCTTCCACAGTCCGAATAATAGGTATGGGAATGAAGATCCTGTATCATAAATTTCCTCTAACTACAATAACTTTATTCTTTTATAATATATCTGAAATCTTTATACTCTTCTTTAAGCTGAGCAATTTCCTCATCACTCAAGGTTCTTCCCTCAATAAAAGGAAGTACCATAACCGCGCCAACTATAGGCTCAAAATAAGGAATTATTACCTGACGTTCAGGTTGTTCTTCCTTAACGCGAGCTATGAAGGCATCAGAGATACGTCTGTCATTTTTGAAATGACCGCCTTCAAGAACTATGGGAACGTCCATAGGCACGTTGCGGCGTCTTATAAGACCCATCGCCTGCTCTGCAAGGTTTACACCACACTCACACAGCAATCTTTGAGCCACCTTATCGCCCATTCTTGCGGCCTCACCTACGCAGCCTGCACAGCTTGCAACAGCGGCAGTAGGAGATTTACCCTCGGTATAATAAACCTTAACGGTTGCTTCTCCTAAGTCCTTTGTGCCAAAATGCTTACATATAAGGTCGGTAATAAGGGTCTTTTCGCCCCTCTGCTCAAAATCCTTTATGGCTTCGGCAAAAGCCATTCTGCCCATATGGTATCCGCTTCCCTCATCGTGTATAACCGCACCGTAACCGCCGGCTTCAGCGCTGTTTTCACCGTTGCAGTAGAAGATAACCGAGCCTGTACCTGAAAGAGCTATAACCGCAGGCTCTTTAGCAAATGCGGAAAGAAGTCCTATAAAACCCTCACCGCCGCGGTCATCAATATTATTAACCTTTATCTTCTTACGCAGGGAGTCGGTCATAATATGGGACATAACACCGAAAACGTTTTCGATCTCAGTTACTCCCGTTCCTGCAAGAAGCGCATCCATACACTCGTCCGCATTTTTGCGTAAAAGGGCTTCGTCGGAAGAGCGTACGTTCATACTGCCCGCACGTGTATGCTTTACAAGTCTTAAATTTTCATCAAAAAGTATGGCGTCTATCTTTGTTCCGCCGCCGTCAAAGGCTATATAGTATTTCATTTTTGCCTCACATATAGAAGATATTATCTTTATATTCAGAAAGGATACGTGCGTTGTGTTCGGTACCGCCATCAATATTGGCACTCATAAACACAGGGGGAACCACGTTTTGTGCAAGGAGCTTTTCAACTGCCTCTATAACCAAAGCATTAAGAAGAGCTGCTCCTACAGCGGTTGAAGTAGGTCCTATGCGCTCAGGCAACCCGTCAAGCTTAACAGCCGCATCGCTTACACATCCGCAGTTATCAATAACTATATCACACACCTCATAAAGCTTCTTTCCGGAAGGAGCTCTGCTTGTAACAGAGGTAGAGTATTCAAGGTTGGTAATAGCAATGGTATGCACACCGTTACGTGCGGCCTCCTCTGCCATTTCAACGGGAACAGTATTTCTGCCCGAAACAGAATGAATAATAAGAACGTCACCGGCAGAAAGTTTATTTTCGGAAAAGATTATCTTTGCAAGGCCGGGTAAGCGTTCAAGCATACTTGTCATTGTAACGGGGCGTGTGTTAAGCATAAATCCGGGGAAAAATATAGGATTTACCGTAACCATACCACCTGAACGGTAGAATATCTCTTCTGCCAGTATACCTGCATGGGAACATCCAAAGGCGTATACGTTTTTCTTAGCCTTTGTTGCTTCGCATATAAGGTCTGCCGCGTGGTCAATGCTCTCTGCACCCAGGCTCCAAGCACGGGTCAAACAGTCATTAACGTTATCTATATAAACTTTTCCTTTCATATTCTCTCTCCTATCAATATAAAAAATTATAAATAACGGGGATTTTTTCTACAATTATTACCATTATTGCATTTACAGCTATCGCAGGTACATAGTTCATAACCTTAAGCTTGGTTATTTTAATCATATTGGTACCGATTGCAATAATGATAACAAAGCCTACGCAGGACATTTCCCCTACCACAAGCTCACTCAAATAGGGGGATATCCATTGTGACATAAGCGTAATTGCTCCTTGATATAAAAGAACGGGAAGGGCTGAGAGCATAACACCAAAGCCAAGCTGTGAGGTTAATATAACGGCAGTTATACCGTCAAGCAGAGATTTGGTAAAAAGTATATCGTGATTGCCCGAAATGCCGCTTTCAAGGGAACCAACTACAGCCATTGCCCCAACACAGTATAAAAGACTTGCAGTAACAAAGCCCTCTGCCACAGAGGATTCTTCATCTCCACGAACAAGCTTGTTTTGTATACTGTCACCAAGGTTATTTAATCTTTTGTCTAAATCAAGCCCTTCTCCTATAAGGGTACCAATAACCAGCGATATAATAAGCACCAGGGCATTTTTGCCTACCAAAGCACCCTGTATTCCTATAAACAGAATACAAAGACCAATGCCCTTCATTAGGCTATCGCCCATCTTATCGCTTATACCCTTTTTAAATAAAAGGCCGAATACGCCGCCAACAAGAATGGCTAAAACGTTTACTATAGTACCTAACATCAGTTCTTAAGGCTGTGTATAGGTGCCGGAATTCTTCCTCCGCGGAGGATAAATTGCTTGGGAGAATACTCGCTCAATTTCATAATGGGAGCAGTACCTAAAAGACCGCCAAAGTCTATTTCCTCTCCCACTTTTTTACCGTAAGCAGGAATAACGCGAACGGCAGTTGTTTTGGTGTTAGCCACACCGATAGAAATTTCATCTGCAATAAGTCCGCAGATAACAGCCTCAGGGGTGTCACCGGGCACGGCTATCATATCAAGACCAACAGAGCATACCGCGGTCATTGCTTCAAGCTTTTCAATAGACAAAGCTCCGCACTTAACCGCATCTATCATACCTGCATCCTCAGAAACAGGGATAAATGCACCTGAAAGACCGCCAACAGAAGAGGAAGCCATAACTCCACCCTTCTTAACGGCATCGTTAAGCATTGCAAGGCAGGCTGTAGTACCACAACCGCCGCACTTTTCAAGACCCATACTTTCAAGTATATGGGCAACAGAGTCACCTACTGCAGGAGTAGGAGCAAGGGAAAGGTCTACTATACCAAAATCAACACCAAGACGGCGTGAAGCTTCCTTTGCTACAAGCTGGCCCATACGGGTTATCTTAAATGCGGTCTTCTTAACTATTTCTGCAAGCTCCAAAAGGTCACAATTTCCTGCACGCTTGATTGCAGAGTCCACAACACCGGGGCCGGAAACGCCTACGTTGATAACCTTTTCCGCTTCACCCATACCGTGGAACGCACCTGCAACAAAGGGGTTGTCCTCGGGAACGTTTGCAAACACAACAAGCTTTGCACAGCCTATAGAGCCCTTATCACGGGTAAGGTATGCCGTACGCTTGATAACGGAGCCCATTTCAATAATGGCGTCCATATTTATACCCGCTTTAGTAGATGCCACGTTAACAGAGGAGCATACCATTTCGGTTTCGCTCAGCGCTTCGGGAATAACAGAGATAAGACGGCAGGCAGAATCGCTCATACCCTTTTGCACAAGGGCACCAAAGCCGCCTATAAAGTTAATACCTATATCTCTTGCGGCTCTGTCCATAGCTTTTGCAGCCTTAATAAAACCGTTTGCGGAAATAGCTCCGCCAACAAGGGATATGGGAGTAACCGAAACACGCTTATTGATTATCGGAATACCGTATTCCTTTTCAATATCCTCACCTACACGCACAAGGTCCTTTGCGCTTGTAGTTATCTTATCGTAAATCTTAGTGGCAAACTTGTCATCGTCATCGCAAACGCAATCAAAGAGAGAGATACCCATAGTGGTGGTACGGATATCAAGATTCTCCTCTTTTATCATATTGACGGTTTCAAGAACGTCATCCATTTTGATGATAGACATACTTCACCTCATATTTTGTGCATGGAATTAAAGATATCCTCATGCATCATATGTATCTCAAGGCAGTTTTCACGGCCAAGATCGCTCATTATATCAACGAATTTCTTATAGTCAATGGTTATCTTATCAATATCCACAAGCATCATCATTGCAAAATAATCCTTTAAAACACTTTGTGAGATATCGATGATATTTACACCGTATTCACAGCACTTACCGCTTACCTTAGCAATAATACCTGTAGTATCGGTACCTACAACAGTTATAACAGCCCTCATATTTCCTCCATTTTACGCCTTTTTTTAGCATATAATATACTATTATATGATACACTAAAAACCCCTAATAATCAATATGTTTTTTAATAAAATTTCCCTTGAATTTTATAATACACTGTGATATAATAGTTGCAATATATGTCGTAATAATGCATTTGTCTGCATTTTTACCCTATAAATGTTTCGGAGGTATCTAATGAACGAAATTACCAACCACGCCGAGTTAACGGTAGAAAAGAAAGTTGAAGGTACATATAAAAGAGACCGTAACCTTATGAAGTTAGCATACATTGCCGCTCTTATAATCGTAATGGCAATACTTGAGTTTAACTTCTTTGCTATTCTTCTTATTCCGCTTTATCCCTTCCTTCTCACCAAGCTTATTATACCTGCAACATGGTATATAGTTGATATCGAAGAAAAGATGGACATCTCCGGCGGTACCCTCACCCTTATGCACGTATACGGCAAGAGAAAACATAAAGAGCTTTGCAAGGTAAGAGTAAGCGCTTTTGATGCTATAGCTCCCTACCGTGATGAATACAAGGTTGCTGCAGATAAGTTTGCAGAAACTGCCGACAAGCGTATCGAGTGTGTTTCCTCTATGAGCCACCCCGACGTTTACTGTGCTTACGGTACAAACGATTTTGACGAAAAGATAGTAGTATACTTTGAGGTTACCGAAAAGGCCCTCAAGGTTATGAAGTTCCTTAACAAGAACACCGTTATCGTACCCGTATCAAGATAATTTTTTCATCACTCATAACACCTCCGCATAGAATGATATGCGGAGGTTTTGCAGTATGAAAAGAATAATTATTACCCTTGTTATAATAACTTCACTTTTTTGTGTGTCCTGTTCAAAGGACCAGTCCCCTGTTTTAAATTATCAAAACTACCCCATGACGGTCAGCGGAGTGTTTTGCGGCAATGATCTTACCGCAGCTATCGATATAACCCTTACCTCACAAGGGTGCGGAGAGGTAAAGATAAATTCTCCCGAGACCCTGGCAGGCTATACCTTCAAGATAACTCCCGACGGAACTACCGTTTATTACGATAATCTTGAAATACCCATAAGCACCGGGGACCTACCCCTTTATGCAAAAAAGGCTATCGAAATGCTCTCGGTTGCGCCCGAAAAAATAACCGATGAAAGCATTGAGCCTACCCAAACCGTAACAAAGCTTATTTATAAAAACGAAGAATTTACCGTATATATAAAAAACGGAGAGGAATTCCCCTATCTTATAGAAAGCGCAAACGCCTCCTTTGAGATAGACACCGTTATATACCAATAAATCAAGGAAAGAAAAAAGCTAAAATGCATACCAACAGATTCAGTAACGCGGCAGCCTACGTAGATTTAGAGGCTCTGCGAAAAAACTACAACGAAATAAACAGACGCACGGGTAATTCAAAGATAATTGCCGTAGTTAAAGCTAACGCATACGGCCACGGTGTTAAAGAATGCTCCCGCGTCTTCTATGAGTGCGGATGCAGATTTTTTGCAGTTGCAAACATAGCAGAAGCCCTTGAGGTGCGTAGTTATCTGCCCGATGTAGAAATACTGATACTGGGAGTATGCTCACCCGATGCCGCAGAGTTGCTTTGCGATAATAACATCACCGTAGCTCTTGGTTCCCTTGAAAGCGCAAAGGCATTTGCTTCCCACGTTACAGGCAAAAAGTTAAAATGCCACCTGAAGCTTGATACGGGTATGAACAGAATAGGCTTTAGCACTTCCCCCTCTGACTATGATAAAATAACAGAGGCATATAGCTTGAAGGAACTTGACATATGCGGTATGTTCAGCCATTTTGCCTGTGCCGATATGCCTGGCAGTCCTATGACAGACGTTCAGCTTAGCCGTTTTAACGAAACAAAGCAATGGATGATATCTACGGGTATAAACCCCGGAGTTTGCCATATAGCAAATAGTGCAGCAGCACTCTACAGACCCGATGCAAGACTTGATTACGTGCGATGCGGTATAATACTCTACGGCCTTGACCCTTCAAGTGATACCCCTGCTACAGGACTTATCCCTGCAATGAGCCTGCAAAGCCACGTTTCACACACCCATATACTTAAAAAGGGTGAAAGCGTTGGCTACGGCGCAACCTTTACCGCTGATAGAGATATGGAGCTTGCAACCATACCCGTAGGCTATGCAGACGGCTTTATGCGTGCTTACGCAAACGGCGGATACGTGGTAATTAACTCCCACAGGTGCCCTATAGTGGGACGTATATGTATGGATCAGTTTATGGTAGATGCAACGGACGCTGACGTGAAACCGGGAGATACGGTAGTATTTTTTGACCGCTACAACTCTGTAAATAACCTGGCAACAGCGGCAGGCACTATAAACTACGAGTGTGTTTGCCTGCTATCTGAAAGAGTGGAAAGAAGCTATACAAAATAACTCTCTGCTGTTCACTTGACATAACCTTTATATTATGGTATCATATACTTCCGAGCGAATTCGGAAGTATATGATATATTTAAAATATTCATCTGCGGGTGTGGCGGAATTGG
>JAZOTL010000002.1:0-8025 GCA_045657645.1 Eubacteriales bacterium
GTCCCTTCGGGATACGATAAAACGTAAAAAAGCTGTCACGAAATTCGTGACAGCTTTTTATTAATCAATTTAAAATTATTTAAAAGATTCCTCGATAGCAACTGCAACAGCAACAGTCATACCAACCATGGGGTTGTTACCTGCGCCGATGAGACCCATCATTTCTACGTGAGCAGGAACGGAGGAAGAACCTGCGAACTGTGCGTCACCGTGCATACGGCCCATTGTATCTGTAAGACCGTAAGAAGCGGGGCCTGCAGCCATATTATCGGGATGGAGAGTACGTCCTGTACCGCCGCCGGAAGCAACGGAGAAGTACTTCTTACCGTTCTCAAGGGACCACTTCTTGTAGGTACCTGCAACGGGGTGCTGGAATCTGGTGGGGTTGGTGGAGTTACCGGTAATGGAAACGTCAACACCCTCCATCTTCATTATAGCAACGCCTTCGAGAACGTCGTTTGCGCCGTAGCACTTAACCTTAGCGCGCTCACCGTCGGAATAAGCGGTCTCGCTTACTACCTTAACCTCACCTGTGTAGAAATCAAAGTCGGTCTGTACGTAGGTGAAGCCGTTGATACGGGAGATGATATATGCTGCGTCCTTACCGAGACCGTTAAGGATTACGCGAAGGGGAGTCTTTCTAACCTTGTTAGCGGTTCTTGCGATACCGATAGCACCCTCTGCTGCTGCAAAGGACTCGTGACCTGCAAGGAAGCAGAAGCACTCGGTTTCTTCACGAAGAAGCATTGCTGCGAGATTACCGTGGCCAAGACCAACGCTTCTCTGCTCTGCAACGGAACCGGGGATGCAGAATGCCTGAAGACCGATACCAATAGCTTCAGCAGCCTCTGCTGCGGACTTTGCGCCCTTCTTGATTGCAACTGCTGCACCGAGAGTGTATGCCCAGCTTGCATTTTCAAAAGCGATGGGCTGTACGCCCTTTACTATACCGTCAACATCAATACCTCTTGCCTCGCATATTGCGCGTGCATCCTCAAGGTCCTTGATGCCGTACTCAGCCATGCACTTTTCAATGCCGGCCATTCTTCTTTCTTTTCCTTCAAACTTTACGTTGTTAGACATTATTAGCATCCTCCTTTCTTACTGATGTCTGGGATCGATGAACTTAACTGCATCTGCCCAGCGACCGTAGGTCTTAATATTTTCATCGTAAGCTTCCTTGGGATCCTTGCCCGCCTTGATAGCGTCAAGGAACTTGCCGAGGTGTATGAACTGATAGCCGATAACCTCATCGTTTGCATCAAGACCCATCTTAAGGATGTAGCCCTCTGCCATTTCGAGGTAACGAACGCCCTTTACCTTGGAACCGAAGATGGTACCAACCTGGGAACGAAGACCCTTACCGAGGTCTTCAAGAGAAGCACCAACGGGAAGTCCGTTTTCGGAGAAAGCGGTCTGTGTACGTCCGTATACGAGCTGCTTAAAGATCTCACGCATAGCTACGTTGATTGCGTCACAAACAAGGTCTGTGTTAAGAGCCTCAAGAAGGGTCTTGCCCTGGAGGATCTCGCAAGCCATAGCTGCAGAGTGAGTCATACCGGAGCATCCAAGGGTCTCAACGAGAGCCTCTTCGATGATACCGTTCTTAACGTTAAGTGTGAGTTTGCAGGTACCCTGCTGGGGAGCACACCAACCGATACCGTGGGAGAGACCGCTGATATCGCTTATCTGATATGCCTTAACCCATTTGCCCTCTTCGGGAATGGGAGCGGGACCGTGGTGGGGTCCTTTTGCCACAACGCACATATTTTCTACTTCTTCAGAAACTGCGTAGGGGCAATTATTTTCCAAATTGCTCATGAATTTATACTCCTTTGTTTAGTTTTCTTACATACAAAATTAGTATAGCACCTTCACCCCAAAAAATCAACATTTTTTCATCATATTTTTGCTCTCAAAGTTCACTTTCGGTCAATTTGCGGGAAATACTTGACCTTGGATAAGAAAAATAGTATAATGTATCTGTATATTTATAGTTGAAAACAATCTATCCCGAAGGAGATAATCCCGTATGAAAAAGAAAACCAAGATAGTTTTGGCTGTCATACTGCTTATAATACCTATCGTTGTGGCCTGCGTTAACTACGCTACCACTAACGACAGAGTAAAGGAAATTACACTTACCGACCCCGACGGAACGGTTTATACCTTTAAGCGCACGGGGGCAACCCTTGATATGAATAACATATCCACCAATATGCTTGAGTTCTTTGACAGAATGAACGGTACCTCGGTGGAAGAGCAGCTCCCCTCCTCTCTTGAGGGTGCAGAATATTACACCGCAGTTTTTGATAAGTACGCAAGCGAGGAAGAGTATAAATACTACTTTAACACAGACCCCGACGCCTGCTACTTTACCAACGGAAACGGCAAAACCTACCGTATGGGCAAGGATTATGCAGAAATGTTCCTTAATTCTGTATACGGCAGAAGCGCATTTGTGGATGCAGACCTTCCCTTTATGACTACCCCCGCAGGTGAGGTTATAGAGCATACCGAGATCAGCTGGTACTACGAAGGCATTGGCGGAGTTTGGCCCTGCTATGCAGAACAAAATTCCGAAGCCTACACCGATACAGTTTACGTTATACCCGAGCAGTTTAACCTTGCCTTCTCCAAGCCTATAAGCGAGGCTTCCGAAATTACCATAGTTACAAGCGACGGTAAGGAGATTGCAAAGGACAAGCTTTATGAGGACGTGGGCATACTTGATATCCCCGCAAACAAGGAGCTTGAGGTTACGCTTAAAGCAAAGTGGTTCAATACAAACGAGGATGCCACAAGCACCGCAACCTACAAGTTTAAGTGCATTATCGCAGATAAGGCGGTGTTCTATATCGGTTATAACAGCGACACCCTCTATTCCGGTGATTTTGTTACAATAGTTGCAAAGAATATCATCTGCGATACCTCAGAGATAGGCTTTACCTCCGACCTTGGCGTAACTCCTACCTTCTATAATACAGGCAACGAGGTTCTGGGACTCCTGCCCATTCCCCTTGAAACCGAAACAGGCACCTATACAATCACCCTCTCGGCAGACGGAACCGAGCAGAGCGTAGACCTTTCCATTGAAAAGAAGAACAGAGGTACAAAGGAAGAAAGCATAGATTCCTCCGTTACCTTAAGCGACGAGCTGCGTGCACAGTATGATGAGGATATGGCTGATATCTATTCCGCCATTACCGACAAGCAGTTCGGTGGCGAGTGGTTATACCCCACCTACGGTGAGGTTACCTCCGGTTACGGCAGAACCTGCGTTACCACCACAGGCTACGAATATATGAACAAGTGGGTACGCCTTACCGCTTCTGAAGGCGATACGGTTACCGCCATGAACCAAGGTACCGTTGTATATGTAGGCAGTCATACAATGACCGGCACTACAGTGGTAGTAGACCACGGACTTGGCCTTATGAGTACCTACGCTAACCTTGACAGCGCCGAAGTAAGCGTTGGTCAGGAGCTTGAAAAGGGTGAAAGAATAGGCTCTACAGGCTCTACAGGTTACTCCGAAGGAGACACCTTCTCCTTTGCCCTCACCATAGGCGGCACTTACGTTTGCCCCTACGAGATACTGGATGAAGAAGGCGTAAGCTTCAGACAGGATACAAACTAAACTTCAAAGCGGTGAAAACCACGTGTTTTCACCGCTTACGCTTTTTTGAAAAAAAGCTTAGCAAAAAACTTTTATGAATGGAATTGCACAAACTTTATCTTTCGTGCTACAAGTAAACGCTTTAATTAAACTCCACGCAAGCATTGCCCCACCGCCTCCGCTTTTGAAAAAGCGGAACCAAAACTTTAAAGAACGTTTATTGTTTTGGTTTAATTGTTTCTTTAGGTGCCCGAAAATGAGAAATGGAGCACCAACTAAAGCCTTGCCCGAGTTCGGGGAAGGTGGCACCGACCGTAAGAGGCGGTGACGGATGAGGTTGTTTTAGAAGTTTTAGATAATGTAAAACATTTAGTTTGGTGTATCAACCTCATCATCGCCGCAGCGGTATACAAGCGAGCAACCGCCGCAGGCGCCTCTTAGCGAGTCGTAGTCAGCTACGCTGACAGCTTCCCCAATCTCGGGAAAGCCTTGAGTCTGTGCGAACTTTAATTTTCGTGCCACAAATTTGAAATTTAAGCTAAACTTCACGAGAGGATAGCCCCACCGCAAGGTGGTTTTTGCCAAGCTTTTTTCAAAAAGCGGCATCCTCGTAGGCCATAGAGGTATCGTATTCAAGATAGTCAATGGGGTCAACGGGGGCGCCGTCGCAAAAGACCTCGAAGTGGAGATGGGGAGCGTCGGCCGCTTCAAGGGAAGCGCTGTCGCCGATAGTGCCGATGGTCTGACCGCCGAAAACCTTTGCTCCAACCTCAACGCCCTCGGGCAGGGTCTCACCTAAATTCATATACTTTGAAACAAGGCCGCCCGTGTGGGTTACCTCAAGGCAATGGCCCATAAAGGGGTGGGTATAAATATCAGATACTGTTCCCTCAGCAAAGGCAGAAACGGGAGTGCCTACGTCCGCTTCGATATCAAGTCCGGAGTGGGTGCGGTAATCGTTCATTGTCATTGAAAAAACAGGGGTATCTATATTAAAAAGCTTGCCTATATTACCGGTAACAGGGCTGAAAAAGTGATAGGGCGCAGCTGTGGTGGCGCTGTTTTTTTCGGTTTCCTTTTCGCTATCCTTTTCGGTAGTATCCTTTTGGGTACTGCGCTCTGTAGTACCGGACGTTTCCTTTTTATTTGTATCGGTCACGGTTTTGGTAGTGTCGGTAGTGTCCTCTACGGGGGTGTTTACCGTCTTTTTATCCGCGGTGTTAAGGGTAGTTACTGCCGCAATGCAAAGCATTGTTGCCAAAACAAATATAAGAAGAGCATAAACTACGCCCGCGGCTTTTTTATTAGGTTTGTTTTCCATTGGTTTTACCGTCCTTTTAGTTGGTTTTGTTAGTATTCTTGCCTAAAAGCCGGTGCTTATTCACAGCGCAAAATAATTTTAGAAAAAACTATTGCATTTATCAAAAAAATGTGTTACAATACCTTTTGCCTATGCGGAAATATAGGTATTTTTTAATAAAAGCAAAAATATCAGATAATATATCTTTTGGAGGAAGAAATGAACACCCTTAATATTGTTTTCGGAGTTATTCTTTTAGTATTCGCAGTATTTCTTGTAATCGCTGTACTTATGCAGTCAGGTAAGAGCAAGAACCTTTCCGGTTCTATCGCAGGCGGCGCAGAAACCTTCTTTGGTAAGACCAAGGGCAAGGCTTTGGATAAGGTTCTTTCCAAGGTTACAACAATAGTTGCTATCCTTTTCGTTGTTCTCGTTATCGTTGTTTACGTTATTCACGATAACGGTGCTACCGACACCGCTACAGCAGGCGATCCCACCGCTGTTACAACCGTAGCAAACGATACTACCGCTGCTGATACTACCGCAGCTGATACTACTGTTGCAGAGTAATTTTTAAAATCTAATATATAACGCCGCCTTTGGAAACACTAAAGGCGGCAGTTTTTTTCTCCGCTTTTGAAAAAGCGGAACCAAAACTTTTAAGAATGGGTTCGCACAAACTTTTTCTTTTGGTTGCACCAATAATATTACCGTGCACCTAAATAAACGATTAAAGTGAAAGATAATACGATTATTAAAGTTTTTTACCAAGCTTTTTTCAAAAGGTTACCTGTTGTGTTAGCACTAATAATATTTCCGAGCACCTAAAGAAAGAAATAAATTAAAATACTAAACGATTATTAAAGTTTTTTGCCAAGCTTTTTTTCAAAAAAGCGGGGGAGAAAGGATAATATGAAAGAATTTTTAAAGGAATATATAAACTCTCCCACATATAAACCAAAGGGAGAGGACGGCTTGTTTTCCTGTGCTGCAGGGGCGGGCCACAATGATTACATTGAATTCAGAGAAGCTATAGCAGAGCTTTTAAAGGAAGGGGAGATAGTTCCCACATCCCAGGGTAAGCTTATAGCCCTGAGCCGTTCGGGATATATAAAAGGAACCTTCCGCGCTTCGGGCAGGGGGTTTGGTTTTGTTACCCCCGAGGGGGAACGCACAAAGGACAACGACATTTTCATCCCCGGCAAGTACACCCGTGGTGCCCTTGAAGGAGATATTGTAATATGCACAAGCGTACCCTCAAAGGAAGGCAAAAGCCGCGAGGGCGAGGTGCGCAGTATACTTTGCCACAGTATAGAAAGGGTTGTAGGAACCCTTGTAAAGATGCCTGTGCGTGGCAGAAAGGGCCGCAGGCTTTTTGCCGTTGCCCCTGATGACAAAAAGATAGGCTTTCAGATAGTAGTCAGTCTTCCCACCGATAAGCAGGTGCGTGTAGAGGACAAGGTTGAGGTGAAAATAACCAAATATCCCGAAGGGCCCTTTGCCGCAAAGGGGGAGATAACCGAGGTTTTTGGCCACGCCTACACAAGAGAGGCAAACTACGCCTCAATACTCCATTCCAACGGCATACGCACCACCTTTGACGAAGCCGTACTTGCCGAAGCCGACCGCGAGGCCGAGGATATACCCGACACAGCCGATGGCCGCGAGGACATAACCGATAAAATACTTTTCACTATAGACGGCGAGGATGCAAAGGACTTAGACGACGCCGTTTCCCTTGAAAAAACAGAGGAAGGCTACCTTTTAGGAGTTCATATAGCCGACGTTTCCCACTACGTAAGGCAGGGCAGCGCCCTTGACCGTGAGGCCTTTGAGCGAGGCACAAGCGTTTACTTTACCGACCAGGTTGTACCAATGCTGCCAAAGGCACTTTCCAACGGCATTTGCTCCCTTAACCCGGGAGTAAACAGGCGCGCACTTTCTGCATTTATAACCCTTGACAAAAAGGGAAGTATCCTTTCCTGTGACGTTAAAAAGACCCTTATAAAATCACGGGTGAGGGGTGTTTACAGCGAGGTAAACGACCTTTTTGAAAAGGGAGAAAGCTCTGAATTTTACTCAAAATACTCCCTTTTGTACCCCGATACTCTGCCAAATATGTACGAGCTTTACACTCTGCTTGCAAAAAAGAGTGGGGCAAAGGGAGCGCTGGAGCTTGAAACCGAGGAAGCAAAGATACTTGTAGACCAAAACGGCCTGCCCACCGATATAATAAAGCGGGAGCGCGGAGACGCAGAAAAGCTTATTGAGCAGTTTATGCTGTGCGCAAACGAAGCTGTGGCAAACTGGCTTTACGATATGGCCATGCCCTGCGTTTACCGTATACACGAGGATCCCGACCCCGAAAAGATAAAGGATTTTTCGATTTTTGCCCACAATTTAGGCTTAAACGTACGCAGCCTTGGGGCAAAGAAGCTCCACCCCTCTGCCCTTACCCCCATACTTTCGGAAGCAAAGGAAAAGGGGATAGGCAACACCGTTTCAAGCGTACTTCTGCGTTCACTTTCAAAGGCAAAATACTCCTCACACCCCCTGCGCCATTTTGGACTTTCGATAGATAAATACTGCCACTTTACCTCACCCATACGCCGCTACCCCGACCTTTTTACCCACCGTATAATCACAAACATACTTTCGGGTAACATAAGTGAGGGTGCCACCTCCTACCTTGCAACCAAGGCAGAAGCGGCGGCCATAAAGTCAAGCGAGAACGAGATAAAGGCGGTATGTGCCGAAAGGGAGATAGAGGACCTTTACAAGTGCATATATATGTTTGACTCTATAGGCGAGGAATTCGACGCGGTGATATCCTCGGTTACAGGCTTTGGTATATTCTGCCGCCTTGAAAACACCTGCGAGGGCCTTGTGCCTATAGCATCCCTTGCGGGCTACTACGTTTACAACGAGCCTACAAAGAGCCTTGTGTGCGGCGCTCACAGCTACAAGCCGGGCGACAGGGTAAGAATAGTTATTGAGGATATAGATATAATTACACGAAAAATAGAAATGAAAATTATAGGGTGATAAGAAAATTCTTATCACCCTCCGCTTTTTCAAAAGCGGACAGCCTATTCAAATTGACAAG
>JAZOTL010000003.1:0-38764 GCA_045657645.1 Eubacteriales bacterium
CCCTTGTAAAACCTGTAAAAGAGGGCTACACCTTTGTTGGCTGGTACACTAAAGCGTCCTGCTCAAGCGGTTCAGTATCAAGCCTTTCCGCAACAAAATATACCGCAGATATAGTTCTCTACGCAAAATGGAAATAATAAAAAGGTGAAAACCAAAGGGTTTTCACCTTTTTTATATATAATAAGCGTCACCGCACCATTGTTATGCCTGCCCATATTACCATTGCTGCAAATATCTTTTTTAATAAGGGAATCTTTATTTTGTCTAAAAGAATTGCGCCCGCAATACCGCCCACCGCTGCAGGCAGTATATATATAAGACAGTCTTTTAATTCAAAGCTTCCGTTTTGAAGATAGCTTGCAGCAGACACTACCGACATAGGCAGAATAGACGCTATAGATGTTGCAAATATATCTTTTTTTGAAAGGCTGGGAAAGAGAAGGGAGGAGGCAAAGATAATTAAGATACCGCCGCCCGTTCCCAAAAGGCCGTTTATAATTCCTGCCCCAAGACCAACTGCTATAGCTAAAAGCTTTTTAGTGCTGCTGTTATAAGGAGCAGGGGTTTTATTTTTTAACATAAATAACCTCTTAAAGTATTGTATTATTTTTAATTTTGTGATATCATATAATAGATTATAATGTAATTTAAGGAAGGTATCTTTATATGTCTATTTGGCTGTTTGTAATAATAAGCGGTATAATACAGGGCCTTGCAGAGTTCCTGCCTATATCAAGCTCCGGTCATCTCTCTTTGTTCCAAAACTTCTTTGGTATGGACGATATTCCTATGACCTTTGATATTATGCTCCACATAGGAACACTTATTGCGGTATTTATCGTGTATTATAAAGATATTTTTCCCCTTGTACCTGCCTTCTTTACTATGCTTGACAAGGTTTTTCGCGGAAAGTTCAAATTCAAAGAAGCAACACAAAACGAGCGTATGGTGATAATGGTGCTCATTGCTACCATTCCCCTTGCTATAGCAGCTCTCCTTGGTGACTTTGTTGACGGTCTTGGAAAGATAAGCTGGGCAATCGGCATTATACTTATTGTTAACGGTTGCGTACTCTTTATTTCCGATAAGCTTGCACGCGGTTCGGTAGACGGTGAAAATGCAAAGCCTAAAAACGCGCTTATCGTAGGTCTGTGCCAGCTTTGTGCAATTCTCCCCGGTCTTTCACGTTCCGGTTCCACCATTACAGGCGGTCTTACCCAAGGCTTTAAGCGTGAGTATGCGGTAAAGTTCTCTTTTATTATGAGTATTCCTGCTATCCTCGGCGCGGCAGTTTCAGAGCTGCCCGATCTGCTTGACGGAGCAGCTATTCCTGCTGAATACGTTATGCCCTATATTGTGGGTACCGTTACAGCCCTTGTATGCGGAATTGCCGCAATGAAGCTGCTTATCTATATTTCTAAAAAATCCAATTTCAGATTTTTCTCTTACTATTGCTGGATAGTAGGTGTTCTTGCTGTAGTACTTGGTGCTGCAGGTGTGACCTTTGCGTAAAAATTAAAAAAGGATGTAAAAATGCCTCAATCAAAAAAGAAAAGAACGGTGGCGCCCCCTAAAAAGGGCACTACCCGTAACAGTAAAAATACAACATCAAAAACAAGTGCCAAAAAGGCCATGGAAAAGAAGCAACAGCAAAAGCAACGCGCCGTTTCCGCTCTGGGCCCTTGGCTGCTTGTGCTCCTTGCAGCTTTTATAGGCTTTTCCCTGTTGTTGCCCGATTATTCGGGTGTGGTGGGCAAGGCGTTAAATACCTTCCTGAGGGGACTTTTTTCCGCAGGTGCTTACGCCCTTCCCATAGTGCTTATTGCGTCTGCTATATTCTTTAAGCGTGACTACGAAAACTCCTTTACAAAACAAAGAGTTGTCTTCTCGGTTTTTGCGGTAGTTGGTTTTTCTGCCTTTTACCACGTTTTTGCCCCCTCTCTTGATAAGGTTTTTGCCCTTGACAAGCTTTGGGCAGGCGGAGCCAAATTAAGCGGCGGCGGTGTTATAGGCGGACTTTTGGCATCAAGTTTAAGGGTGCTTTTAGGCAAGCCCGGTCTTATAATTATATCCCTGCTTATGATATTGGTGTTCGGCACCTTTATCTTCGGCTTTACCCCTGCTGACCTGGCTGAATATGTTGCCTATTATTTTAAAGGCAAGCGTGAGCAAACTAAGGCAGTTAAAAAGGAACGCGCCGTGTACCATAATAAGCCCGAAGCATATCTTCCCGATGATGAACCTGTTGTGCAGGAAACTCCTGAAACACCTATGGTTGACCCTGCTATATTTGAGCGTATAAGGGAAGAGGTTAACAACAGCTTTGTGGTGGATGAAGGCACGGGTGAAATAATTGAAGAGCCTATAATTCCCGAACCTCCCAAAGGACAGAAAATGTTCCCTGATGAAGAGGGTGAGGTAGAGCTTGACATTCTTATAGAAAATGGAGAGCCTGTTTTCAATACCGCACAAGATGAGGAAGAAGACGGGGAAGAGGAGGAGCTTGAAGTAGAGCGAAGCGAAATTGTTGTTACCGAAGAGCCCAAGCCCGAGCCTAAACCCAAGCCTGTGTACGTATTTCCTCCCATCACCTTGCTTAATCGTGATACGTCTCCTAAAAATGAAGACGTTACTGACGAATTGCGTACAAATGCAAATAAGCTTGTGGAAACCCTTTCAAGCTTTAAGGTAAGAACAAAAATAGTAGATATCTCCCGCGGTCCTACAATTACACGCTACGAGCTTCAGCCTGAAGAGGGTGTAAGAGTAAGAGCTATTGCAAACCTTGTGGATGATATATCCCTTAGCCTTGCTTCCAGCGGTATCCGTATAGAGGCGCCCATTCCCGGTAAGGCTGCTGTAGGTATAGAGGTTCCCAATAAAAGCGTTTCAACAGTTTATCTGCGTGAGCTTCTTGAAAATCCTTCCTTTAAGAATAACAAGAGCCGTGTTACCGTTTCTCTCGGTATGGACGTTGCCGGCACTCCCATATTTGTTGATATAGCTAAAATGCCCCACTTGCTTATAGCCGGCGCTACGGGTATGGGTAAGTCCGTTTGTATAAACTCAATGATAGTAAGCCTTCTCTATAAGGCTTCCCCTGAAGAAGTAAAGCTTATACTTATTGACCCCAAAAAGGTTGAGCTTAACGTTTATAATGCACTCCCCCATCTTCTTATCCCCGTGGTAAGTGAGCCTAAAAAGGCGGCAGGCGCTCTTCATTGGGCGGTTACCGAAATGGAAAGACGTTTTGCACTTATAGAAAGCGTTGGCGTGCGTGATATATACAACTTCAATATGACCACAAAGGATGACCCCAATTACGAATATATGCCCCACGTGGTTATAATAATAGACGAGCTTGCCGATCTTATGATGACAGCCCCTGATGAGGTTGAGGATTCTATCTGCCGTCTGGCACAGAAGGCAAGAGCTGCAGGTATGCATCTTATTATCGGTACACAGCGTCCCTCTGTAGACGTTATCACAGGTCTTATCAAGGCAAACATCCCTTCCCGTATTGCATTTACCGTTGCAAGCCAGGTAGACTCCCGTACCATTATAGATATATCGGGTGCCGAAAAGCTTATCGGACGCGGTGATATGCTGTATGCCCCCGTTGGCGCTTCAAAGCCTATGCGTGTGCAGGGTGCTTTCGTAAGCGAGCAGGAGGTTGAGGCAGTAACGGGCTTTATCCGTACAAAAGCGGGTGAAACCGAATACGATGATGACGTAATAGAAAAAATAGAAAAGGAAGCTGCAAAGTGCGGCGTGAAGAAGGGCTCATCCTCTGCAGGCTTTGCTGAAGCAGATGATGGAGAAGAAAGAGATCCTATGCTTATGCCTGCAATAGAGCTTGCGGTTGAAAGCGGTAAGATTTCCACATCCCTTATACAGCGCAGACTTTCACTTGGCTACGGCAGAGCCGCAAAGCTTATAGACCAAATGCAGCAGATGGGCGTTGTAAGTCCTCCTGAAGGAAACAAACCCAGAGCCGTGCTTATGACAAAGGCGGAATTCCTTGAAATGAGCGTAAACAATTCACCCGAAGAATAACAGAGGTTAAAATGTTTTATATTTTTCTTGCAGACGGTTTTGAAGAAATAGAAGCCCTTTGCCCCCTTGACCTTATGCTCCGTGCGGGCATTGAGGTAAAAACCGTTTCAATAAATCAAACCACCCTTGTTCGTGGTGCTCATAATATTAAGGTAGAAGCGGATATGACCCTTGACAGCCTTGAACTTTGCTCCGACACCTTATGCGGAGTTATGCTTCCCGGCGGTCTTCCCGGAGCGGACAACCTTTTTGAATGTGATAAGGTTAGACAGGCTGTACAGCTTGCTTATGATGAAGGTAAGCTTGTATGCGCTATATGTGCTGCTCCTTATATTCTTGGTGAAATGGGATTGCTTGCAGGCAAAGAAGCAATCTGCTATCCGGGATTTGAAAATAGACTTCACGGTGCTGTTATCTCACAAAACAAGGTGGTATGCGCCAACAACGTAATTACCGCAAAGGGTATGGGCGTTGCCTTTGACTTTGGAATAGAAATAGTAAAATATTTTAAAGGCGAGGCGGCTGCAGAAGCCCTTTCAAAAGCTACTATGGCATGATTAATATTCGTAAAGAAAAGAATTCTCTGCGTGAAAAATATCTCCGTAAGAGAAGGGAATTACCTTCGGAATATAAAAGCAAGCTTGATGCACTTTTGTGCAAAAAGTTTTTAGAAACGTTTACCTACCGTAGTGCCCATACCCTTCTTGTTTATTACCCCCTTTCCGATGAGGCCGACATTACGCAGATAGCACTAAAGGCTCTTGCGGATAACAAAACCGTAGCATACCCAAGATGCACGGGGGATTCGGTAATGGAGTTTTATCTTGTGAGTGATCCTTCGCAGCTTGAGTCCGGCAGCTACGGAATTATGGAGCCGTGTAAGGATTTGCCCTTATATGATCCCAAGCGCTCACATACCGAGCGTACGATATGCCTTGTGCCGGGACTGCTATACGATAGTTGCGGTTATCGTTTAGGATATGGAAGAGGATATTACGACCGATATCTGCCCTTGCTTGAGGCTACAAAGGTAGGGGTTACTTACAGTAGTTTTATAGTTAAGGATCTTCCCCGAGGAAGATATGATACAACAGTAGATTTTATGATATGCGAGAAAGGAGTTGTTCTTACAAATGAAAATTAAATTTAAGCGCTCCCTTGTAGCACCGCTACTGGTACTTGTTATGTACATACTTATGGCGGTGACAAATCGTATTAATTTTTACGACCTTGGCTTGAAGGATAACGTATATCTTGCGGTTATAATTATACAAATGATGATATTTGTTATCCCCGGTCTGATCTACTGTAAATTGAGAGGCAAGGAACTAACCTCCGAGCTAAGGCTTAAAGGTGTAGGGATGAAGGGTGTATGGCTTACGCTTTCCTCCTTTTTTACACTTATCTTCGGCTCCTCTCTTATTAAGCTGGCCCTGTATGCTTTAGGCTATTACAGCAGGCAGTATACCCTGTATGAAAATTACATACCCACCGATACAAGTGGCTTTGGCAGCGTACTTTATATAATTATCGCTATTGCTTTGGTGCCTGCTATTACCGAGGAATTTGTTTTTCGTTCAATAGTTTACGGTGAGTATTCGGCCCTTGGAATAAAAAAGTTTTCTGCCATGGTGTTATCGGCGTTGCTTTTTGCCATGATGCACTTTGACCTCCATAAATTCCCCGTGTACTTTTTCGGCGGTTTGGTTTTTGCATTTGTAACGCAGGTTTCCGGCTCAGTGCTATGTGCTATGGCACTGCATCTGCTTAATAATATCTACGGCCTGCTTTTTGAAACTCAACTTTTGAGGCTGATAACACAAACGGACAACCTTATTTTTGTTCTGTTTGTTCTTGCAGTATTTTTCCTTATATTCCTTATATTGACCCTGCAATCTGCAGAGAATATATATTATATAAAAGGTATAAACGGAGAACCTTCTCCGAAAAGAAGAAAAAAGGAACGTCGCAGATTTTCAAAGGATGCGGAGTGTTTTCTTTCCCCTACCTTCCTTATTTGCGTAATAGTTTTCTTTGTTGTAACCCTTTCATTTAAATGAGGTGTTGTATGAATACAAATAATAATGGTAAAAAATTATCTCCAATGGATGAGATAATGCAGGTAACAAGGCGAGCGGTAAATCCCAATCAAACCCCCGAAGTGCCTGCTCCTAAAACAGAAGCGGTTCAGCCCCGCCGTGTTGCGCCCCCTGCTCCTTCTACTACTGTTGAAAAGGCGCCTGTGAAAGAAAAAAACGTGGCCGACTATGGCATAGAGGTTCCTGATTTACCTCCGCGTAATCGCGCTGCTTCTTCAACAACATACGCGGCATCGTCTGTGTCAAGGGCTGAACAGGTTCGCGTAGCGCGAAGCAACGCTGCAGGTACCCGCAGTGAGGCTGAACATACGAGAGTAATGCAAGCAACCCCGGCTCCTTCTGATAAAGAAATGCGTGAAAGGGAAGAAGCTGCAAGGATAGTTAGTGCCAATAAAAGGGCGGCTAATTCTCAAACCAGATTGACCGATACTGTTCCTTCGGTATCTGCTCGTTCCTATGAAGAATCAAAAAAAACCAAGGCAAATAAGAACGGTTCTGTAGGAAACCAGGCACAGGAGGTAGGTACAAGGGTTCTTTCGGGAACTGTTAAGGCGATAATTTATATCGTATCTGTACTTGTAATTTCTGTTTGCCTCAGTTTGTTTATAATATTCGTTGGAAACGATTGCTTTGCTTTTGTTAAAACCGACGTAGACGTTACCGTTTCTATTGACGAGGGTGGCAATCTTTCGGATATAGCAGACGTTTTGCATGATAATGGTGTTATAAAATATCCGGGATTCTTCAAAATGTACGTTAGGTTAAGAAACAAGGATGTTGATGACTATCTTTCGGGCAACAGAGTTGTTAATCCAACCATGAGCTATGACACTCTTATTGCAGCATTTAAGCCTTCGTCGGCGCGAGAAGAAGTTTCGGTTACCTTTATTGAAGGTTCTACTACCGATGAAATGATTGAAAAACTTGTTTCAGTGGGGATAGGAACCAAAGAAGGTTATAAAAAGGCAATAAACGAAGGGGAATACGATTTCTGGTTTGTGGAGCGCCTTGATGCTGTTGACGGCATTGAAGATAGAAAGTATAGATTAGACGGTTATCTTTTCCCTGATACCTATAACTTCTATACCGATTCAACCGAGGAAGAGGTAATATACAAGCTTCTTGAAAACTTTAATGCTAAATTTGATGAAGCAAATTCAGACAGAGCTATGCAGCTTGATATGACCGTTGATGATATTGTCATACT
Source organism: Eubacteriales bacterium (assembly GCA_045657645.1). Classification (GTDB taxonomy): domain Bacteria; phylum Bacillota; class Clostridia; order Oscillospirales; family CAG-272; genus RGIG7300. The sequence goes on from JAZOTL010000003.1 coordinate 7,363, forward strand.
GGCTTCTATAATACAAAAGGAAGCAATGTATATAACAGACTATCCTTTGGTTTCATCTGTTTTCCATAACAGACTTAATTCCCGTGAAACAAACGGTATGCTTCAGAGTAACGCAACGGTTCAGTATACTATGCCTAAGGAAGAGGTAACCATAGAACTTTCTACAGAGCAGATTAATAAGTATGATAATGCATATAATACCTTCCTTTATGAGGGTCTGCCCGTAGGTCCTATTTGTAACTCATCTCTTAATGCGCTTAACTGGGCGTTGTATCCCAATGATACAGATTACTATTATTTTGTATCCGATGCACAAGGCTATAACCTTTATGCTCAAACATACTCCGAGCACCTTGCAAATATAGCAAAAGCGGCAGAAGAATAAAAAACATAGGGCGTCAGCAAAGTTTTGTTGGCGCCCTGATTGCGTTTAATGTTAAAAAGCAAAAAAATGTTGTGAACATATGATTAAAAAAATATAAACTATATTTCGATAAATTTCGATAAAAATGTTGACAATGTAACAAATTTGTGTTAACATATAAATGAACGTTGTATTTATTATTTTAATGGAGGTAAGCATGAAGTCCACCGGAGTTGTTCGTAAAATAGACGAGCTTGGAAGAATAGTTCTTCCTATCGAGATCAGAAACAACATGGATATCAAGAGCAGAGATGCTGTTGAAATTTTTGTAGACCAGGATAGAATCATTCTGAAGAAATATGAACCTTCCTGCATTTTCTGCAACAATGCCGATGATGTTGAGTATTACAAGGGCAAGCTTATATGCAAAGCGTGCCTTGCAGAGCTGAATAAGCTTTCATAGTAATTTTTAACCATGTAATATATCCCTAAAAACGATGCAAAGAATTGCATCGTTTTTTCTACTTTTCTGTTAGAATTCAAGTGCTATATATATAAATAGGAAGTGTTAAGGAAAAAGGGGAAGAAAAGTGTTAATAAAATGTAAATTGTGAATTTGCCTGTTGCATTTATATAATATATGTTGTATAATGATTAGGCTTGATGTGCGATGAAGCGGTAGGTGGCTTACAGTACGTAAGGGAATTACCGTGGAGTATGTCTGATTTATAATCGGGCGCAAAAAAATTGGCATTTTCCCGACATCGGATCTCACCCGATGCTTGCGGATTAGCTCGGAAATTTGCAAGGCAAAATTCCGTTTTAATTTCGGAGAAAAAAGAAACACCCGGCAGGGTGTAAGCCAATGTTCGCTCTCCAAGTGGAAAAAATAATTTAGGAGGCAAAAAAAGTGGCAGTTAATGAAAAGCTGAGAATCAGACTCAGAAGCTACGATCACACCTTGATCGACACAGCCGCTGCAAAGATCGTTGAAACCGCAAAGCGCAACGGTGCTGCAGTGTCCGGTCCTATTCCGTTGCCCACCGAGAAAGAGATAGTTACTATCCTTCGTGCGGTGCACAAGTATAAGGACAGCCGTGAACAGTTTGAGCTGAGAACACACAAGAGACTCATTGATGTAATCAAGCCCTCTAAGGCAGCAGCCGAGGCTATCATGAGTCTGGAACTTCCCGCCGGAGTTGAAATCGAAGTTAAGCTTTAATTATTATAATTAAGGTAGAATTTCGGTAAGTGCCGATAAGGCACACTGCCGAGATACGAATTAACCTTTGATTAGTAAAACGGTGAGAGTTTTATGTCAAGTTGCTCCGCTTCCGATGCCGGTATGAGCAACCAATAACTAAAACAGGAGGAACAAAAAATGAAAAAAGGCATTATTGCAAAGAAGATCGGTATGACCCAGATCTTCGACGAACTCGGAAACGTAATTCCGGTAACCGTTGTTGAAGCAGGACCCTGTGTAGTGGTTCAGAAGAAGACGGTTGAAAACGACGGCTACGAAGCTATCAAGCTTGGTTTTGATACAGTAGCAGAGAAGAAGCTTAACAAGGCTGACGCAGGTCAGTTCAAGAAGGCTAACGTAGAGTGCAAGAAGTACCTCAAGGAGTTCAGACTCGAGGACACATCCGCTTACAACGTAGGCGATACAATTGCAGCTACAACATTCGTTGCAGGTGATCACATTGATGTTACCGGCACCACAAAGGGCCGCGGTTACACCGGTGCAGTTAAGAGATGGGGAGCTCACATCCTCAGAATGACACACGGTACTGGTCCTATCCACCGTCAGGTTGGTTCAATGGGCGCATGCTCCAGCCCCTCCAGAGTTTTCAAGAACAAGAAGATGGCTGGTCAGTACGGTAACGAAAAGGTTACAGTTTTAAATCTTGATGTTGTAAAGGTTGATGAAGAGAAGAACCTTATCGCAATTAAGGGTGCAATCCCCGGTGCTAAGGGCGGTATCGTAATCATCCGTGACAGCGTTAAGGCATAACGCGGAAGGAGGAAAATATAATGGCAAATTTGAAGGTTGTTGACATGACCGGCAAGGATGTCGGCGATATTACCTTATCCGATGCAGTATTCGGTCAGGAAGTAAATACCGCAGTTCTCCACGCCGCAGTTAAGATGTATCTTGCAAATCAGAGACAGGGTACACAGTCTACACTTACTCGTACCGAGGTTTCCGGTGGCGGTAAGAAACCCTGGAGACAGAAGGGAACCGGTCGTGCAAGACAGGGTTCAACTCGTGCTCCTCAGTGGACACACGGTGGTGTTGCTCTTGGTCCTAAGCCCAGAAGCTACCGCATCACTATGAACAAGAAGGTTAAGAGAGTTGCTCTTAAGAGCGCACTTTCCGACAAGGTCGCTACAAACAATATGATCGTAGTTGACAGCATCGCTACCGAAGAGTACAAGACCAAGACTATGGTTAACATGCTTAAGGCAGTAGGTGCAGCAAAGAAATCTCTCGTTGTTCTTGCAGAAAAGGACGAAAAGGTTGTTGGAAGCTTCTCCAACATTCCCGGCGTAAAGGTTGCATACGTTAACACAATCAACGTATACGATATCCTCAACGCAGGATCCCTTATCTGCGCAAAGGCAGCAGTTGAGAAGATCGAGGAGGTTTACGCATGAACACATTTGACATCATAATCAAGCCGATCATTACTGAAGACAGTATGGCAAGAGTTGCTGATAAGAAGTACACCTTTAAGGTAGCTAAGAATGCAACAAAGCCCCAGATCGCAGCTGCAGTTGAAAAGATTTTCAAGGTTGATGTAGCATGCGTCAACACCATGAATTGCAAGAGCAAGCCCAAGAGACTCGGTGCTCGTCCCGAAGGACGTACAGCAGAGTGGAAGAAGGCTATAGTAACACTTAAGCCCGATTCCAAGACCATCGAGTTCTTTGACGGTATGATGTAATCGAGAAGGAGTGAATGAAGAATGGCAACAAAGAAGTATAAGCCAACTACTCCGGCGAGAAGAAATATGTCGGTACCGTCTTTTGACGAGATCACAAAGTTCTCGCCCGAAAAAAGCTTAATTAAAACATTAAAGAAGCATTCCGGCCGTAACAGCTACGGCAGAATCACCGTTCGTCATCAGGGCGGCGGTAACAAGAAGAAGTACAGAATTATCGACTTTAAGCGTAACGTTGAAGGCGCTACAAAGGTTATCGGTATTGAGTATGACCCTAACAGAACTTCCTACATCGCTCTCCTTGAGAACGAAGCAGGTAAGAAGAGCTACGTTATCGCTCCCGACGGCGTAACAGCAGGTGATACACTGTACTCCGGTGCAGATGCTGATATCAAGGCTGGTAACACCCTTCCTATTAGCAACATTCCCGTTGGTACAATGATCCATAACATCGAGCTTTATCCCGGTAAGGGCGGTCAGCTTGTACGTAGTGCAGGTGCTGCAGCTCAGCTTATGGCAAAGGAAAACGGTATGGCTCAGGTAAGACTTCCCTCCGGTGAGGTTAGACTTGTTCGTCTTGACTGCAAGGCAACAATCGGTACCGTAGGTAATCTTGAGCACGAAACAGTTAAGATCGGTAAAGCAGGTAAGAAGCGCCATATGGGTATCCGTCCTACAGTTCGCGGTTCCGTAATGAACCCCTGTGACCACCCTCACGGTGGTGGTGAAGGTAAGTCCCCCATCGGTCGTCCCACACCTGTAACACCTTGGGGCAAGCCTGCTCTCGGTTATAAGACTCGTAAGAAGAAGGCTCGCACCAATAAGATGATTGTAAAACACAGAAACGGTAAATAAGGAGCAGGCAGATTAAATGAGCAGAAGCTTAAAAAAGGGATATTTCGTTGAGTCCAAGCTTTTCGATCGCATTGTTGCGATGAACGAAGCTAACGAAAAGAAAGTCCTCAAAACATGGTCTAGAGCTTCCACCATATATCCGGAGTTCGTAGGACACACAATCGCCGTTCATGACGGAAGAAAGCATGTTCCGGTTTATGTAACTGAGGACATGGTAGGACACAAGCTCGGTGAGTTTGCACCGACAAGAACATACCGTGGTCATGCAGGTTCTAAGACCTCTAACAACGGTAAATAATTGCAGGGAGGATAATTAAAATGGAAGCAAGAGCTTATCTTAAATATGCCAGAATATCTCCCCGCAAGGTTAAAATAGTACTTGACCTTATCAGGGGTAAAGACACAGACACAGCAATGGCTATTCTTAAGAATACACCCAAGTCTGCGTCCGAGTATCTTATAAAGCTGCTCAAGAGTGCAGTAGCAAACGCCGAAAACAACTTCAATATGGATGCAAAGAATCTCTACGTATCCGAGTGCTTTGTATGCCCCGGTCCTACTCTGAAGCGTATGATGCCCAGAGCAAAGGGTCGCGGAGACAGAATACTCAAGAGAACAAGCCATATGACAATCGTTGTTAAGGAAAAAAACTAAGAGAAGGAGGCAAGCCAAATGGGTCAGAAAGTAAATCCTCACGGCCTTCGTGTCGGAGTTATTAAGGATTGGGATTCAAGATGGTTCGTACGTGACGAAGAGTTCGGCGATACACTTGTATCCGATTACAATCTCAGAAATTATTTAAAGGACGCACACAAGGACGCAGGTATCCCTAAGATCGAGATCGAAAGAGATGCTGATCGCGTTAGAGTGTTCATCCACTGTGCAAAGCCCGGTATGCTTATCGGACGCGGCGGTTCTGAAATCACCAAGCTCAAGGAAACTCTTGAAGCTAAGGTTGGTAAGACCGTTATTGTAAACGTAGTGGAAGTTAAGACCCCCGACCTCAATGCTCAGCTCGTTGCTGAAAACATCGCAGGTCAGTTAGAGCGCAGAGTTTCCTTCCGCCGTGCTATGAAGCAGGCAATCGGAAGAACAATGCGTCTCGGCGCAAAGGGTATAAAGATTTCCTTAAGCGGCCGTCTTGCCGGTGCGGAAATCGCTCGTACAGAGCATTATCATGAGGGTACAATTCCGCTTCAGACAATCCGTGCTGATATCGACTACGGTTTCTATGAAGCAGATACCACTTACGGTAAGATCGGTGTAAAGGTTTGGATATACAACGGCGAGGTTCTCGCAGATTCCAAGACCAGAACCAGAAGAAATACTGCTGAAGCAGGCGATCGCAAGAACGACAGAAGACGCGGTGATCGCAGAGACAGACGCGACGGCAACAGAAATAACAGAGGAGGTAACTCCAGAGGATTCAGAGGACAGCAGGAAAGAGAAAACAGAAACTTCTCTAACCGTAAGCCCGGCTATTCCAAGCCTAAGGCTCCTGTTGCAGCTGAAGCTCCTGCAGAAGCTACCACCACAGAAGGGAGCAACGAATAATGTTAATGCCTAAGAGAGTAAAATACAGACGTGTTCATCGCGGCAGACTTAAGGGTAAAGCATCTCGCGGTACTGAGATCGTTTACGGTCAGTACGGTCTCGTTGCTCAGGAACCCGCATGGATCACGAGCAACCAGATAGAGGCTGCCCGTATCGCGATGACCCGTTACATCCGCCGTGGCGGTAATGTATGGATCAAAATTTTCCCGGATAAGCCTATCACTGAAAAGCCTGCTGAAACTCGAATGGGTTCCGGTAAAGGTTCACCCGAGTATTGGGTTGCAGTAGTTAAGCCCGGAAGAGTACTGTTCGAGATGGACGGTGTTGCACCGGAGGTAGCTAAAGAGGCTATGCGTCTTGCTATGCACAAGCTGCCTATCAAATGTAAGTTCGCAATGAAAGCTGAAACAGAGGAGGAATAAAAAGTGAAGATCAATGAACTCAGAGATATGTCTCCCGAAGCTCTTGAGAAAAAACTTAACGAGCTCAAGGAAGAACTTTTTAACCTTCGTTTCCAGCACGCTATCAACCAACTCGACAATCCTCACAAGATAGTCGATGTCAAGCGTGACATCGCCCGCGTTATGACCCTTCTCAACGAGAAGAACGCATAAGGAAAGAGGAGGTAATTAGTAATGAACGAAACTACATTGGTACGTAACCTCAGAAAGACCCGTGTCGGAATCGTGGTAAGCAACAAGATGGATAAGACAATTGTTGTAGCCATCAACGACAATTTCAAACATCCTATGTACGGTAAGGTTATGAAGCGTACACTTAAGGTTCATGCACACGACGAAAACAACGAGTGCGGAATCGGTGATAAAGTTACCATTATGGAGACAAGACCTTACTCCAAGACAAAGAGATGGAGACTTGTCGGAATAGTAGAAAAAGCTAAATAAGTTGCTACCAAATCATAGTAACTGACAGGAGGAAAACAAAAGTGTTACAGCAAGAATCACGTATGAAGGTAGCGGATAACACCGGTGCCAAAGAATTACTGTGCATTCGCGTGCTTGGCGGTACAGGAAGACGTTATGCCAACATCGGCGATGTTGTTGTTGCAGCTGTAAAGAAGGCAGCACCTAACGGACAGGTTAAGAAGGGTGATGTTGTAAAGGCAGTTGTAGTAAGAACAGTTAAGGGCGTTAAGCGTAACGATGGTTCCTACATCAAGTTCGACGAAAATGCAGCAATCATAATAAAAGACGATAAGACCCCCCGTGGTACCCGTGTTTTCGGACCGGTTGCCAGAGAGCTCCGTGATAAGGACTACTTAAAGATCCTTTCACTTGCACCTGAAGTATTATAAGGAGGAAAAATCAATGAATAAAGTACATGTTAAAAGAGATGATACCGTCATTGTTCTTTCCGGTGATGATAAGGGCAAGAAGGGTAAAGTAGTTGAAGTTGCTCCCAAGGAGGGCAAGGTCATCGTTAGCGGCGTTAACATCGTTTCTAAGCACTCCAAGCCCAGAAGACAGGGCGAGAGCGGCGGAATCGTAAAGGTTGAAGGCGCTATGTACGCTGACAAGGTTGCTCTTTACTGCGATAAGTGCGGTAAGGGCGTACGTGCAAAGTACAAGATCGATGGCGACAAGAAAGTAAGAGTTTGCGCTAAATGCGGCAAAGAACTTTAATAGGAGGGAAAAGTAATGTCAAGACTTAATGATATGTATAAGGCTGAAGTTGCTCCCGCCTTAATGAAGAAGTTTGCTTATAAGAGCCCCATGCAGATACCTAAGTTTGATAAGATCGTTATCAACGTAGGTGTAGGCGACGCTAAGGATAATTCCAAGGCAATTGACAGCGTTATCACTGATATCTCTGCAATCGCAGGCCAGAAGGCAGTTCCCACTTTCGCAAGAAAGTCTGTAGCTAACTTCAAGCTTAGAGAAGGAATGAAGATAGGCGTTAAGGTTACACTCCGTGGCGAAAGAATGTATGAGTTTATGGATAGACTCTTCAACATCTCTCTCCCCCGCGTTCGTGACTTTAAGGGTATCAACCCCAACGCTTTTGACGGCAGAGGAAACTACTCCCTCGGTCTTAAAGAGCAGTTGATCTTCCCCGAAATCGAGTACGAGAAGATTGACAAGATCCGTGGTATGGATATCGCATTTGTAACAACGGCTAAGACCGATGAGGAAGCAAGAGAACTTCTCACACTCATGGGCGCGCCGTTCGCAAAGTAAGGAGGCAAAATAATGGCTAAGAAGGCAATGGTATTAAAGCAGCAGAAGGCTCAGAAGTATTCCACAAGAGAATACAACAGATGCAAGATCTGCGGCCGTCCTCATGCTTATCTCCGTAAGTACGGTATATGCCGTATCTGCTTCAGAGAACTTGCTTACAAGGGCGAAATTCCGGGTGTTCGCAAAGCATCGTGGTAATAAAACTCCACGCTCAATCGGAAGGAGATGTAGAGTAATTTACATCTAACCGCCGATACCAAGCCGGTAAACCGGCAACTGCATTAAGGAGGAAAATAAATTATGCAAATGTCAGACGTAATTGCAGATATGCTTACGCGTATCAGAAATGCAAGCAATGCAAAGCATGCAACAGTGGATGTTCCCGCTTCCAACATGAAGAAGGCTATCGCAGATATCCTTGCTGAAGAGGGTTACATCAAGGGATACCAGGTTGTTGAAGACGGCAAGCAGGGTATCATCAGAATCACACTCAAGTATGTAAACAAGCAGAAGGCTATCGCAGGAATCCGCAGAGTTTCCAAGCCCGGTCTTCGTGTTTACTCCAACTGTGAGGATATTCCCAAGGTTATGAACGGTCTCGGAATTGCGATAATCTCCACTTCCAAGGGTATCATGACTGATAAGAAGGCTCGCAAAGAAAACGTAGGCGGCGAAGTAATCGCCTTCGTATGGTAATTAAGGAGGAAGAACAGAATGTCTAGAATCGGAAGAATGCCGATAGCTGTTCCCGCAGGCGTTGAAATCACAGTAGGCGCTGACAACCTTGTTACCGTAAAGGGTCCTAAGGGAACACTTACACAGGCTTTTAACAAAGAAATGATAATCAAGCAGGATGGTGCAACCGTAGTGGTTGAGCGTCCTTCCGAAAACAAGAATCACAAGGCTCTTCACGGTCTTACCAGAACACTTCTCAACAATATGGTTGTTGGTGTTACTGCAGGTTACGAGAAGAAGCTTGAGATCAACGGCGTAGGTTACAGAGCTGCTAAGGCAGGTAAAACTCTTACACTTAACCTTGGCTATTCTCACGATGTAAAGTTTGAAGATGCTGACGGTATTACCTTTGAGTGTCCTGATGCTAACACAATTCTCGTTAAGGGTATTGATAAGCAGAAGGTTGGCCAGCTGGCTGCTCAGGTAAGAGAAAAGAGACCGCCTGAACCCTACCTTGGTAAGGGTATCAAGTATGCTGACGAGCGAATCCGCCGTAAGGCCGGAAAAGCCGGTAAATAATGAAAGGAGTGGATTTGCATGGTATCAAGAAAAGACACAAACAAACAGCGTCTTAAGAGACATACAAGAGTCAGAGCGAAGATTTCCGGAACAGCCGAGAGACCTCGTCTTTGCGTTTATCGCTCCAATGCTAACATCTCTGTACAGATCATAGACGATGTTGCAGGAAACACACTCGTTTCCGCATCCACACTCGAAAAGAGCTTCACCGAATACGGCGGCAATAAGGCAGCTGCACGTGAAGTTGGTAAGATGATTGCTGCAAGAGCCCTTGAAAAGGGTATCGAAAACGTAGTTTTCGACCGCGGCGGTTACATTTACCACGGACGTGTTCTCGAGGTTGCTGAAGGCGCCCGTGAAGGCGGACTCAAATTCTGAGCAAGGAGGAGTAACAGAAATGGCAGAAAGAATAGACGCATCTACTCTTGACCTTATGGAAACCAACGTTGCTATTAAGCGTGTATCCAAGACCGTTAAAGGTGGTCGTATCATCCGTTTTACAGCTATCATGGTTGTAGGTGACGGTAACGGTCACGTAGGTTACGGCTCCGGTAAGGCAGCAGAAGTTCCCGAAGCAATTCGCAAGGCTATCGAAGATGCTAAAAAGAATATGATCACAGTTTCACTTAAGGGTACTACCATTCCTCACGAGGTAATCGGTGAGTTCGGCGCAGGAAGAGTTCTTCTTAAGCCTGCTGCAGAAGGTACCGGTATCATCGCAGGCGGCACTGTTCGTAAGGTGCTCGAGGTTGCAGGTATTAAGAATATCCGTGCTAAGTGTCTGCGTTCCAATAACCCTGCAAATGTTGTTAAGGCTACATTTGAAGGACTTAAATCACTTCGCACCGCAGAGGAAGTTGCAGCAATGCGCGGTATCTCTGTAGATGCTTTGAACTAATAAGGAGGCGTCAAAATGGCAAAGGTTAAAGTAACTCTTGTAAAGAGCCTCATCGGTTCAAAACCGAACCAGAAGTTGACCGCTAAGTCTCTTGGTCTCGTTCGCATAGGCGATTCCATTGAGCACGAGGACGACGCAGTTCTCGCAGGCAAGGTCAAGGTAATCTCTCACCTCGTTAAAGTTGGCGAGTAAGAGATAATATTCTAAAAGGAGGAAAAACCAATGAAGCTCCATGAACTTTCACCTGCTCCCGGTTCCGTTACACCTGCATGGCGTAAGGGCAGAGGCCCCGGTTCCGGTAATGGTAAGACAGCAGGCAAGGGTCATAAAGGACAGAACGCTCGCTCCGGCGGCGGTGTACGTCCCGGTTTTGAAGGCGGACAGCTTCCGCTTTATAGAAAGCTCCCCAAGAGAGGATTTAATAACGTTTTCTCCAAGGAGTATGCTATTGTTAATGTAGAGGACCTCAACAAATTTGAGGACGGAGCTACAGTAGATATGGCAGCCCTTCTCGAGGCAAAGGTAGTACGCAAGGAACTTTGCGGACTTAAGGTTCTCGGTAACGGCGAACTTACTAAAAATATAACTGTAAAGGCTAAGATCTTCTCCGCATCTGCAAAAGCTAAGATTGAGGCTGCAGGAGGAAAGGCTGAGGTGATCTAAGGTGTTCAAGACATTGCAAAATGCTTGGAAAATTCCTGAACTTCGCAACAAACTTTTGATTACTGCATTCGTTGTAGTGCTCTATCGTTTTGGTGCGGTAGTTCCCGTTCCTTTCATCGACGCCAATATGATGCTTGAGGCATTCGGACGTGATTCCGCGTCTCTCTTCCAGTATCTGAACATTCTTTCAGGTTCTGCGTTCTCTCAGGCAACACTCTTCGCACTTTCAATTTCACCGTATATTACGGCATCCATCGTTATTCAGCTTCTCACAGTTGCTATCCCCGCTCTTGAAAGACTTTCAAAGAACGGCGAGGAAGGCAAGAAGAAGCTTACTCAGATCACCCGTTTGGTGACTGTTGTGCTCGGTCTTGTTACCGCTATAGGTTACTACTTCTATATGAAGAACAGCCTTGGCGTTGTAACCGACACCGGTGTATTTGCAGCTATCGTAATTGTTGCTTGTTACTGCGCAGGTACAGCACTTGTTATGTGGCTTGCAGAAAAGATAAACGAGCACGGTATCGGTAACGGTATCTCTATCATCCTTTTCGCTAATATCCTTTCCGGCGGTTTCTCTATCGTTGGTGATTTCATCAACAGAATAAAGAAAGGCCCCTGGGGTATCGTTGAGGTTGAAGCGCTTGTATTCGTATCTCTCGCTATCATCACCTTCGTTGTTTTCATTACTGAAAGTGAAAGAAGACTTCCCGTTCAGTATGCAAAGAAGGTTGTTGGCAGAAAGATGTACGGCGGTCAGAGCACCAATCTTCCCATTAAGCTTAATATGTCCGGCGTTATGCCCATAATCTTCGCTAACTCTATAGTTGCGATCCCTTCCACACTTGCAATCATTTTCCCTGCAAAGGAAGGTACATTATGGTTTAAGTTCCTTAACGCTGTTGGCTCAGACTCTTGGGTTTATGTTATTTTGTTCGTAGTACTCATCATCGCTTTCGCTTACTTCTATATTTCGATATCCTTCAACCCTGTTGAAGTATCAAATAACCTGAAGAAGAACGGCGGTTTCATTCCCGGCATTCGTCCCGGTAAGCCCACTTCCGACTACATTTCAAAGGTTCTTCATAGAATCACCCTTATCGGTGCGTTCTTCCTTTGTATCGTAGCTGCACTTCCCTTGGTTGCTAACATAGTATCAAAGGGTGCGCTTGGAGCAGGTATCGCCTTCGGCGGTTCTTCACTGCTCATCGTTGTAGGCGTTGCAATCGAAACTGCACGTGAGATCGAAAGCCAGATGACTATGCGTCATTATAAGGGATTTCTTGAGTAAGATATGGTAGATGCCACAGGTTGAAGCCCACTGGGTTTCAACCGGCATCAAAAGCCTATCTGCTATATATGAGGAGATTACCAATGAAAATAATATTTTTAGGAGCACCCGGTGCCGGCAAGGGCACACAGGCAGAAATAGTAAGCGAAAAGTTTAATATTCCTGCAATTTCAACAGGTGCTATCATCCGTGCTGCTATCAAAAATGGTACTGAGATGGGCAATAAGGCGAAGGAATTTACCTCCACCGGCGCTCTTGTACCCGATGAAGTAGTTATCGGAATAATCAAAGAAAGGCTCACAGAGCCCGATTGTGAAAACGGTTTCATTCTTGACGGTTTTCCCAGAACTGTTCCTCAGGCAGAAGCTCTTGACGCTATGGGCGTTGAGATCGACCGCGTTGTGGACATTGATGTACCCGATGAGAGAATCGTTACACGTATGAGCGGCAGACGCTCATGCCCCGCTTGCGGAGCAACCTTCCACACTGTTTATAAGCCTTCTTCTACAGGCGAAACCTGCGATAAGTGCGGTGTTGAGCTCACTATTCGTGCTGATGATAAGCCCGAAGTAGTTCTGAGCAGACTTCACACTTACCACGAGGTAACAGAGCCTTTGAAGGATTATTACGCTAAGACCGGAAAGCTTGTAACAGTTGAAGGCCAGGAAGAGGTTGCAGATACTACTGCACTTACTCTCGAGGCTTTAAAGTGAGATTTATGATCCGGTTAAAAACTTCAGAGCAGATTGCTCAAATGAAAAAAGCAGGACGCATCACAGGCGAGGCATTACTCCTCGCAGGTGAAGCTGTCAAAGAAGGTGTTACCACTAAACACCTGGACGATATAATACGCAGATATATAGAAAAGTGCGGAGCTCGCCCCTCATTTCTGGGTTACGGCGGATTCCCCGCAAGTGCTTGTATCAGCGTAAACGACCAGGTAATACACGGCATACCTTCAGCGGCAACAGTATTAAAAGAAGGCGATATCGTTAAAATCGATGTAGGCGCCTATATCGGTGGCTTCCACGGTGACAGTGCAAACACTTTTGCTGTAGGTAAGATAACCCCCGAAGCACAGGCTCTTATAGATGCCACAAAGCAAAGCTTTTGGAAGGCATTTGAGCAGGTTAAAGAGGGTAACCGAGTAGGTGATATCGGCAATGCGGTGGAGTCTTATGTAAAACAATACGGCTATAGCGTAGTTCGCCGTTACGTTGGACACGGAGTAGGGCAGGACCTTCACGAGTCCCCCGACGTTCCCAACTACGGCACACCCGGCAGAGGTCCAAGACTTTCTGTTGGTATGACGATAGCTATTGAGCCTATGGTCAATATAGGTGCAGCGGATGTTATAGAGCTTGCAGACGGCTGGACAGTTCTTACTAAGGACAGAAGCCTTTCAGCTCACTATGAGCATACCGTGGCCTTGACCGAAAACGGTGCAGAGGTGCTTACTTATGTTGAGTAATACCTTGACCGGGCGTTTTGCACTTTCCATTGCTGGTCGTGATAAAAACCGAGTTTTTATCATAACCGAAGAGTTGGATGAAGGCTATGTTTATATAGCCGACGGAAAACTAAGAAGCGTAGATAAACCGAAGAGAAAAAAGCTAAAGCATATGATGCTTCTTAATACAGAGAAAGCAGAGCTTCCTCTTACAAATAAGGAGCTTCGCAATGCAATAAATGCTTTATCTCAAGCATAAATCAGGAGGAATTTTCCGTGGCAAAAGATGATGTAATTGAGTTTGAAGGAACCGTAGTTGAGGCACTTCCGAACGCTAACTTCAAGGTGCAGCTTCCCAACGGACACTTCGTTACAGCTCACATTTCAGGCAAATTGAGAATGAATTATATATGGATACTGCCCGGTGATAAGGTAACTGTTGAGGTTTCTATGTATGACCTCACCAAGGGCCGCATTACCTGGCGTGCAAAGTAAGAAAGGAATGGTACTAAAATGAAGGTTAAACCATCCGTTAAGAAAATTTGCGAAAACCCTAAGCACAAGCAGAGACAGGGCTAAGGATTCGCACAGTGCATAGCACAAAAAAATATTACAAGGAGTTAAAGATTAAGTATGGCTCGTATAGCAGGCGTAGATATTCCTAACGCGAAGCGTATTGAAATCGCACTTACCTATATATACGGTATCGGCAGAACCACAGCTACAAAGATTCTTGAAGCTACCGGTATTGACCCCGATACACGTGCTAAGGACCTTACAGAGGACCAGGTAGCTAAGCTTCGTGACGAGATCGAAAACAACCATATGGTAGAAGGTGACCTTCGCCGTGAGGTAGCTATGAACATCAAGAGACTTATTGAGGTTAACTGCTACCGTGGTATTCGTCACAGAAAAGGCCTTCCTGTAAGAGGACAGCGTACAAAGACTAACGCGAGAACCAGAAAGGGTCCCGCAAAGACAATAGCAAATAAGAAAAAGTAAGGAGTGAGTACCTAAAGATGGCTAACAACACTAAAAAGGTTACCAGAAAGCGCCGTGAGCGCAAAAATATTGAAAAGGGTGCTGCACACATCAGAGCAACCTTCAATAACACTATTGTAACCATAACAGATGTAGCAGGAAATGCAGTATCATGGGCATCCGCTGGCGAACTCGGTTTTAAGGGTTCCAGAAAGTCCACTCCGTTTGCTGCACAGATGGCTGCTGAAACAGCTGCTAAGGCTGCAGTTGACCACGGCATGAAGACAGTAGAAGTTTTCGTTAAGGGTCCCGGTTCCGGACGCGAATCCGCAATTCGTGCTCTCCAGACCGCAGGTCTTGACATCACTATGATTAAGGATGTTACACCTATTCCCCACAACGGATGCAGACCGCCTAAGCGCCGCAGAGTTTAATTTTAAGGGAGGATTAATAATATGGCAAGATATACAGGACCTGCTTGCAAGCTTTGCCGTAGAGAGGGCACAAAGCTTTTCCTTAAGGGTGAAAGATGCCTTTCCGGTAAGTGTTCCTTTGACCGTAGACCTACCGCTCCCGGTCAGCATGGCGCAGCAAGAAAAAAGGTTGAAGAATATGGTATGCAGCTTCGTGAGAAGCAGAAGACCAGAAGATACTACGGTGTTCTTGAGAAGCAGTTCAAGAGCTATTTCGTAAAGGCAGACAAGATGGAAGGTGTTACAGGTGAAAACCTCCTCAGCCTTCTTGAGAGACGTCTTGACAACGTAGTTTACAGAATGGGTATGGCAGAGAGCAGAACTGATGCTCGTCAGCTTGTACTTCACGGACATTTCACTCTTAACGGTAAGAAGGTTACTATTCCTTCCATTCTTGTTAAGGTTGGCGATGTGATCACTGTTAAGGAAAGCAGCCGTTCTTCCTCAAAGATCAAGGGTCTTATCGAAGATCTTGATAACAGAATCAATCCCAAGTGGCTTGATGTAGATAAGAAGAACGCACAGGCTAAGGTCAATGCACTTCCTAAGAGAGAGGATATTGAATTCCCGTTCGAGGAGCAGCTGATCGTGGAGTTGTACTCCAAGTAATCATGCCTCCGATAATAGCAAGGTGCTATTATAAAACACTAATTAAATATAGTAAATGGAGGATATGTTCATGATAGAAATAGAAAAGCCCAATATTGAGACTATAGATACAAGCGAAGACGGAAAGCATGGTACATTTATAGTTGAACCTCTGGAGAGAGGATTCGGCACCACACTCGGAAACTCACTTCGTCGTGTGCTTCTGAGCTCACTGCCGGGCGTTGCAGTCGTATCCATCAAGATCGACGGTGTTCTTCATGAAATTTCAACTATCCCCGGCGTTAAGGAAGACGTTACCGAAATCGTACTTAATGTTAAGGGCATAATAGCTAAGCTTTATGCACAGGAGCAGAAGACTGTTGTGATCGACGTTGTTGGTCCTGCAACAGCAACTGCAGGTGACATTAAGTGTGACGGTGAGCTGGAAGTACTTAATCCGGAGCACGTTATAGCTACAGTTGGTGATAACACCAGATTCTATATGGAGCTTACCTTCGACCACGGCAGAGGATACGTTTCTCAGGAAAAGAACAAGCAGAACAACCCCTCAGCTATCGGAGTTATCCATACAGATTCCATCTACACACCCGTGTACAATGTAAGCTATAAGGTTGAAAATACCCGTGTGGGCAATGTAACAGATTACGATAAGCTTACGCTCAATGTTGAAACGAACGGAATTATTTCTGCTAAAGAAGCAGTATCGTTGGGAGCCAAGATTCTCAACGAACATCTCAACTTGTTCGTAGATCTTTCAGATGAAGCGAAGAAGGCAGAGATTATGGTCGAGAGACCCGAAACTCAAAAAGAGAAAGTACTTGAGATGGTCATTGAGGAACTTGACATGTCTGTTAGAAGCTTCAATTGCTTGAAGCGTGCAGGCATCAATACCGTTGAAGACCTTACCATGAGAACCGAAGAGGATATGATCAAGGTAAGAAATCTCGGTAAGAAATCTCTCGAAGAAGTCATTCAGAAGCTTCACTCCCTCGGCTTAGAGCTTAAGAAGGACGAGTAAAGCAAAAAAATAAAGAACAGTTAACATCAATCTTATAAGGAGGTAAGTAGAAATGCCTAGAAAACTCGGCAGAACCAGCGCACACCGTAAGTCTATGCTTCGCGGTATGGTTACTTATTTGCTTGAGAACGGTCAGATTGAGACCACTCTTACAAGAGCAAAGGAAGTGCGCAGCTTAACCGAAAAAATGATAACCCTCGGCAAGACCAACACATTGGCATCTCGCCGTGCAGCACTTGCATTTATAACCAAGGAAGATGTAGTAAAGAAGCTGTTTGATCAGATCGCTCCTAAGTACAGCGATAGAAACGGCGGTTACACCAGCATCTACAAGCTCGGACCCCGTCGTGGTGACGCAGCAGAGATGGCTGTAATCAAATTGGTTGACTGATTATAATTACCCAAAGGCCGTAAATATAATTTACGGCTTTTGGAATATGTTTCATATAGCAAATTGAATTTGTGTAATATGCATATTTATATTAAATAGTGCATATTATATGGAACAAAAACTGTCATTGTATTCTATCCCGTTTGGTGATATAATTACAATAACAATAATATTGGAGGAAATAATATTATGAAAAAGTTCAGCTTAGTTGTTGCTCTCGTACTCTCTATAGTGATGGCTTTGTCGCTGACTGTTTCTGCAGGTCCCAGCGGTATTACAGAGAATGCCCCCATCGTAGTTCCTAATGCTTCTCCCGTTATTGACGGTAGCATACAGGGCTCCGCTGAAGGATATTCCGCTGTTGCTTTAATGAATGCAAATACCCTTGCATACATATGGGCACAGAATCCCCTTACTATGGACGGTAACGTATTCTTTGCATATGATACTAACGGTATCTATGTTGCAGCAAATATTCAGGAAGGTCTTGATGCACTGACACCCACAGGTGCTAACGGTGGCGAGATCAACCACGTAACCAAGTCTACCGGCGAAGATGATATCGACGCAAGATTCGGTTGGAATGGTGACGTATTTATAATTGCATTTGACCCCTTGAGAAGCCTTTTCGATCTCGGCTTTACAGCTAATGAAGACTATGCACCCCACTACTGTGTAGGTCTTTTTGAGGAAGGTGCGCGTGTATACCGTACCGAGTGTAATGATGCTGAAATAACCGATAACGTTACCATAGCTGGTAATATGACCGGTGATGACAGCTGGTGCTTCGAAATGATGATTCCGTGGGATGTTTTAGTTGATGATATCAACAGCGTTGCTATGGAAGACATAGTTACTGCTGAAAAGCTTCAGGAATCCGGTAGCCTTTTTAAGGCATCCGCAATGTATATTGACAGATTCTATGATGAAGAAGCAGAAATCGTAGACACATGGGGAAGATTTGCTACAGTTCCTAAGTTCCTTGATGACGGTACTGCAGGCGAAAAGAGCTCCGGTGACTGTATTAAGGCTTACGGTCTTAACCTCTTCATTAACAGTCTTCCTGCAGAGCTTCCTGTAACAACCAGTCCGGATAGAGCTGACGAAATGCACGATACCGGCGATGCAGTTGTTACAACAGCTCCCGTAGATGCTGGTACAACCGTTGCTGACGGCTCTACATCAGCAGCAAACGGCGCAACAACAACCGCTAAGCAGAATACTAACAAGGGTACAAACGGCAGCAGTGCGCAGACCTTTGATATAGGTATTGCAATTGCTCTTGGTGCTATTGCTACTTCCGGTGTTGGTATCTACGCTACAAAGAAGAGAAAGTAATTACTTTAGAAAAAAGCTATCACTTTAAGTGATAGCTTTTTTTACTTTCCGTATAATTCTAAAGGGAAGACTACTCGGTTTTATCCTCTACCTCTGCAGATAAGCGTTGGGCACCATCCTTGGCACTTGAAGGAACGGCAAGTAATTGCGCATATGACTTTGCCTGGTCTCCCGTATAGGGGACACGGGGAGTCATTCCCGTTCTGTCGTTTACAGAGGCTACAGGATTTGTGAGGAAAGCATCCTTTGAATAATCGCAAGGATCGTTTACATTTTTACGTTTGTTTTGAGACATAAAATACCACCCCTCTTTATTGAAGCATTGCTGCTCCTGTGAGTAGTGTTACTCTAAAGAGGGATGGTTATGCGAGGTTTAATTGTTAAAAGCGTATTTGCTCTTGTAAAAATCGTATTTGTTTTTGTATTCCTCGTTATCTTCACGCAGGGCACGAAGATTTTCGTGGATATTCATATCATTCATTCTTATATCAAATATGCAGCCTGCAATATTAGAGCAATGGTCTGAAATACGCTCAAGGTTTGTAATAAGATCCGACCAAACAAAACCAACGTCAATGGTGGATTCGCCTTGCTGTAATCTTATAATATGATTGGTTCTAAGCTTTTCTTTAAGTCTGTCAATAACCTGTTCAAGGGGCTCAACGGCGTTAACCGCATCCATATCATTTTCGTTAAATGCTTTAAATGCAAGAGTTGTTATTTCGTCTATAGCGTCGGTAAGCACTTTAAGCTCTGCCTGTGCGTCGGGTGTAAAGGTAAGATCCTTTGCTCTTAACTCTTCTACAGATTCAAGAATGTTTACACCGTGGTCGGATATACGTTCAAAGTCTCCGATTATCTTAAGGAGCATTGTTGCTTCGGCACTTTCTTCATTAGTTATCTGATTAGTGCTTAGCTTGACAAGGTAGGAACCAAGAATATCCTCATAATGGTCTGTTTTGTTTTCACCGTTGCGTATCTGTTCTGCAAGCTCGGGGGTATATTCTTTGATAGCAGTGATAGAATCTCTTAAGGTATCAATAGCGTATACTGCCATTTCAGAGGTTACCTGGCGGCAACGGTCAAGCGCAACAGCAGGGGTGGCAAGAAGTCTTTCGTCAAGCTCTACAGCAGTTTCCTTTTCCTTTGAATCAGGAATAAGCTTGTTAGCAAGCTTTTCAAGCAAACCTGCCATAGGAAGAAGTATTATTGTACATGCAATGTTGAATATTGAGTGGAGAATAGCAATTTCAAAGGATTCTATGCTTTCTGTAAGTATTGCAGGTGTAAATACATACCTTACAATCGAGAATACCGCAAGCCATACTACTGTGCCTATAACGTTAAATGAAAGGTGAACGAGCGAAGCACGCTTTGCGTTTTTAGTGGTACCTATGGAGGAGAGGAGCGCTGTGATACAAGTACCAATGTTCTGTCCCATAATTATCGGGATTGCCGCACCAAATGATACGCTGCCTGTAACGGTAAGCGCCTGAAGTATACCAACGGAAGCGGAGCTGGATTGGATTATTGCTGTAAGAATTGCACCTGCCAAAACACCGAGTATGGGGTTAGTGAACATAAGGAAGAGGTCTGCAAACCAAGGTGCCTCCTTTAATCCTGCAACCGCGGAAGACATTGCATCCATACCAAACATAAGTGTTGCAAAGCCAAGAAGAATCACGCCTGTATCCTTCTTTTTCTTGCTCGAGCTGAACATATAAAGAATAATACCGATAAGCGCAAGCACAGGGGTAAAGGAAGTGGGCTTAAATAACTTAACGATAACATTGCTGCTTTCTATACCGCTAAGAGAGAGTATCCAAGCTGTTACCGTGGTACCAACATTTGCACCCATAATAACGTTTATTGCCTGTTTTAATGTCATAAGGCCTGAGTTAACAAAGCCTACTACCATAACTGTGGTAGCGGATGAACTTTGTATTATAGCAGTAACTCCTAAGCCTGTTAAAAAGCCTGCTAATCTACCTGTTGTAAATTTGCCCAATATGGTTCTTAAACTGTTTCCGGCTCTGCGCTCCAAAGCTTCACCCATAAGGTTCATACCAAAGAGGAAAAGGCAGAGTCCGCCGATAAGGGCAAGTGCATCAAAAATAGTCATAACTACTCCTTGTGTTTTGATATATTTAGTATTGTTTAACTGTTTTAAATTTATCATTGTAGTGTAAAATCTGCTTCAAATCTATGTTAATAAATTGTAAACAGCAAAATCGAGGGAAAGCCGATTGATTTGCGTTATTATTATATAAGAAAAAAAGCTTTTCACCTTGGCGAAAAGCTTTTTTATTTTATATTCCATTCTTCGGCGGTTTCCCTCATTGTTTGAAGGTATCCTTCTTTATCTACGGGGTAAGCAAGGCCGTGTCCTGCTCCTTGAACCGCCACAAAACGCTTTTGTGTAACAGGAGATTCATTAAAAAGTTTACTGCTCATTTCCATGGGAACAAATGCGTCTGTATCTCCGTGGAAAAAGAGTATAGGAAGGTTGCAATTTTTTATCGCCTCTATGGGGGAGGTTTCTTCTATATCAAATCCGCCGAAAAAGCGGGCGCCGAATCTAATGAAAGGATAAATAAAACGGGAGGGAAGCTTAAGGTCGCAAATGACCTTATTTATTATTTCCTTTGCAGAGGTAAAGGGGCAGTCGGCAAGCAGGGATACAACGTTTGCAGGCAGGGGATTTCCTGCTGCCATAATGACTGTGGAAGCTCCCATAGAAATTCCCGTAAGGATTATCTTAACATCCTTGCCAAATCGGCTCACCGCATATTCCACCCATTTAAGGCAATCGCGGTGCTCCTTTATACCAAAGGTTATTATTCTACCCTCGCTTTCACCGCTTCCGCGCTGATCAACTATAAGGGCGTTTCTGCCCAGAGCAAAGCATCTTTCAACTGCACCGCTTAAATCCCTTTCCGCAGTACCGCGGTAGCCGTGAAATAGTATCTCCATAGGCGCTCCCGCCTTGTATTCGTAGTATTTTCCGTGTAGAGTAAGGGAGTCAAAGGATGTGATGTATATATCATCGTGGGGTGTGCCCCGTGTAGATTTTATCCAATTAACAAGCTCCTCACGGAAGGGCTCGTATATTTCACCCTTTGGAATTTCGTAGTTATCGGCCGAAGTTTTCTTTTTGCGGGGAGAGTAAAATACAAGACAAAATAAGATGAAGGATATTAAAAGAATTAAAAGGAATATCGAGAGGGCTATTGCTATACAGCAAAGTAATAGACGCATAAAAAATCTCCGATGGTGTGAGTGTTTTTAGTTTTTGATATATAGTTTAAAATCACAGCAGTTTCCGCCCATTCCCAAGCTATGAGTTCTTGCCCAAACAAGCTTTGGGTGCATATTTGCATAGCATATATCATCGTTTATACAAAAGAATTTTGTAAGTTCGGGATGGTTATATTTGCTGCACATTGTTATGTATGGGCAGGAGGTTATATCTACGGCAAAGCCGTTTTCACAATCTTTTTCAATGTATTCAAAACCTGCCTCGTTGCCGAATTTCAAAACCAGGAGTTTTTTCATCATCCACGGAACTTTTTTGTATAATCCCGGAATTTTCATAATGTAAGGTATAACAGAGGCCATTTTTCGTACTTTTATAAAGCACCATTTTTCAAATGTTTTTAAAGCTTCATTTTGGTTACCTGTTTTGTTAAGCAATGCTTCGTAAAAAGAAATGCAGGGTAATATTTGTTCAAAATGTTCCATTGTCGCCTTGCTGACGTTTCTATTTTCCTCTATTAGCTGTGCCGTACGTTGTATAACATTGTCAAGTAAATGCCCAAGACCGTTTTTTCTGAATTGGTCGGCAAGAGCAGAGGGCATAGGCTGTTTTTTTATGTATTTTTTTGTAAGCCGTATATATTTTTTGTTATCCATAGTTGACTCCCGGGGATAATTTGATGATATCAAAGCTATTTCCAATTGTAATTTGAACGTGCGTGATTTTTACTTCACATTCTCCTTTGCGGTGTTGATGGAGGCAATTAAAATACGTCGGATTGTACCGCACTGATTGTAAAGTTCGACAGCGGTTTCTCTGTTCAGAATATCGGATTTTACGAATAATTCCAACCAATATTCTGTTTCATAGCACTCCTTTAATGCTATTTGTAGTTTAGCAATAAAATCAGGCTTTCCGTGGGCATAGTTTGCCTCGTGGATATTAGCGCCGATGGAGGTTGCAGAACGCTCCAACTGATTGACAAGGGAATAATGACCCTTAATTGTTTCACAGAGCTTTATGACTTTTACCGCAAAATCAGTTGAAAGTTCCCGAAGTTTAGATTCTGCCATATAAATACCGCCTTTCTTATCACAATTATAGCATATCAATTACAATATTTAAAGTGAAATATCCTTCGGATGTGAAATAATGCCCTGCGGTCATTGTGAAATATTCGGTGTGCCACCGAATGTGAAATGAAATAAATCCACCCACGCCCGCAGGCATTTCACATGGCGAAGCCATATTTCACACGCGCAGCGTATTTCACAAATCCCGAAAGGGATTTATTTCGTTGAAAAGAAACACCCTTTGTCAGTAGACAAAGGGTGTTTCTTTTCTGGCGCGCCTGGCAGGATTCGAACCTGCGACCTACCGGTTCGTAGCCGGGCACTCTATCCACTGAGCTACAAGCGCGTACTTTATATAATTGCCGTTTTTTCACAGCCCTAATATGATATCACATTTGTTTTATTATGTCAAGGGTTTTCGCAGAAATATTTATTTATTTCCCAATTGTTATATTCTTTATCTTTTGGGTAATACTTTCTATGAGGTGATTAGATGACTTCATACGAAAAATACTGCAGGGAGCTTACCGATAAGCTGAGGGTAGGGCAGAGCTTTGACGTTGTTAAAAAGAAGATTACTTTAAATGACGGCCGCAGATGCGCACTATTTTATGTAAGCGGTTTTATAGATAATTCCACTATGCAACGGGTGCTTGAATATTTTATAGAATATAAAGATACCGAAGAGCTATATGACAGGGTACCCTATGCGGAAATGGCTGACGTAAAGGATACAGACGATGCCGTATCAAAGATACTTGCAGGGGGCACTGCAGTGGTTATAGAGGGCTTTGAGCGTATGATAATGGTATTCTGCAGAAGATATCCTCAAAGAAGCATTGAAGAGCCCGATAACGAAAAGGTTTTAAAGGGTCCCCGTGACGGTTTTGGGGAAACTATGATAATGAATACAGTGCTTCTGCGCCGCCGTATACGGGACCCACAGCTTACCTTTAAGCTTGTAAGCTGCGGAGAACGAACCGCAACAGACGTCGCCGTATGCTATATAGATGATAAGGTAGATAAAAAATTTCTTTCTACCGTTCTTGATAAGCTAAAAGCTATTAACGTTGAAGCCCTGTCCTTTGGCGAACAGAGTGTTGCCGAACAGCTTGTAAAGCGGAGATGGTGGAATCCCTTTCCTAAGGTCAGGTTTACCGAGCGTCCCGATTCTGCCGCGGCAATGCTGCTTGAGGGCAGTGTTATTATCATAAGCGATAATACGCCCGAGGTGCTGATACTGCCAACCTCGATATTTGACTTTTTACAGGAAGCGGATGATTTTTACCTGCCGCCTGTAACTGCAAGCTATTTTAGATTTATAAGAATGATTATCGTTGCTATGACTCTTTTTCTACTACCCCTTTGGTATCTGCTTATAAGTAATCCTCATCTGATACCTCCTTGGCTTGATTTTATTATCCTTAAAGAGCCGGGAAGAATACCCGTATTGGTACAGATATTTATTATAGAATTTATCATAGACGGCTTGAAAATCGCATCCCTTAACACTCCTCAGTCGTTAGGAAACTCCTTTTCTGTTATAGCCGGTTTGATATTAGGTGAGATGGCAGTAAGCATCGGGTGGTTCGTGCCCGAGGTTATTTTGTATCTTGCCGTTATAACTATTGCTAACTTTACACAGTCAAGCTACGAGCTTGCCTACTCTCTTAAATTTATGAGATTGATAATGCTTGTGCTTAGTGCTGTTTTTGGTATATGGGGCTTTGGGGCAGGTGTGCTTCTCGTCTTTTTGCTAATCGTATCAAACAAGACTGTGGATGGCAGCCGTGGCTATCTATATCCCCTTATACCCTGGAACGGCAGGGCAATGCTGCGTTTCATGTGCCGTGTAAGGTTAAAAAATAAAGCCTCCTCGAAATAATGAGGAGGCTTATATTTTATTTGATTTATCTCTTAACTCTTGCGTTTCCGCCCCAGATGGACCATACCTGATCCTCATCCATAGGCTGTGCATAGTCGGTTAAGAATGTGGTTGCCATAGCGCCTGTAGCCCAACCGAACTGTATCCACTTTTCGGATTCCCAACCCTTTAAGATAGAGTAGAGAAGTCCGCCAACAAAACCGTCGCCACCGCCGATACGGTCAAGAACGGTGATGTCACGAGGTTCAACTACGTGCCACTCGTCACCTGCAAGGAGGATTGCACCCCAAAGGTGATGATTTACGCTGATAACCTGACGAAGGGTGGTAGCAAATACTTTTGCATTGGGGAATGCTTTTCTTACATTCTCGATCATACCCTTAAAGCCGTCGATCTTAGCTGCGATATCCTTACCGCCTGCCTCAGGACCCTGAATGCCAAGGCAAAGCTGGAAGTCCTCTTCGTTACCGATAAGGATATCGGAAACGGAAGCAATTTCGGAGAATATATCGTGGAGCTCCTGCTCTCTGCCTTCCCAGAAGGAAGCGCGGTGATTCAAGTCAAAGGAGATAAGTGTGCCGTACTTCTTTGCCGCACGAGCAAGCTCAAGACAGAACTGGCTTGTTTCGTGAGAAAGGGCGCCGATAAGACCGGAAAGGTGAAGAATGCCAACACCCTCTTCGCCGAAAATACGGTCAAGGTCGAAATCCTTAATATTAAGGGTACGTCCTACCTCGCCTGCACGGTCGTTACATACGCGGGGACCGCGTGCACCGTAACCGCTATCTGCAATGTTGAACTGATGGCGGTAACCCCAGGGGCCGCCCTGTGCTACTTCCGGACCTTCGTAATCCATACCTCTGCTTCTGAGGTCGCGCTTAATGAACTCTGCAACGGGGCTGTCCTTAACAAATGTGGTAAGCACCTTTGTAGGCATACCAAGGTATGCAGCTATAGAAGCTACGTTGGTTTCAGCAGAGGTTGCCTGCATCATAAACATATTGCTGGAGGCAACGGGCTGACCGTTGGGAGGGCATATACGAACACCCATACTTGTAGGAACTACAAGGCTGTATTTACAGTTTTTCTTTATTTCTAACATTTTAGTTCTCCTGAAAATGAATGGTGGATGATTATGGATTATGCGTTGTATATGGTTGCTGCAGTATCGCCGCCCATACCTGTCCAGTTAGTATGGAAGAATTCTCCGCGGGGACGGTCGGTTCTCTCGTAAGTGTGAGCGCCGAAGTAGTCTCTCTGTGCCTGAAGCAGGTTAGCGGGGAGTCTGTCGCAACGGTAACCGTCGTAATAAGTAAGTGCGGTAGCCATAGCAGGTGCGGGAATACCGTTTGTAAGAGCAGCTGCGCATACTCTTCTCCAGCCTGCCTGTGCATCGTCTATGATGCCCTTGAAGTAGGGGTCAAGAAGAAGGTTGGTAAGCTCGGGATTGTTATCAAATGCTTCCTTTATCTTGCCAAGGAATACGCTTCTGATGATACAACCGCCACGCCACATAAGTGCGATGCCGCCGTAGTTAAGGTTCCAACCGTAGGTCTTAGCCGCAGTTCTCATAAGAGCGTAGCCCTGAGCGTAGGAGATGATCTTGGATGCGAAAAGTGCAGACTTGATATCCTTGATAAATGCCTCCTTATCACCCTCAAACTTAGGTGTAGGGCCTGTAAGAATCTTGGATGCTGCAACTCTTTCTTCCTTTATAGCGGAAAGGCATCTGGAGTAAACTGCTTCACCGATAAGTGTAAGCGGAACACCTTCGTCAAGGGATGCGATTGCTGTCCACTTACCTGTACCCTTTTGACCTGCGGTGTCAAGGATCTTTTCAACGATGGGTTCACCGTCTTCGTCCTTGTATGCAAGGATATCACGGGTAATTTCGATAAGGTAGCTGTCAAGCTCCTCTTCGTTCCACTTTGCAAACACCTCGTGCATCTCATCGCAGGACATACCAAGGTAGTTCTTCATTATCTGGTATGCTTCGCAGATAAGCTCCATATCGCCGTATTCGATACCGTTATGTACCATCTTAACAAAGTGGCCTGCGCCGCCTTCGCCAACCCAGTCACAGCAAGGAGAGCCATCCTCAACCTTTGCACAGATAGACTGGAATATAGGCTTAACGTAAGGCCAAGCAGCTACGGAACCGCCGGGCATCATGCTGGGGCCGTTAAGAGCACCCTCTTCACCGCCGGAAACACCTGTACCGATGTAGAGAAGTCCCTTGGACTCAACATACTCGGTTCTGCGGATGGTATCGGGGAAGTGAGAGTTACCACCGTCAATAATGATATCGCCTTCTTCAAGAAGGGGAATAAGAGTTTCGATCATAGCATCAACAGCGCCGCCAGCCTTGATCATCATCATAACCTTACGGGGCTTTTCAAGAGAAGCAACAAGCTCTTCAAGAGAGTAGGTGCCTACAATATTCTTACCTGCAGCTCTGCCCTCAACAAAGTTCTTTACCTTTTCGGTAGTTCTGTTGTAAACGGATACGGTAAAGCCTTTGCTTTCCATATTCATAACAAGATTTTCGCCCATTACGGCGAGGCCAATAAGACCGATATCGGATTTTTTCATAAATATATGTCCTTCCTTATTTATTTCTTTTTGATTTTATATTTTCAAGCACGGAGTAGGGAATAGCAAGCTCTCCTAAACCTCGTCCTATTGATATATGTGGTTTAAACGAACCGTGGAAATCGGTTCCTCCGGATATAAGAAGCCCAAGCTCCTGCGCAAGCGCCTGGTACTCCTGTTGCATTTCGGGGGTGTATTCGGTATAGTAGCCTTCCACACCGCAAAGCCCCTTTGCTTTTAAGCGAAGGAGGAATTCCTTTAATTCATCGTGGGGCTTGCGGGTAAGGTGCAGATGTGCCACAAATGCCATACCGCCCGCTTCGTTTATAAGCTCTACCGCTTCTTCATCGGTAAGCGCCTGCTTGCCGGAATAAGCGGGTCTGCCGTTGGCAAGGTAAAGGTCAAAGGCTTCCTTTACCGAGGAAACGTAGCCCTTTTTCACCATTATTTTCGCAAAATGTGCACGGCAGAGTACGTCGGTTTCGGCTATATCCTCTACCTCTTCCATAGTTACCGAAAAGCCTAATTTGTTAAGCATTTCGCAGGTGTGCTCCTCACGCTCGCGGCGTACCTGACGTACGTATTCCAGCTTTTTGAGGAGTGTCTGGTTGTTTATATCTATAAAATAACCTAAGATATGAGTTTCTGTGGCAGATTCTGCCGAAAGTTCTATCGCGGGGATAACCTCTATCCCTATCTTTTCACCCTCTGCTACCGCTTCTGCTACACCCGAAAGGCTATCGTGGTCGGATACCGCAACGGCGGATAATCCTTCTTCCTTTGCGTGGCGCACAAGCTGTGCGGGGGTCATAGAGCCGTCTGAGTATATTGTATGGGTATGAAGGTCTATTCTTTTTTCCATCATTACTCCTTATCCCATATCCAAAGGCCAAGGGCAGGGTTGCTTATATAGAATATCTCTTCTCCGTTTTCAAGGGTGTTAAAGCCGTCCTTTAACTTTTTGGGGTCATAGATAGCCGCAGCCTCGTCATAGGGAATATATTTGAAGTTAACTCCCTCTATCTCCTCTTTTCCAACGTCCTTTGTACAGTAGGTTATGGAGAAGCGGTCGTCACTTGAGCCGTGGATAAGGTGAGCCGCAACAGAAAGGTTGTTTTTAAGGTCTTCACAGCTTTCAACAAGCTCAAGCACTTTTTCTCTGCCAACGTAACCGTACTTACGGATAAGCTTGTCGTTTTCCTCATCCTCACCGAATTTTTTGATACCGGGAGCAAGGATTATAAGCTCACCGCCGTCGGCAATAGCCATTCTTGTGCGGTAAACGCCCTTGTTGCCAAGCCATGTACTCTTGAACTCACGGGGATCAAGGAACACTACCACCTTGTTAAGGGGCTTATCCATATGAGTCAGGTTTATTGCCTGGCTCTTTTCAACAGCCTGCTCAAAAAGCTCGCGCTTTCTGCCCACGTACATACCGTGGATGTATACGTCATCACCCTTGTTTGTGGTAACGGTGAGCACGTACATAAGGGGAATATGAGCGATAAAGTTTTCTTCTGCGTAGTCAAATACACGGCGTACAGGGGAGAAGTCACGTCCCATAATGCGCTCCATTCCGTAAAAGGCGCCCAGCATATGGGAGGAGTTTATCATACTGCTTCCGCCGCAACCGACGAATATGTTTTTAGAGTAGTTTGCCATACCCACTACCTCGTGGGGTACGACCTGACCTATAGAGATTATAAGGTCATAGGAGGGATCCATTACAAGCTTGTTGACCTCAACGTCTATCTTGCTGTTTACAAGACCGTCCGAAACCTCTGAAACAAATTCAGCAGGTACCTCGCCAAGCTTTACAACGTCCTTTCTCCAGTTGTGTACACGGATACGCTCGAAAGGAACGTCCTCTCCGAAAAACGCGGTGCATTCCTCACGGGTCATAGGCTCGTGTGTGCCAAGGGCAGGGAGTATATCTACTTCGCATATGTCCTTGAGCAGGTCGTAATATATAGCGGTTATCTTTCCGGCGCCGGAATACATACGTGTATAGTCCGGGGGGAGAAGAAGAACCTTTTTCAACTCTTTGCCTTCAATAGATTTTGCAAGAGCCTCTTTTAACTGTTCGGTCGAAAGACCTTCTTTGCTTTCGTAATACATAGTAATTTCCCTAAATAATGTAATTTAATAATTATAGTTATTCTATCATATAGTTATTTTAAAGTCAAGGTTCACAGTTGTGATTTTTAAGCTCCGAAAGTATTGAAAAAACCTCGTCCTTTGTGTTTGCGTAGTTGATTGCAACCTTTGCGCCCGTGCATTCGCGCATACCCTTAATGTACATTGCCATATGCTTGCGTGCTTCCCGTATACCGGTGTATTCGCCCTTATCCTCTATCATCATTTCAAGATGTTTTCTTGCCATAGCAATTCGCTGTTCGGCAGAGGGTGGAGTGTAGGGCTTTCCTTCAAGGGCACAGGCTATCTCATTAAACAGCCAAGGGTTTCCGTAGGCGCCCCTTGCTGGCATAATTGCGTCACAGCCTGTTTCTTTAAACATACGCAGAGCGTCCTGGGCACTAAAAATATCTCCGTTACCTATAACGGGGATATTAACTGCATTTTTCACTTCCTTTATTACAGAAAGGTCACAAGCATGGGGTTCGTACATCTGTGCCTTCGTTCTCCCGTGTACGGCCACGGCACTGCACCCTGCTTCTTCAAGCATTTTTGCCATATGGGGTGCGTTTATACTGCCCGCATCCCAGCCTGCCCGTATCTTAACCGTTACGGGAATATCAATAGCCTTTACCACAGCCTCGGTTATCCTTGCCGCAAGCTCCGGATTTTTCATCAGGGCACTGCCCTCACCGTTTGACACCACCTTATGCACGGGGCATCCCATATTTATGTCAATTATATCAGGGGAGAAGCGCTCTGTAAGCTTTGCTGCAGCCTCTGCCATTATTTCAGGCTCAGAGCCGAATATCTGTATGGCTACGGGCTTATCTTCTTTTTCAAATTTTGCAAGGGTTGCGGTCTTTTCATCACCATAGTGGATGGCCTTAGCAGAGAGCATTTCGGTAACTGTAAGTTCCGCGCCCATTTCACGGCATATACGCCTCATACTAAAGTCTGTTACACCTGCCATAGGAGCAAGTATAAGACCGTGTTTAAGTGTTATATTTTTAATTTTCATTTCTATACTCCAATCAAGGGTATTATATAATAACTACCTGTAAAATTCAACAATTTAGTGTAATAATTTTCCTGACCTGCGGTGTATATTGCTTTTTTGTTGCAATTTTATTGACAAACTGAAAATGATATTGTATAATTTAGTCTGTATTCTTAAAAAAATGAAATCTATTTTAGGAGGACAAAATAATGTCTAAGAAGATCATTGCTCTTCTTCTTGCACTTGTTATGGTTACTTGCATATTTGCAGGTTGCGGCAAGAAGAATGACAGCACAACAATTAAGATCGGTATGAGTGGACCCCTTACCGGCGCAGCAGCAGTTTACGGTGTTGCTGTTCAGAATTCCGCACAGATGGCAGTTGATGAAATCAACGCAGCAGGCGGCGTTAACGGCATCAAGCTTGAGCTTATAGCTACAGACGATGCTCACGACCCCTCTAAGGTTTCTACCAACTACTACAAGATGCTTGAAGACGGCATGCAGGTTTCTCTTGGTTGCGTAACCTCTAACCCCTGCCTTGAGTTCTGCAAGCTTTCCGCAGAAGATAACGTATTCTTCATCACACCCTCTGCTTCCAACGATACCGTTCCTGCAGAAGCTAACGCATACCAGATGTGCTTTGCTGACGGTAACCAGGGTGGCGTTGCTGCAGACTACGTAAACGGTCTTGAACTTGATAAGATCGGTATCTTCTATAAGTCTGACGACTCTTACTCCAAGGGTATCTACGACCAGTTTATGGCTAACCTTAATGATTCCATCGAGGTTGTTGAAACTGTATTTACATCCGCAAACGAAACCGACTTTGCTACACAGATAGGTGAGCTTAAGGATTGCTCCTTCATCTTTATGCCTATCTACTACACTCCCGCTTCTCTCTTTATGACACAGGCAAAGGATGTTGTAGCAGCAGACGCAGTTTACTACGGTTGTGACGGTTTTGACGGTATCGAGTCTGCAGAGGGCTTTGATATCACAGCTATTCCTCAGGAAGTAACAATGCTTTCTCACTTCAACTCCAAGGCTACAGAGGGTGCAGCAGCAGACTTCATCACCAAGTATACTGAAAAGTACGGTGCTGAAACTCTTAACCAGTTCGGTGCTTCTGCTTACGACTGCGTATACGCTATAGCAGCTGCTATCGAAAAGGCTGTT
>JAZOTL010000004.1:0-23927 GCA_045657645.1 Eubacteriales bacterium
GGAAGGGTTCGGAACGTTATAAAAAAACCGAGGAGCAGTTTGCTACTTTGGGTGCGCATATAGAATATCTCCCTTATACACAAGGCATTTCAACTTCCCAGACTAAAGAAAAGCTTTCCGGCGGAAAATAAATAATAAAAAAGCTGTCATCATCGACAGCTTTTTTTCATAAATATATTCTTCGTTTTTTTCAAAAAGCCGGAAAAAATAAATATTTATATTTTTTGAAAATCTATTGAAATTATGGCGTTTTTTTGATATTATAACCTTGTATTTTACAGAAACGGATTCTGCACGGTGTTTTCCCCCGGTCGCACGATTTGTTTATCACTCTGTCCGGCGCTTTGAGGCGCTTTTCGGGGTGTTTTTTTCGTTAGCGATAGGGCGTTAAGAGCCTACGGGCTCGTGCTTTTTACGTGTAGATGGAAACGAAAATAAATTACTGAATAATTTATTTTTAGGAGAACAAAAAGCAATGAGCAAACCAAAAAACAAAATCATCGAACTGAAAAACGTTTCCATGTGCTTCAAGGACAGTGACGAGCCGGTATTGAAGAATATCTCCCTTGATATTCACGATAACGAGTTTATTACTCTGCTTGGTCCCTCGGGCTGTGGAAAAACCACCACTCTTCGCATTATAGGCGGCTTTGCCACACCTGATAGCGGAGATCTTCTTTTTGACGGCAAGCGTATCAACGACCTGCCCCCCTACAAAAGATCGGTTAATACCGTATTCCAGAAGTATGCGCTTTTCCCCCACTTAAACGTATACGATAACGTGGCCTTCGGATTGCGCATTTCAAAGGTGCCCGAAAAGGAAATAAAGCAGAGAGTTACCGAAATGCTTGACGTGGTAGACCTTTCCGGCTTTGAAAAAAGAAGCATACATAACCTTTCCGGCGGACAGCAGCAGCGTGTGGCTATCGCCCGCGCCCTTGTCAACAACCCCAGAGTGCTCCTTCTTGACGAGCCCCTTGGCGCCCTTGACTTAAAGCTCCGCAAGGAAATGCAGATAGAGCTGAAGAAAATTCAGCAGAGAATGTCTATCACCTTTATTTACGTTACCCACGACCAGGAAGAGGCTCTTACAATGAGTGATACCGTTGTGGTTATGAAAAGCGGCGTAATTCAGCAGATAGGCACACCCCAGGATATATACAACGAGCCCATAAACGCCTTTGTTGCTAACTTTATAGGTGAAAGTAACATACTGCCCGGCATTATGCACAGGGACTACCTTGTAGAGTTTGCAGGCAATAACTTTGACTGTGTTGATAAGGGCTTTGATGAAATGGAGCCTGTTGACGTAGTTATACGCCCCGAGGATATAACTATCGTTCCTGCCTCTGACGAGGTGCTTAACGGCGTTGTTGAAACCGTTACCTTTAAGGGCGTTCATTACGAGATAGTAGTAAACGCATATTCCGATTATTGGATAGTTCATTCCACCAAAAGCGCAAAGGTGGGAGAGGTTGTAGGCCTTAGCTTTACACCCGAGGATATCCATATTATGAAGAAGAGCGAAATGCCCAAGATAACCCGTTACACTGTGAAAAATGCAGGGGAAGGGGCGGCAAATGAATAGAAAGGGCAAGTGGATCGCAGGACCCTACCTGCTCTGGATGATAGTATTTGTGGTGGTACCGCTGATACTTATCGGCGTTTTTGCCTTTACCACAACAGCCCCCTTTGATGCAAACGGCAACCGCCTTACCCTTGAGGAAGCGGCGGTTTTGGAGGAGGAGTGCGCACAGGCGGGGATAGATTCTACCGTTACCAAAAAGACGGTGTTTACCCTTGATAATATTTTTGCGGTAAGCGAATATCTGCCCGTGCTTTTCCGTTCCGCTTGGCTTGCCCTTATAGCAACTGCCATATGCCTTGTTATTGCATATCCATTGGCATATATTATGTCAAGATACTCAGCCTCTCTGCAAAGGCTGGTGCAGATGATGATAATGCTTCCTATGTGGATGAACTTTCTTCTGCGCACCTATGCCTGGATGACCCTGCTTGAAAAAAACGGCTGGATAAATAAACTATTCGGGCTTGTGGGTCTTGGCCCCTTTGAAATGATAAACACACAGGGCGCCGTGGTGCTTGGTATGGTGTATAACTACCTGCCCTTTATGATACTGCCCCTGTATTCGGTTATGACAAAGATAGACAATACCACAATAGAGGCGGCAAAGGACTTGGGTTCAAACTACTTAAAGGTATTTTCCCGTGTTATCCTGCCCCTTAGTATGCCTGGCATAGCTTCGGGCATCACTATGGTATTTGTACCTGCCGTATCCACCTTTATAATTTCAAGAATGCTTGGCGGCGGCACCAATATGCTTATAGGTGACTTAATTGACCTGCAGTTCCTGGGTAATGCCTATAATCCCAATCTGGGTGCGGCAATTTCCCTTGTGCTTATGGTATTTATACTCCTTTGCATGTCCATTACCAATCAGCTTGATAACAATGAAGAGGAAATGGAGGCGAAGATGTTATGATGAAGTTTATAAAACGCTCCTATCTTTTCCTTGTTTTCTTCTTCCTTTACGCACCTATGGCGGTGCTTATAGTAAACTCCTTCAACGCTTCAAAAAGCCGTACCGTATGGGGTGGCTTTACCCTTGACTGGTACCAAAAGCTTTTTATGGATAAAACCATAATGAGCTCCCTTGGCACAACCCTTATAGTGGCACTTATAGCTTCAATTTTTGCCACAATACTGGGAACTGCGGCGGCAATAGGCATATTCTATATGAAAAAGAGATGGCGCTCCCTTATCCTTAATATCTCTTACCTGCCTATTATCAACCCCGAAATTGTAATGGGTGTATCCCTTATGCTCCTTTTTGTATCAATGAAGCTGGAGTTTGGATACGTTACCCTTGTGCTTGCTCATATGTCCTTCTGTATACCTTACGTAATACTTAACGTATTGCCTAAGCTCCGCCAGATGGATAAGCACCTTGTGGAAGCCGCCCTTGACCTTGGCTGTGACCACTGGATGGCATTCCGCCGTGTTACCCTGCCGGAGATAATGCCCGGTGTTATTACAGGCTTTCTTATGAGTATAACCTACTCTATTGATGACTTTGTAATAAGCTACTTTACCCACGGCTCAAAGGCGCAGACCCTTGCTATTACCATCTTCTCTATGACAAGAAGAAAGGTAAGCCCCAAGGTGAATGCCCTGTCTGCCCTTATATTTGTTGCTGTACTGCTTGTGCTTATAATAGTTAACGTGGCAGATATAAAGAAAAACTCTCCAAAGAAAAAGAAAGGGGGAGTAAGGGTATGAAAAGAATAATTGCACTTATTTGCGTAATGCTGACAGCGCTTAGTCTTATGCCCCTTTGCGTATCTGCAGACCCCCAATTCTCCGATTCGGTTAATTGGAACAAGTTCAGAGATAAGGGCGTTGAGATAAACGTTTATAACTGGGGTGAATATATCTCTATAGACGAAGGTGAAGAGGGTGACTTTGATACCAACGCCGAGTTTGAAAAGCTGACAGGCATTAAGGTCAATTATACCACCTATGCTTCAAACGAGGAGCTTTATGCAAAGCTTAAAAGCGGCGGCTTTACCTACGATATTATAATCCCTTCAGACTATATGATAGGCAAGCTTGCAGGTGAGGGTATGCTTGAAAAGCTTGATTACGATAATATACCCAACTATAAGTATATAGGTGAAAAATACCGCAATCTTGCATTTGACCCCCAAAATGAGTATTCCGTACCCTATACCTGGGGCTACGTGGGATTAGTGTATAACACCGCACTTGTGGACCCCGAGGATGACGTTTACACCTGGGATATACTGTGGAACGAAAAGTATTCTAAAAATATACTTATGATAAACAACTCCCGCGATGCCTTTGCCGTTTCCCAGTTCCGTCTTGGTTATTCGGTAAATACCACCAATGAAGCCGAGCTTGAACGTGCGGCAGACGAGCTTGCAAAGCAGAAGAATATGGTTCAGTCCTACGTTATGGATGAGGTGTTTGATAAGATGGGCGGCAGCGAGGCGGCTCTTGTGCCTTATTACGCAGGAGATGCCGTAACCATGATGGCAGATAACCCCGACCTTGCCTTTGTTGTTCCCCGTGAGGGCACCAATATGTTTGTGGATGCAATGTGTATCCCCAAAGGTGCACAGAACAAGGAAGCGGCCGAAATGTATATAAACTATATGTGCGAAACAAAAACTGCCCTTCGCAATATAGAGTATATATGCTACTCCACACCTCATACGGGAGCTTACGAGCTTTTGGACGAAGAGGTGAAAAACGACCCCCTCTATTATCCTTCCGATGAAGTTCTGGCAAAAACAGAGGTGTTCAACGCCCTGCCTGCTGCCACTACCGCAAAGATAGACTCTCTTTGGACGGATATAATGACCTCAACAGGCACAAGCCCCTGGCTTACTCCCATATTTATAGTTTGTGCGCTTGGTCTTTCCCTTGCTATCAACGTTCACAGGCATAACAAGAAAAAGAATAAGCATATACAGTAAAAAAGCCGGTAGCACCAACGCAAACACAGTGCCCGAGCCCAAGTAATTCCTATATGCAAATAAAACTACCGTAAAGCATAAGCTTTACGGTAGTTTTTTACATCATTGACTGACCAATATTATTAAGCAGGTGGTTGTTAAATTCCTTTGCGGCGTTGTAGCCCATACGCTTCTGACGGTTGTTCATAGCGGCTATCTCTATGATTACCGCCATATTTCTACCGGGGTGTACGGGGATAGTGTTGGAAACTATCTTAAGACCCATTATATCGGTATACTCGTCCTCTATGCCCATACGGTCGTACATCTTGCCCTGTACCCAATGCTCAAGATTGATAACAAGGTCTATCTTTTCAACGTCCTTAACCGCACCCACACCAAAGATGCGCTTAACGTCTATAACGCCTATACCGCGCAGCTCTACGTAGTGGCGGATTATCTCGGGCGCCATACCGGTTATTGTACGGTCAGAAACTCGGCGCAGTTCAACTGCATCGTCTGCTATAAGGCGGTGTCCGCGCTTTACAAGCTCAATAGCTGTTTCGCTCTTACCTATACCGCTGTCACCAAGGATAAGCACACCCTCGCCGTATACCTCTACAAGCACACCGTGGCGGGTAATGCAGGGGGCAAGGTAAACGCTTAATTTGGAAATAAGCGCCGCCATAAACTCACTTGTTTTCATATCCGTCATAAGCAGGGGTATGTCAAATTCCTCTGCCAAGGCTGTCATTGTTTCGCAAGGAGCAAGGTCGTTTGCATATATTATGGCAGGGGGCTCCTTTGCCATAAACTGCTTAAGGCGATTGATCTTCGTTTCTATATCCATATTGTTTAAGTAATGGTATTCCGATTTGCCTATTATCTGTATACGGGTAGGGTCAAAGTGATCCATAAATCCCGCCAAAGGTAAACCGGGTCGGTTTACGTTGGAATTTGAAACTATAAGATTACGATAGGGCATATAGATGGTCTTTAAATTAAAATCATCTATCAGTGTTTGCAGCTTTACTGTTACCTTTGCCATATTTATATCCTTTCCCGCCCGCTTTTTGTAAAAAGCGGGGCAAAAACTTTAATAATCGTTTTCTATTTGGTTTTTGATTTTTTCTTTTGGTTCTCGAAAAGTGTATTTGCACTAACTTTAATTTTCGTGCCACAAGTGGATAGTTTAATCAAACTTCACGCGCGGACAGCCCCACCGCAAGGTGGTTTTTGCCAAGCTTTTTTTCAAAAAAGCGGGAGGTTAGATCCCTCTTAAGAATTTGATAGCGCGGTCGGGGGCGTCCTTGGCATTGCCCCAGGGTTCATTTTCATAGCGGTAGTCAAATTTTTTACAAAAGTGGCTGACGTCTGCTCTCAGTTCATCAAAATATGCAAACTGCACTTCGCAAAGTGCGGAATAAAAATCCGAAAAACGTTTTTTGTTAACGTTTATGCGCGCTGCTTCAACAAAGCGTCTGAAATGCTCCATACAGAACCAGGGCTGTGCCGAAAGCTTCTTTTTAAACTCTGCCTCGGTGTCCCACAGCAGAGCCGCGTTTGCGTACATATGCTCCATAGAGTTTTCTACACGGGAGCAGACATAGCAGGAGCCCTCTAAATTCTTGATACGCTCGGTGGCCTTAGCCGCCTTTTTATCAAGGAGCTTGGGGGTAATATCCTCACGCAGCTCATTTAAGTGGCTTTCAAGCATCAGGGCAAGGCCCAAGCGGTTTTTCATTGTGAGCATTTTTTCAAAATGGGGCTTGCAAAATCCCATCTCATTAGTTTTTATGCGTATATCGGGCTCCATCATTGAAGCACCGAGGATAAGCTCCAGCTCGTCCTGTTCAAGGCGTTTTTCAAGATTGCAAAAGGGGCAACCAAGGTCCTTGTGCTCCATTGAAGCGTCAAAGCATTCGTTTATGGGTATTGTATATATTTTTTCAAGCATTGCAGTACCTCTCGTAGTAGAATAAATATTGCTGTGCAAGGCCTCTGTAGTTTCCAAGGGTGTTGATATCAATGCCCTTTGGGTAATACTTTTCAAGCACCCGTTTTATCCACACGTCAACGGGGAAGGTGTCTAACTTATTATAGCCGAAAAGGGCCACGCAGGATGCAACCTTAAGCCCTACGCCCTTTATTTTCATAAGCTGGTTAAGAGCGTTTTCGGTATCCATTTTTTCTATGGCGCAAAGGTCAAGCTCTCCCGATAACACCTTTGTTGCCGCGTCAAATATGTATTTTGCACGAAAGCCCGTTTTAAGCTCAAACAGTCCGTCTACACCAAGGGCGGCTATGGCTTCGGGTGTGGGAAAGGCGTATATATCTTCGCCGATTTTTTCACCTGCCGCGCGGCAGAGGGCGGCAATAATCTTTTTGATACGGGGGATGTTGTTGTTTTGGGAGATTATAAAGGATATAAGGGTTTCAAAATGCTCCTGCCGCAGTATGCGTATACCACAGCCCACCTCTATTGCTTTGTTTATGGTAGGGTCATTGCCAAAGCGTGCCTTTATATCCTCGTTCATTGCCTCGTAGTTGCAATCAAGGGAAAGGTAGGGCGCTATAAGACTGCAAAAATCCTCTTT
The DNA here is from genome assembly GCA_045657645.1 of Eubacteriales bacterium. Lineage (GTDB taxonomy): Bacteria > Bacillota > Clostridia > Oscillospirales > CAG-272 > RGIG7300. The sequence continues at coordinate 7,098 of JAZOTL010000004.1, forward strand.
TGTGCAGTTACGTATAACAATGGAGCTATCGGTGGGTTGTAAAAAGCGGAGATATCTTCCCATTGCAACCCCTGCCACCCCTCCTTCGGGGTGGGGATCAAAGCGAAAGCATTGACCGCAATCAAAGGTTTTGTAAAGGGAAAAATCCTTTATATCTTCAATAAGAATATCCTTTTTTTGTTCTGTTATTTTCATAAGGCTCTCTTACAGGCTTCATTTAAGGGACACTCACCGCACTTTGGTGAACGGGCAATGCAGTATTCACGTCCTAAAAGCACCATACGGTGGCAAAAATCCGCCTGTTCCTTTTTTTCTATAAGGGCGCAAAGCTCCCTTTCGGTACGCAGGGGATTTTTTTCGCCCTTTTTTGTAAGTCCCATTCGGGCGGCAAGGCGTATGCAGTGGGTATCGGTAACTATAGCAGGCTTGCCAAAAACGTCTCCCAGCATAAGGTTGGCTATCTTTCTGCCAACTCCGGGCAGGGAAAGCAGGTCCTCCATATTATCGGGCACCTTTGAATTATATTGAGAAACTATTTTTTCGCAGGCGGCCTTTATGTTTTTTGCCTTTGTTTTATAAAGCCCGCAGGTGCGTATAAGCTCCTCTATTTCACCAATATCTCCCTTTGCCATAGCCGCGGCATCGGGGAAGCGTTCAAAAAGGGCGGGGGAAACTGCGTTTACCCTTTTATCGGTGCATTGGGCAGAAAGTATACCCATTATAAGCAGCTTGTACGGGTCGCCTCCAAAAAGAAGGGCGCATTCTGCTTGGGGATAGAGCAGGCGCAGAGCCTCGGTTATGGCCTGCGCTCTTTGCTTTTTATTCATATTATTCTTCTTCGATAGGATGGAGCAAGGGACCGAAAACGTCGCGGTTTTCTATAACCTTGCCAAGGCCTGTAACGGTACATTCAGAGGCCGCATCTGCCACCTCTACGCAAATGCCCAGTTCCTTTTCTATAAGGGCACGTAAGCCTCCGTCAAGAGCTCCGCCGCCTGTGAGGATTATTCCTCTCTGCTTTATATCTTCAACTACGTTTTCGGGAATAGCCTTAAGTATAGCGCGCAGATTTGCCACAAGGTAATCGGCAAAGCGCTTCATAGCCTCTCTTGTTTGCTGTGAGGAAATCTCCAGCTCCAGGGGAAGACCTGTAACAGAGTCTCTTCCCTTAAAGGTGTAACTGCCTACGTTATAGCTTTCATCAACCGAGCCTACAGTTTCTCTTATAGCCTTTGCGGTATCTTCGGTAATAATGGCAGAATACTCCTGCTTTACGTATGAAGCAATGGCGGTATCCAGCTTGTTGCAGCCGTAGGGTAAGGTTTTTGCAAGCTTTGTAACACAGCCGTGGATAATGCCTATTTCGGTATTGGCAGCACCTATATCGCATATCATTGCATAGCGCTTGTCGTTAAGATCAAGGCTGCAGCCTATGGCGTTGGCGCTGGGTTGGTCTATTATAAAGAGCTTTCCGCAGCCTGCCTCGTTGAGCATACTTGCTATAGCTCCTATATCAGAGGATTCAAGCCCGCCGTGCACGGTGAAAATAACGTTGGGACGGCGTATGCCCACGTTGCGTATAACCTCTTTCATAACGGCTGCCATACGTCCGTAATCGCTTACGTTGCCCTGGTATATATGGGTCATAAGCTCTATGGCTCCGGGAGTTCTGTTGTATACCGTAATTGCTTCATTACCTATTGCCACCGTTGTTCTGTCTATGGTGTTTATGGCAACGGCGTTGGGCTCTCTTAATATTATGCCCTTTCCCTCGCAATAAACGGTTATTGTATGACTGCCTAAATTTATACCTATGGTCTTGTTCATCTGTTTTCTCCCTTCGGTAATATTATGTCAAATTCCTTTTCAAGGATGTCCTTCAATTCTTCTATGGGCAGGCCTATAATATTTGAAAGGGTGCCCGTTACCTGTGTAACGAATTTTCCTGCCTCGCCCTGTATGCCGTAAGCGCCTGCCTTATCCATAGGCTCGCCCGTGGCAATATATTCTTTTATATCGGTATCGCTTAAGGCCTTGAAGGTAACCTTGCTCTCACAGGCAAAGGTCAGGGTCTTTTCCTTTGTTGATACCGTTACCCCTGTGTATACGCTGTGGTGGGTATCGGAAAGTGCGGCAAGCATTCTGTAGGCATCCTTTTCGTCCTCGGGCTTGCCAAGTATCTCGTTCCCCTTTGCCACAACCGTATCTGCTGATATTAATACGTCATTTTCCAAAAGGCTGTGGGGGTAAGCCTGCGCCTTTCTTTTGGAAAGCAGCTTAACGTATTCATCGGGGGGCAGGGGCTCATTTACCCTTTCGTCTGCATCGGTGGGCCTTACAATAGGGGTTATCCCCATTTGGCACAACAGGTCAAAGCGACGGGGGGAGGCTGAAGCCAAAATAAAGTTCTTCATTTATTTTTAATCCTTCTGATAGTTGCTTTTGTTGGTTTATGCTGCTTGTAGGCGGAAATTACTGCGCTTACCTCGTTTGCATTTTCCTTTGTAAAGATAAAATGCCTGTTTACTATTCCCGCGCCCATAAGGTCATTTTCCTTATCCGCCATATAGGTGGGGCAGGAGTTAAGCACTACGCTGCGGCCGTTTTCCAAAGCTACGGGGAAGCGCGCTCCCGTGCGGTCGCACAGCTCGTTTGTGTTAAGCCTTTTTTCAAGTAGCATAAGGGGAATATTGCCGTATACAATAACGCTTTTTTCAAGCTTTATATCTCTTATCTGGGGCAGGGTGAGCTCTGGGGAAATTATAACGTCACACAGTCCCCTTTCTATCCAATAGGATGCAGAGGGCATATTGAAAATATTAAGTCTGAAATCCCCGTGGAGCGCAAGTCCGCTTCCCTTTGCTATATCAAGCTGGCCAATGTTTGTAATAAGCAGGTGCTCGGCCCCGTTTTCCTTTGCCCTTTTAAGCTCCGCTGCAATCCTCTCCCTATCTCTGTCGTATATTACGGGGGGCAGTATAACGCCCTTTGCGCGGACAGGGTCTGCACATTCAAGGGGCAGATAGGCTATATCAAAGGGGTGGTCCTTTGGTATCTGCAGGGGACTTGTAAATCTTGCGGTAAGGGTAGGGGTGGCGCCTGTTTTTTTGGTGTTTTCAAGGGTAAGTGTTACCCCTTCTCTTTTAGGCTCGGATATTCGCTTTTCCGCAGGTACAGGGGCTTTGGGCTTTATAGCCTGGCCCTTTCTTGCGCTTGTTTTATTATCCTCGGTGCGTATACCGTTCATACGGGTGGATATTGTTTTGGTAAAATAGCCGTCGGTAAAGCCCTGACGGGAGAAAAGGGACGCAAGCTCCTGCATTTCCTTTTCACTTGCCCCTCTGTTTTCATCAAGCAGGCGTCTGTATATACGGGTAACGCCGTAAACGTATTCGGGGCGCTTCATTCTGCCTTCAATTTTAAGAGATGCCACCCCTGTTTTTATAATTTCGGGAATATGGGGGGCAAGGCAGTTATCCTTTAAGCTAAGGGGGTACCTTCCACCGTTATATTGCATACGGCAGGGCTGGGCGCAAAGTCCGCGGTTGCCGCTTCTGCCCCCTATAAAGGAGGACATAAGGCATTGGCCTGAATGGCTTACGCAGAGGGCGCCGTGTATAAACATTTCTATTGGCAGGGGTGAGTTTTTGCAAAGGCTTGCTATATCATCGCCGCTTAATTCCCTTGCGCACACCATACGGCTAAAGCCTATTTCTTTTAAAAGGTCTGCCGCATCGGCATTGTGGCCCGAAAGCTGGGTGCTTGCGTGGAGCTCAAGGTCCGGCATATTTTTGTGAATTTCCCGTGCTAATGCCACGTCTGCCACTATAAGGGCATCCACACCTGCAAGGTAAAGGGTGTGGGCAGTTTCAAGGGCCTTTTTCAGCTCCCTGTCAAGTATAAGGGTGTTAAGGGTAACGTGGACCCGTACCCCTCTTTTGTGGCAGTAGGAAACTGCCTCTTTTATACCGTTAAGTGTAAAGTTTGCGGCGTTTATACGGGCGTTGAATTCCTCACAGCCAAGGTACACCGCGTCTGCCCCTCCTGCCACCGCCGCTTCAAGGGCAGCAAATGAGCCTGCAGGAGCAAGAAGCTCCGGAATAAGGTTATTCTTCATCGTCTTTTGACATTATCTTATCCAGATATGAAAGGGCGCACATAACTACCGCGTCTGTCCTTGAGGTGCGGCCGTTATGGATAAGAATATTATTGATATCGTTGGTTATTTTCTGCACAAGGGCGTTTATATACGCCTCTCCTTTATCGCTGCGCAGGGATATCTCGGTTCCAAGAATATTTACGGTGTATTTTTGGCTCATTTATTTGGTGTGTCCTTTGTGTATTTTTAAAATCGGTACTTGTAAAATGTTAAACTGCGTGATACAATATATATAATTATATTATAGTACAAATCCGCAAGGATGAAAAGACCTTTCTACATAATTTTATAAAATTTTTTATAATTGGATAACAGAGATGGAAAATATCGGTAGCAAAAAAAGAATAGTAGTAAAAGTAGGCACCTCTACCCTTACCCACAAAAGCGGTAAGCTGAACTTTAAAAGGATAGAAAAGCTGGTTATGACCTTATCCGACCTTGCAAATGCAGGTAACGAGGTGGTGCTTGTATCTTCCGGTGCCATAAGCGCAGGCTGTGCCAAAATAGGGGCGGAAAAAAGACCTGAGGATACTCCCGGCAAGCAGGCAATGGCCGCTATAGGACAGGGTGAGCTTATGCGGGTGTACGAGCATTTCTTTTCAATGTTTGGCCACACCCCTGCACAGATACTTATAACCAAAGAGGAAATAGACAATCCAAAGGTACGCCAAAACGCGCAAAACACCTTTAACACCCTTTTGTCTATGGGCTGTGTGCCTATAGTAAACGAAAATGACTCGGTTTCCTTTGAGGAGATAGAGTTTGGTGATAACGATACCCTTTCTGCCGTTGTTGCCACCGTTTGCCATGCAGATCTGCTGGTTATTTTAAGTGATATTGACGGTCTTTTTAATGCAGACCCCCGTACAGACCCTACCGCCCAATTGATCGAGGTGGTTGAGGAATTGACCGATGAAATAAAGGGTTATGCAGGAGGAGCAGGCACAAGCCGCGGAACCGGCGGACTTGTAACCAAGCTCCACGCGGCGCAAATAACAATGGATGCTGGCATACCTATGTACGTTTGTAACGGTGAGGATCCTGCGATACTCTACGGCATTGCCAATGGTCAGCGTGTAGGTACATATTTTGTTCCCAAGGCGAGGTAAGATTATGATAAACAAAATGAGAGAGCTTATTACAAAAGAAAATTTTGACTTTATGTGTTACACCAACCGCCACCTTATAAAGGGCGAAATAAAGGGTGTGGCAACCGACCTTCACGGCTACTGCGCCTGCGATATGCGCAGATACGATAAGCCCCTTGACGAGGCGCTGGGTGAGGCGGGCATACTTACCGTTTACCCCTACTACGGCCCCTTTGCCTGGTCAAACACCACCACCATAGCAGAAATCGACCGCACGGTGGAGCTGGCTTATGAGATAAACGGACTTGATAAGGACAAGGTTCCTTTTGTTATAACAGGTCACAGTATGGGTGGCCTTACAGGACTTGCTTATAGCTATTATACAGAGCATAATCCCGTTGCCTGCGCAGTGGATTGCCCCGTTACAGATCTTATAAGGCTTATTGAAATGCGCCCCGATATTTACAGATCTATGATAACCGCTTTTGCCCATTACGATATGCCTTTAGAAGAAGCAATGAAGAGCGTTTCCCCTGCTCATCTTGTAGGCAAGCTGCCCCGTATATCCTATCTTATAACCGCGGGAACTGCAGATACCGATGTAGACTATACCCAGCATTGTGCAAAATTTGTTCCCCAAATGCGTGAGGCGGGTTATGATATGAGCTACCATCTTGAAGAGGGTATGAAGCATTGCGATATGCCGGACCACGTATTCAAGATCTTCTGCGATTTTGTGATCAAACAGGTAGAGGATAACAGAAAATGAGTAACGTTAAGGAATATATAGAAGAGCTTTGCAAAAAGGTAAAGGGAGCTTGCGCTTCCATAGCTATGGCAAGCGAGGTGGAAAAGAACTCCCTTTTGCTTGATATTGCAAAGGCTATAAGGGAAAATACAAGCTACCTTATAGCAGAAAACCAAAAGGATATTGATTTAGCCGAAGAAAACGGTGTTAGAAAGGCGATGATAGACCGCCTTAAGCTTACCCCCGAGCGTATTGAGGGGATTGCGGCTTCCCTTGAGGAAATAACCGCCCTTAGTGACCCTATCGGTACAGGCGAGGTATATACCAACAAAAACGGACTTTTGATACGCAAGGTAAGAGCGCCCCTTGGTGTTATAGCAATTATCTTTGAGGCCCGCCCCAACGTTACCTTTGATGCGGCGGCTCTCTGCCTTAAAACCTCTAACGCCGTTGTTCTGCGCGGCGGCAAGGAGGCAATAAACTCCAACCGCGCGGCGGTTAAGGTTATGCAGGACGTGCTTTGCGCACACGGTATTGATAAAAATGCGGTTTCCCTTGTGGATGATACCACCCGTGAGGGCACAACTCTGCTTATGCAGATGCGTGAGTATATAGACGTACTTATCCCCCGCGGCAGTAAGGGCCTTATCCAAAGCGTTGTAAACAATTCAAAAATACCCTGTATAGAAACAGGTGCAGGCAACTGCCACCTATACGTGCACAGCGATGCGGATATCAAAATGGCAATTGAGGTTACAGTTAACGCAAAGACCCAGCGCCCCTCTGTTTGTAACGCTATAGAAACTCTTTTGGTACACAAGGATATAGCAGGAGAGCTCCTTTCTAAGCTTGAAGAAGCGCTTAAACCCTTTAATGTAGAAATAAGAGCAGATAAGGCAAGTGCCCCTTACCTTGAAAATTGCGTTGAAGCAACCCAGGAGGATTGGGAAACCGAGTATAACGATTATATCCTTGCACTAAAAACCGTTTGCGATATGGATGAGGCAATTAATCATATCAATAAATACGGCACAGGCCACAGCGAGGCAATAATCACCCAAAGCCTTACAAGCGCGGATAACTTCCAGCGCAGGGTTGATGCGGCGGCAGTTTACGTTAACGCCTCTACCCGTTTTACCGACGGCGGCGTTTTCGGTATGGGAGCCGAGATAGGCATTTCTACCCAAAAGCTCCACGCAAGAGGTCCTATGGGACTTTACGAGCTTACCACCACAAAATATTTGATTAACGGAAACGGACAGATAAGATGACGGAAGTAATTCTTTGTAAATATGGCGAAATAATACTTAAAGGACAAAATAAGTCCTGGTTTGAAAATATACTCATACGAGATATGCGCGCACGTATGAAGCGCTACGGCGAATTTGATATTCATTACGAGCAGTCTATAGTTTATATAGAACCCTTAAACGAGGACTGTGATATAGACGGAGCTTACGAGGAAGCGCAAAAGGCATTCGGCTTTGCCTCTATCTCCCGCGCGGCGGTAGTGGAAAAGGATATGGATAAGATTTGCGAGTGCGCAAAGGAATATCTGCCCCAGTACCTTTTCGGCAAAAAGACCTTTAAGGTGGATGCAAGGCGCTCGGATAAGCGTTTCCCCTTAAAATCCCCCGAAATTTGCGCAATAGTAGGCGGTGAACTGCTTTCGGTTTGCCACCATTTAAAGGTAGACGTTAACCACCCCGAAATTACCGTTAAGGTGGAGATACGCCAGCACAAGGCTTACGTACACGCAGGTAGTGTAAGAGGCGCGGGCGGTATGCCTATCGGCACAAACGGTCGCGGCCTCCTCCTTCTTTCGGGAGGTATAGACAGCCCCGTTGCAGGTTATATGATAGCAAAGCGCGGTGTTATAATCGAGGCTCTGCATTTTGAAAGCTTCCCCTATACAAGTGAGCGTGCCCGTGAAAAGGTGCTTTCCCTTGCAAAGATAGTGGCAGGCTACACAGGCAGAATGAGGGTGCATATAATCTCCCTTACCCATATACAGGAGGAGCTTGTTAAAAACTGCGAGGAGGACTATTTTACCCTTCTGCTCCGCCGCTTTATGATGAAGCTTGCATGCAGAGTGGCAAAATACCGCGGTTGCGATGCTCTCATTACAGGTGAAAGCCTTGGTCAGGTGGCAAGCCAGACCATGAAGGCCCTTCAGGTTACCGATATTATGTCGGATATCCCCGTTTTCCGCCCCTGTATAGGTATGGATAAGGAGGATATCGTGTCTATCTCCCGTAAGATAGATACATTTGAAACCTCAATTCTCCCCTACGAGGATTGCTGCACCGTCTTTACTCCCAAGCATCCCCGTACCCGCCCCGAGCTTGCAAAGGTTGAGGCACAGGAGCAAAAGGTAGACTTTGACGCCCTTTGTGATGAAGCCTTTGAAACCCTTGTTACTCACGAGATTAAAATATATTGATGTATATGAGGCTTACTTCTCGAAAGTAAGCCTCCGCTTTTTCCAAAAAGCGAAAAAACACCCGTAAGGGTGTTTTTTCTTATATCAACAAAGGCTGTATCTGTTTACCCGAAAGGGCGTGTTCAAGGGTTTCGGGTATACTCTTAAAGTCTGCTATCATTGATGAAGGCTTGTTTTGGGGGTCATCCTGCCCAAAGGGGACAAAATACACGTTCTTTCGTTCCATCATATGGCCTATGTTTTTAAGATTTGCGGAAAGAGCATCGTTTGTTGCAAGGGCTATAACAAGGGGTCTTGCGTTTCGCAGATGCGCTTTTGCCGCCATGGTTACGGGTGTGTCTGTAATGCCGTAAGCAAGCTTTGCAAGTGTATTGCCCGTGCAGGGGGAGATGATAAGGGCATCAAGCTTCAGCTTTGGGCCTATGGGTTCGGCCGTGTGTATGGTGTGGATAACCTTTTGGCCGCACAAGGCTTCTATTTTTTCTACCCAATCTATGGCATAGCCAAAGCGTGTGTCGGTAGAATATGCGTTAAAGCTCATACAGGGAAGCACCTGATATTTACTTGTAAGCTGTTCCAAAACGGAATATGACTTTTCAAATGTACAAAAGGAACCGCACATAGCGTAGCCTATCATGTAAATCCCTCCTTAATAAGCTGTTTTGTTACCGTATCATAAAGTATTTTTCCGGCAGATACGGGGGCAACCTTTCCGGGTAGGGAAAGGGCCCAGCGTACACGAAGTCCAAGCTCCTTTGCCGCCGCCATATCAACGCCACCCGGCTTTGAGGCAAGGTCAATTATAAGTGTGTCCTTTGGTATTGCCAAAAGTATATCTGCGGTAAGCACCTTGTGGGGTACGGTGTTGAATATTACGTCACTTTCTGCCACCGCTTTTTCAAGCTCTTCAAAGGATATGGGCTTAGCACCCGATATTTCGATCCGGGCACGGGCATCCTCACGCCTTGCCACGCAGCTTACCTGCGCCCCAAGGGCACAAAGGGGCTTTACAAGGGCGCTTCCCACCTTGCCGTAGCCAAGCACAAGGGCCTTTGCGCCAAAAAGGGTTATTTTCAGCTCCCGCAGGGCTATTTCTATAGCTCCTTCGGCAGTAGGAACGGCGTTTTTTATTTCAAGGTCGGGGCAGTCAAGGTAGTCTATAAGTTTAATATCCTTTTTTTCGGCAAGCTCTTTGATGCTTTGGTCAAGCTTTCCGCCCATTACAAGGGTTTCGGGGTTGAGAAGCTCAAAAAGGGCTTTCAAGGATACGGCGCAATCGTCGGGAGGGCAGTTGAGCCATCTTCCGTCGGTGCTGTAGGGTATTCCCAGCAAAACCACGCGGGCATTTGCTACACATTCAAAAAGTGTGGAACATCTTTTAACGCTGTAGCCATCGTCTTTTGCACAGCCGTAGCAGTAAAGCTCATAGCCGCTTTTTTCAAAAAGCTCTGCACATACGAGCTGCCGCAAGTCACCGCCCACTACGGCAATTTTAATATCGTTTTTCATTTTCTTTCTTCCTTTCTAACAGTAGTATATGCCACACTTTTGTCTAATGGCAGAATTTGCATTGCTGTTTTTTTATAAGGGTGATTAAAACTCCTGTAGGGGTGCAAAATATTACTGAACAGGAGGTAGAAAATGAATATAAAAAGAGGAGATATTTATTACGCGGATCTCAGTCCCGTGGTGGGTAGCGAGCAAGGGGGACTGCGACCTGTACTTATAGTTCAAAATGACGTGGGTAACCGCCACAGCCCCACTGTTATTGCAGCCGCCATTACAAGCCGTATGACAAAAAGCCGCCTGCCTACACATATTGACGTGCGCGCCTGCGTAGCACATAACAGCGCAGGGCTCTCCTGTGATTCGGTAGTGCTGCTTGAACAGATACGCACCCTTGATAAAAGCCGCCTTAAAGAAAAAATAGGCCACCTTGACGACGGCAAGATGAGCCAGGTGAATAATGCCATAAGCGTTAGCTTTGGGTTAGGAGTATAAATTCAGCACAGACCCATTCGTAAAAGTTTTGGTTCCGCTTTTTACAACCAGCTTCGCCGGACCTAACCTCGCGCCGCTTTTTGAAAAAAGCTTGGCAAAAACTTTTGTCCTCGCGTGAAGTTTAGCTTAAATTTAAAAATTGTGGCACGAAAATTAAAGTTCGCACAGACCTATTCGTAAAAGTTTTGGTTCCGCTTTTTCAAAAGCGGAGAGGTTGACTTGTTTTTGTTAATCTGTTAAAATAGATATATCAATTTTTACAGGGGAACAAAAGCGATGAAAAAGAATTTTAATAGAATAAAAACCTCGCTTACGGCGTTTATGCTTGCCGTTTTGACGGTAATAATGAGCATTCCCGTAGGGATAGCGGCAGATAACAGCCTTGGCTTTAGTGACGTTAAAGAGGACGATTGGTTTTTTGAAGCGGTAAAATACAGCTACGATAAGGGATATATGTCGGGCGTTTCCAAAACAAGCTTTTCGCCTAAGGTGGCTACCACAAGAGCAATGCTTATTGCCATACTCTACCGTATGGAAGGTAGTCCCGTAACCAAAAGCCTGAACTTTGCCGACGTTTCGGATAGCAAGTATTTCTATTCTGCGGCTTGCTGGGCTTCAAATAAGGGAGTTATGTACGGATACGGCAGTAACAGATTCGGCGGTACGGATACCCTTACCCGCCAGCAGATGGTAACCGTGCTTTACAGATACGCAAAGCTTTATAACAGATATGATACAACTGCCACGGCAGATCTTTCCGGCTATAACGACTATGAAACGGTTTCAAGCTATGCACTTGACGCTATGAGCTGGGCTGTAGCGGAAGGTATAATCTACGGAACAGAGGGTAACAATCTTTCGCCAAACGGAAGCGCCACAAGAGCGCAGATAGCATCAATACTTATGCGTTTTGAGGCTAATCGCCGCCGTGCAGAGCCTATAGTTGCAGGTACAGATTCCGGTCTTACCCGTGACGGTACACCCAAAAAGTATTTTACCCTTTCCTTTGATGACGGTATTACCCAGGACGAAAAGATAATCGAAATACTCAATAAATACAACGTGGACTGCTGCACCTTTAATATAAATACAGGTCTTTACGGAGCAAACTGGGAATGGGTAGGCCCCGCAACGGGCAACCCTGCGGTAACCCATATAAGATATACCGAAGAGGAGCTTCGTTCAGGTATTTATGACGGCTTTGACGTTGAGGTGCACACCCTTACGCATCCCTCGCTCAAGGAGCTTAACAGCCAGCCCGAGCGCCTTATACAAGAGGTTGCGGGAGATGCCGCAAACATAACCGATATAACCAACTACAGCCCCGTTGGTATGGCTTGGCCGGGCGGAGATGCTTTCTACGACGAAACTACCATAGAGATAATTCTTGACACTACCGACGTGCGCTTTGCCCGCGGTACCACCTCTACCTACGGCTTTGAGTTGCCCGAATACTTTATGAGATGGATGCCCACCTGCTCAATAATGGAAAACAACGTGCTTGACCTTGCCCGCAGCTTTGTTGCAAGCGATTGCACCGAGGATATGATGTTCTACGTGTGGGGCCACGGCTATGAGTTTGATGCGTATAACCTCTATGATACCTTTGAGGAGCTTATAAAGATAATAAGCCAGGACGAAAACATTGTGCTTGTTACCAATGCGGAGTTCTATCAGCTCTTTAAGGATGATATCCCCACCTGGGAGTATGCGTGATAATTTTATAAAATAAAAAAAGGAGAGCAACGAAGTAAAATTCGTTGCTCTTATTAAATGCTTTGTTTTTTGATTGGCGTATCAACCTCATCCGTCGCCGACTCTTACGGTCGGCGCCACCTTCCCCAATCTTGGGGAAGGCTTGGGTTTGATTAAAACTTTAAGTTCGTGTACGAATAACAGAATTCGCACAAACCTATTATTAAAAGTTTTGGTTCCGCTTTTTCAAAAGCGGAGAATCACAACGGTTTCTTTGTCATACGGGCATAGGCGCGGGGGTAGGCTTTATCGGTGTGCTTTATCTTTTTTACGGTATAGATAAAGCGTTTCTGGTCACCGTCATCAGCGTATAGTGTTGCTTCCACCTCTTTTACCGTTTCGGCGCCAAGCATAGCTATTGCCTTTTTTGCTTCAAGGTGTTCCTCTCTGCCGGCACTTCCCTTTGAGCAAACGAAAACTCCGCCCTTTTTGATAAGGGGAATACATAATTCGCACAGCAGGTTCATCCTTGCCACGGCTCTTGCGCAAACTGCGTCAAAGCTTTCGCGGAATTCCGGGCTTTGCCCCAGCTCCTCTGCGCGGCAGGCGCGGATATTAACGTTGTTAAGCCCAAGCTCACTTGCCGCATATTCCACAAAGGCAAGCTTTTTTGCGGTGGAATCTACTGCGGTTATGGTAAGGTCGGGACGCATTATTGCAAGGGGCAGGGTGGGAAAGCCGCCGCCGCAGCCAACGTCACACAGCTTTGCTCCCTTTGGAATATAGGGGGATATCATAAGGCTGTCTACTATATGCTTTGCAATTATGCCGGGGGTGTCGGTAACGGCGGTAAGGTTAACCTTTTCGTTATACTCAACAAGCATAGCGGAGAGCTTTTCAAAAAGCTCTATTTTATCCTGTGCAAAATATTCATCCTGTGAAAAATGCTTTTTTGCAATTCTTAAATAATCGGTTTCAAAGCTCATTATTTTCCTCCCCAAAGGGTGATTATCAGTACCGAGATATCCGCAGGGCTTACTCCGCTGATACCCTTTGCCTGACCCAGATTTTTGGGTCTTATCTCTGAAAGCTTCTGCCTTGCTTCAAGGCGCAGGCCCTTAATGGAATTATAGTCAATATCCTCGGGCAGGGTCTTTTTTTCAAGGTCCTGCTGTTTTTTACATTCTGAAAGCTGGCGGCGGATATATCCGTCGTATTTTATCTCCGCCTCCGCCGTCTGCCTTACTCTGCGGGGAAGCGCCGGGCGGTCGGTATCAATTTCTTCAAGCTTTTCGTAATCAAGTACAGGGCGGCGCAACAGGTCTGCCAATTTCACACCTGATTTTACTCCCGGTTCGTTGTACTTTTCAAGGAAGGGGCAGGCAACCTTTGGAGAAACAGAGGTGCTTTCCATTCTCGCTTTTTCTGCTTCAACCGCTTCTTGCTTTGCCTTAACTGCAAGGTATCGCTCCTCGGAAAGTAAGCCTGCGCGGTAGCCGTATTCGCACAGGCGCTGATCTGCGTTATCCTGGCGCAAAAGCAGTCTGTATTCCGAACGGCTTGTCATTATGCGGTAGGGCTCCTTTGTTCCCTTGGTAACAAGGTCGTCTATAAGGGTTCCTATATAGGAGCTGCTGCGGGGAAGAACTATTTCTTCCTCGCCTTTGATTTTAAGGGCGGCGTTTATTCCTGCCACAAGGCCCTGGGCCGCCGCTTCCTCATAGCCGGAGCTTCCGTTGAACTGGCCTGCGCCGTAAAGCCCCGATATCTGTTTGAATTCAAGGGTGGGGTAAAGCTGGGTTGGGTCAATACAGTCGTACTCTATGGCATATGCGGTGCGCATAACCTGAGCGTTTTCAAAGCCTTTAAGGGAGCGCAGCATTTGTGTTTGCACTTCTTCGGGCATTGATGATGAAAATCCCTGTATGTACATTTCCTTTGTGTATGCCCCCATAGGCTCTATAAAGAGCTGATGGCGTTCTTTATCGGCAAAGCGCACAACCTTATCCTCTATAGAGGGGCAGTAGCGGGGGCCCGTGCCCTCAATTTTGCCGGAATAAAGGGGGCTTTTGTCAAGATTATCCCGTATTACCTTGTGGGTTTCGCTGTTTGTATAAACGGTGTGGCAGGGAATCTGCTCTATCTTTGAAAATTCCTCGTCGTTTGTTGTGGTGGAGTAGGGATGTATCTCCTCGTCGCCTTCCTGCACCTCAAGACCCTCAAAGTTTATGGTATCACGGTGTACACGGGGGGGTGTTCCCGTTTTAAAGCGCATAAAGCGTACCCCTGCCGCGGCAAGTGAATCTGTCAGCTTTGTAGCCGCAAGCATACCGTCGGGGCCGGAGGTGTAAGCGGTGTCCCCGGTTATAACCCTGCCGTTAAGGTAGGTTCCCGAGCAAACGATTGCCGCCTTTACCTGCCAAATGGCGCCAAAAGCGGTTTCCACCGAACATACGGCACCGTTTTCTATACCTACAGATACTATTTCTGCCTGTATAAGGGAAAGGTTTGGGGTGTTTTCAAGGATGTATTTCATTTCATCCTGATATTTTCTTCTGTCTGCCTGTACTCTTGTGGAGTGTACGGCAGTACCCTTTCCGCGGTTGAGAATTCGGGACTGGAGGGTGCATTTGTCTGCCACCTTGCCCATTTCTCCCCCAAGGGCATCTATTTCGTGGACAAGCTGGCCCTTGCCCGTTCCGCCTATAGAGGGGTTGCAGGGCAGATTGCCAACCGCGTCCAGATTTATTGTAAATATAAGGGTAGAAAGCCCAAGCCTTGCGCAAGCAAGAGCCGCTTCTATTCCTGCATGGCCTGCGCCTATTACCGCAACGTCTGCTGTTCCCTTGATATAACTCATTTTCTCACCTTAATTCTGATAATCGTATTTTGCCTGTGCTATAGCCAACCTTTTGAGATACAGTACGGGGTTGACACTTTCCTCTTCTTTTTTTGCAGGCTTGTTTGTGGTCATTTTTTTGTATACGGTCCAGCCGTTTTTGTGGCTGAATGCTGTAATAATACCGCCTGAGCAGGGCTCAATTTCGGTGTACATATAGGGCAGCACCACGTTTCCCTTGGTATCTATTACACCAAGCTTGCCCTTTGCGTAGCCTACCACCGCAAGCCCTTCAGAAAAGGGATTTGCGTATGCAAGCTTCGGTTCTACTATCCAATCTCCTGTATAGTCCATATAGCCGTAAAGCCCGTTTTTTTCAAGTAAGAGCATACCGTCGCTGTAGGATAAAAGCTGATAGCCCTGGGGTATGTTAAGGCGCTTGCCCTCGTAGTTAACTAATTCCTGCGTTTCTTTTTTTACAATATAGCCGTAGGCGGTATCCACAAGCTTGCGGCGTACGCGGGTGTAGCCAAAGTCAAAGCGGAAAAGCCCAAGGCTTTCTATACCGTAGGTATCCGGGTTATAAAAGCCGTCACGCAACCACTTTTGACCCAATTCTTCAAAGGTTATATAGGCAGAATAGGGGTTGTATACCACGCTGCCCTGTTTATTTATTATGCAAACGTGGTCGTTTTCGTCAACAACCGTTGCATATCCATCCTTTGAAAAGGGATATGCACGTTTGAATTTTGATTCTATTGCAATATTGCCCTTTTTATCAAGGTAGCCCCACAGGGTTTTTGTTACCTTAATTTCATACAGGGTGTCCCCCGCTTCATTTGGTTCGGGCTTTTCTGTCATTTCATATACGTAGCGGCAGAAGGGGAAAAGCTCGGCATTTTCATCATAGGTGTAGGCCGTATCTGCCACAAGTGTGTCAATATAAAGGGGGTCGGCGTTGTATTTTACCATACCAGCCTTCATCGGGTGTTCGTATACAACGTCGTTTAATGCGTTAAAGCTGCCTGCTCTAAGGTCGTTTAAAAGGGTGTTGTAGTCATAATAATATACCCAATAGCCGGTTGGTATCTCTTCGGGCAGTTCAAGATATTCCTCGGGCTTTACAAGCTCTAATAAAATATTTTTATCCTCATCTCCTGCACTGTAATAATAGTAATAGGAGCCGTCCTTTATAAACAAGGGGTTGCCTATAAGGTCGGTTTTATAGGCGGGGATGTAACCTGTAAAATCATTTACCAGTGTGCTGCCGTTAGAGTCCAGCAGCTTTGCCCCGCTTTTTGAGGTGTAGATGATATATCCGTAATAAGGCAAAAGCTGGGGTACGTCTGTACTTACACTTTCATAGGTGGTGGTGTAGCCGCCTTTTTTGCCTTCGGTGGTAACGGGCTTGTTCGTTTTTTCTTTCTTTAAGGAGTATTCTGCCGTAACGTAGGAAGGTGCCGTTAAAATCCCCAGCTTCGTTGTAGATCCGTTAAAGTCCTCGCTTGTATGGGTGTAGCCTTCCTTTGAAAGCTGTGATACAGTGGGCAGCTTTGCTATCTCCTCTGCGTAGTTGTAGTTTACAACATTGTTAAGCTCGTATATGTTGGCGTTTTTTAATTCGCTTAAGGGGTCATAGGAGCCTTCTTCGGATGTGTTATTGTTGGGCACAAAGGGGGTGTTTATCTCGTTCTTTTGGGTTGCCTCTCCCCTTTGGTTCATATGAAAAAGAATAAGGGCAAGGCTAAAAAGCACCCCTGCAACGAGAGCCGCTACCTTTATTACCTTTGTTGAATATTGTTTTTTCATATTCCAACCTTTCCTCGCTTTTTGGAAAAAAGCGAGACCAAAAACTTT
>JAZOTL010000005.1:0-5011 GCA_045657645.1 Eubacteriales bacterium
GCTATAACTGACCACGGTAACGTACAGGGATATCCCGAGGCTATGCTTGCGGCTGATAAGCTTGATATTAAGCTTATATACGGTATGGAAGCCTATTTTGTTGATGACACCGCAAGAGCCCTTTACGGTGATAAAACCGCTTCTCTTGAGGATGAGTTTGTTGTATTCGACGTAGAAACAACGGGTAAATCTGCATCCTATAATAAGCTTACTGAAATTGGTGCGGTGCTTGTAAAAAACGGACGTATAATTGACCGTTTTAATACCTTTGTAGACCCTGAAACCCCTATTCCTGATGAGATAGTTGAGCTTACGGGTATAACCGATGAAATGGTTAAGGGAGCACCTAAAGCTGACGAAGCGTATAAAGCTTTTATGGAGTTTTGCGGTGACAGAATTCTTATAGCTCATAACGCTACCTTTGATACTGCTTTTCTGCGTGCTGTTTCCCACGAGTACAAGCTACCCTTTAACAGCACCTATCTTGATACACTTGCTCTTTCCAGATACGTTAACCCTGAGCTTTCAAAGCACGGTCTTTCGGCGCTGAGAAGTTATTTCAAGCTTCCCGAATTCAATCACCACAGAGCGTCTGACGATGCTGAAATGCTTGCCCAGATTTTCTTCTGCATGTGCGAAAAGCTTAAGCTTGAAGGAATTTATGATCTTGACGCAATGGTCAGAGTGATGGCGGATAAATCTGACCCCAAGAAGATAAGACCATACCATATGATAATTCTTGTTAAAAACAAGGTAGGTCTTAAAAATCTGTACAGACTTATCTCTCACAGCTATCTGGATTATTATTTCAGATATCCCCGTATTCCAAAAACCGTACTTGATGAATACAGAGAAGGACTTATAATCGGTTCTGCCTGTGAAGCGGGCGAGCTATATAAAGCTATTTTGCAAAACCTGCCCGAGGATGAGATTGAAAGGATAGCCTCATATTACGATTATCTTGAAATCCAGCCCTTGTGCAACAATATGTTCCTTGTAGCTGACGGCAGCGTGCCCGATGTTGAGGAACTTAAAGCAATAAACAAGCGCATATGCGATTTGGGTGACAAATTAGGCAAGCCTGTTGTTGCTACCTGTGATGCGCATTTTATGGAAAAGCATCACGAAATATACCGTAAGATACTGCTTAAGTCTATGAAGTTCTCGGATGCCGATAAGGATACGGGAATATACTTCAGAACAACAGACGAAATGCTTACCGAGTTTGAATATCTTGGCAAGGATAAGGCATATGAGGTAGTTGTTGAAAATACAAACAAGGTTGCCGATTGGGTTGAAAGCGATATACGTGCCATACCCGAAGGAACTTATACTCCTCATATGGATGGTGCAGAAGAGGATCTGCAGCGAATATGTTGGGAACGTGCAAAGAGTATGTATGGTGACCCGCTACCGGAAATTGTAGAGGAACGCCTTGGCAGAGAACTTGAATCAATAATTAAAAACGGATTTGCCGTGCTGTATATGATAGCACAGAAGCTTGTGTGGTACAGCGAGGAGCAGGGTTATCTCGTTGGTTCCCGTGGCTCGGTTGGTTCTTCATTTGTTGCTACAATGGCGGGTATAAGTGAGGTAAATCCTCTTGTACCTCATTACAGATGCCCTGATTGTAAGTATTCGTATTTTTATACTGACGGTACTATAGGTTCTGGCTTTGACCTTCCTGATAAAAATTGCCCCAACTGCGGAAAGCAGATGATCGGTGACGGCCACGATATCCCCTTTGAAACCTTCCTTGGCTTCTATGGTGATAAATCCCCTGATATAGACCTTAACTTCTCGGGCGACGTGCAGGGAAGAGTACATAAGTATACCGAAGAACTTTTCGGTTCTGAAAACGTGTTCAGGGCGGGTACCCTTAGTGCTCTTGCTGAAAAAACTGCCTTTGGTCTTGTTAAAAAGTACGCGGAAGAAAAGGAGATACCCCTTAACCGCGCAGAGGTAGAGCGTCTTAAAAACGGTTGTACTGGTGTAAAAAAGACAACAGGGCAGCATCCTGGTGGTATAATTGTTGTACCAAGACAGTATGACGTTTATGATTTTACCCCTGTTCAGCACCCTGCAGATGACAGCACCTCTAACGTTATAACTACGCACTTTGCGTTCTCTTATTTGCACGATACTATACTTAAGCTTGACGAGCTTGGTCACGATATGCCTACAAAGTATAAGATGCTTGAGGAATATTCAGGTTTAAGCGTTCTTGACGTTCCAATGAACGATAAAAAGGTTATGAGCCTTTTCCTTGATACCTCTGCTTTAGGTGTATCGGCTGACGATATAGGCGCTCAGGTTGGTACGTACGGATTGCCTGAATTTGGTACACGCTTTGTTCAGCAGGTTATTGTTGCAACCCAGCCCAAATCCTTCTCCGACCTACTACAGCTTTCCGGTCTTACCCACGGAACTGACGTTTGGGCAGGTAACGGTGATGAGCTTATTAAGGACGGTACTTGTACCATTTCCGAGCTTATTGGTACCCGTGACAGTATTATGACCTATCTGATCTATCACGGCGTTGAAAAGAGTATGTCCTTTAAGATAATGGAGGACGTACGTAAGGGTAAGGGCTTGAAGCCTGAATACGAGGAAGCAATGAGAGCCGAAAATATTCCCGACTGGTATATTGCTTCCTGCAAAAAGATCAAATACATGTTCCCGAAAGCCCACGCAGCTGCATATGTTACATCGGCAATTCGTCTTGCCTGGTTCAAGGTGTACAAGCCTGTTGTTTTCTATGCTGCATTCTTTACAGTTGCGCCTTCAGGCTTTGACGCTTCAATAGTTGCATTGGGACACAAAAACGTTCGAGATACACTTGCTGATATAGAGGACCGCCGCAGAAAGAAACTGACTGAAAAGAAAGAGGATGATATGATCCCCTTCCTTCAGCTTGTTAACGAAGGTATGGCAAGAGGCGTTAAATTCCTGCCTGTGGACCTTTATAAATCCCATGCATTTAAGTTCCTGCCCGAGGGTGAAAACGGCATAAGAATGCCTTTTAACGCCTTACCCGGTCTTGGTGATACTGCGGCACAAAAGATTATGGAAACTGCGCAGGCAGGCGAAATATTGTCTATTGAAGAATTAAGACAAACCGCAGGTCTTTCAAAGAGTGTAATCGAAATACTTTCTAAAAATAAAGTGTTCGGCTCTCTTAGTGCAACTAACCAGATATCATTACTTGATTCAAATGGTGGTGCGCCAACCAAGGAAAGTGTTGCTCTGGAGGATATGGAAAAAAAGAAACAGGATTTGATGATGAAATCCGAAGCTCTGGCAAAAACCAATGAAGATGCAGAGCTTGTTGATGATTCGTCTCAGATATCGCTATTTTAGGAGTGTAATGATGAAAAAAGTTATATTTGCTATTTTGGTTATGTCGGTTATAGCTTCCTTTGTTCTCGGACTTATTGTAATCGCCGATGAAGAAGTTGATAAGCTTTCACCTTGGGAAGTTTCTGTTGAAAGTTATAAAGAAACTGTTGTGCCTGAGCTTTCTGTAAATGATAAGGGCGGCTTGTATGTTAATTCCCCTGTAAACGAACGTGAGGACGGTAAGTTTAATAACGTTTTAAAGCTTATCTCAAAGCATACAGCAGCTCTTGATGGCTTCAGTGCAACCGTAACTCCCCAACCTAATGGTGATTTATACCCCGATAATATCAGCTTTCTGCTTACAAACAAATACGATAAATACAACGAAGCCTCTGAATATTGTACGGGCAGTAAAACATTTTTGAGGTTTGCAGAAAAGTATTGGTACGGCCATCATTATTCAATAATACCCTCCGATGAAATGAGTATGATAGTTACCTTGTTCGATTATGCTGAGGATACAGAGCTTGGTAGTACCTATGGTGTTCCTTGCGACGGTTATTATGATGCTGTTTGCTACATAATTATCGGTACAAAGGATAATAAAGGCTCGGGTATTGTAGAAGCAAGTATGTACAATCTCCGTAAACCTATTAAAATGGGTGATGCAATAACCCTTTCGGTATCCCATAATTATGATCATCAATATCAAGGTATGCTTTATGGCTTTACCGTAACAACAAACGATGAAGCCGGAGTTGTTGAGAATGCTATATACGCCCATTACGGTGAAGTTTTCAGCACGGGAAAGGATTATCATTTTTCTGTTGCAACAAGCTCTTCTTCTGATTCCTACAAGTCTGCTGATACAAGCTACTCACCCTCATTTACACTTGATAAGGTATGTGATAATGCGGCATCCTTGTATAACGGACATATGTATGACCACAGCTGTGAGCGTTCAGGATGGGTTTTAATAGATGAAGCTACCTGTACCTCCTTTGCCCGTGAGGTAATTGAATGTACATTATGCGGAAAAGTTATAGAAGAAAGGTACGGCACGGAATACGCTTTACATACGGAGGGTGAATGGTCTGTGATTAAGGAACCCGATTATGTTAATGAAGGTATCAACGCCCTCAAATGTTCGGTATGCACAGCAGTGCTTAAAAGCGAGCCAATTCCCGTTCTTGAGTATAAAAATCCTTTTATAGACGTTGAGGAAGGTGCCTGGTATTATGACAGCGTAATGTACGTTGCAAAGCGCGGTTATATGAATGGTACAAGCCTTGTAACCTTTGATCCTAACAAAATTCTTACACGTGAGCAGTTCGTACAGCTTTTGTTTAATATGGAAGGGCTTGATAAGGCTGATTATGCGGGTGAAACAGGATTTAAGGACGTTGCCCCGGGTCAATGGTATTCTCCTGCCGTAAAATGGGCATATGAAGAAAATATTTCAGCAGGTGACGGCACAGGAAACTTCCTTCTTGGTACACAAATAACTCGTCAGCAGCTTGCAGCGTTTATGAAGAATTACGCTGATAAGAAGAATATTGATACAAGCGGTAGAGCAGAACTTTCGGTATACCGCGATGAAAAGGATATAGCTACATGGGCTTATGAAAGTATGTCCTGGGCGGTATACGAGGGTATATTTGAAAGCACACAG
>JAZOTL010000006.1:0-4492 GCA_045657645.1 Eubacteriales bacterium
TGCAAAGGGGATTGTTCATATACATCAGAGGGCAGATATACGAGGTAATAACCCCTGTTGCCTTAAGTCTTTGAGCATATTCGGTCTTTTCAAAGGCTTCAAGCACACCGGGTGCGGCTGTAAATACGGTATTTACGGTAACCTTATTTTTGCCGTTTTTTGAAAGTCCAGCTTCAAGCTTTTCGGTCCAATCCTTTAACTGTTCAAGTGAAAGGTGGGGGCATCCTACAAAGCAAAGCTTGGGTGTTGCGTCAGGGTTCTTCCAGATAACAGGGTAATTATTCTGCACTCTTTCAAGCTCGGCATCGTCAATGATATATTCTTTTGCGCCTTGCGCAATAAGCTTTTCTCCATGCTCTACCGCTTCGGGAGTAAGGTTTTCTATATGGTAAAGTCCTACAGCGCCGTTAGATGCAGTTGCGGCACCAAAATCCTTAAGATAAGCGCAGGCGGAATCGTTTAACTCATTACCTATCCATTTATCAAGACCAACTACGTAGGGAACGTCCTCCATAACCTTCATACCGATAGCCGAACCGAGGAGCTGAGCTTCGGGCTTCTTTGTTGTTTGCACCTTGATTACCCAGGTTGCCTTTCTGCCTTCGTCAGTAAGCAGGCCAAAGTAGGGAACGTATCCAACGATAGAGCCCATAATATCAATAATACCCGAATTGCGGTTGCATCTTGCACCAAGAACAGAGTTTGCATAAACTACCGCACTTGATTCTGCCCAAGAGAGAACCTCGCCTTTTTCCGGCTTATTGCCGAGCTCATCCATATAGCAGGTACAGGTAAAAGCATTTTTATCCATCAAGCCCAGCTTTTCAAGCTGACCTTCGTAAAAGCCCTGCTTTGTATACATAAATTTGTTGAACACAAGGTTCTGCAAAAAGTTAGCAGGTACGTTTTTATCAATAGGACGGGGGTCTACCGAAAATTTCTGTTCGGAAGCAACGCCTGCATCGAGAAGCTGTTGCATAAGATCGTAAACGGGGGACATAACCTTAAGGCCGAATGAGGTTACAAGGTGATTGTATTTAGAGGTGATGGGTACAAGCTTTTCTGCTTCAAAGGCATCGCCGTACATAACAAGGGTCTTCATTACCTTTGCAAGAGCTTCACCCTTTTCACCGTCAAGGATAGCTTGCTGTTCTTTTGTAAGTATCATTTTTCTTTTCTCCTATCTTACAGTTTCATTGCGATATTCCACGCGCCCCAAATAACGGTGCGGAGATTTCCAACCTTTGCGGCGTCGCCTATAATATGAATATGCTTGCCCTTGGAAACTACGGGGGCAGGATTGTAACCTACGGAAAGAATTACCGAATCTGCATCTACAGTAAAGGTTTTGCCTTCCTTATCCTTCAGGGTAACGCTTGTATCGTTTATTTCGCAAAGTAAGGTTTCAAGATGAACGGGAACCTTATTGGTTTTGAAAAAGTCACGCAGGTAGCTTGTGTTTGCAAGGCAGATACCGGGTGTAGTAACAAGGTCATCCTGTGCTTCAACAATCACGGGCTTTTTGCCCTCAAGGTAGAGGTTGTATGCAATTTCGCAACCTGTAAGTCCGCCGCCTATAACAACAACCTTTTCTCCAACCTCTTTGTTTCCAAGCAAATAATCCACAGCCTCAACGGCAGTTTCGGCGCCCTTTACGGGTATCTTCTTTGCAACTGCTCCCGTTGCTATAATAATTTCATCTGCATCAAGAGCTTTTGTGTCCTTGATTTCGGTATTTAATTTAACGTCGATAGGATATTTTGCAATTTCGCGTATGTACCAGGCAATAAGGGCTCTGTCCTTTTCCTTGAAGGACGGTGCAGCTGCAGCAATAAATACGCCGCCAAGCTTGTCAGACTTTTCGTAAAGGGTTACCTTATGGCCGCGCTTTGCGCAAACAATAGCTGCTTCCATACCGCCTATACCGCCGCCTATAACGGCAATATTCTTTTGCTTTTTTGCAGGCTCTATATGATACTTTTTAGATTGCATTGTTTCGGGGTTAAGGGCACAACGGGCAAGATGCATAGTATCCATAAGATCCTGCGTGTTTGCGTGACCCTTGGAGGAGGAGAAATTAAAGCAAGCGCTGTGACAGCATATACAGGGCTTTATATCCTCAATTCTGTTTTCTATAAGCTTGGTTATCCACTGGGGGTCAACAAGGAACTGGCGTGCAACACCAACTGCATCGATTGCACCTTCGGCTACCGCCTTTGCACCCACCTCCATATCCATTCTTCCTGCGCAAACAACAGGAATATCAACGAATTTCTTGATGTGTGCCACATCATCAAGGTTGCAGTTTTCGGGCATATACATAGGGGGATGCGCCCAATACCAGGAGTCGTAGGTACCATTATCGGCGTTGAGCATATCGTAGCCTACATCCTGCAGATACTTTGCGGCTCTCTCGGACTCTTCCATATTTCGTCCAACCTCGGTATATTCCTCGCCGGGCATAGCTCCCTCGCAGAAGCCCTTCAGCTTTGATTCTACCGAATAGCGTAAGGAAACGGGGTAATCATCTCCGCAGGCTTCCTTTATAGCTTTTACTACCTCTGCCGCAAAACGGTAACGATTTTCAAAGTTACCGCCGTATTCGTCGGTGCGCTTATTGAAAAATTCAATAGCAAATTGGTCGAGAAGGTATCCTTCGTGAACGGCGTGAACCTCTACACCGTCAACACCTGCCTCTTTACACAGCTTTGCTGTTTTGGCAAAGGCCTCTATTATCTCGTGTATCTGCTCCACCGTCATTTCGGGGCACTCTATATCGTGTGCCCAACGGGAGGGCTGAGGGGAAGGGGAGGCAAGCTCGTGAGAGGTGTCTATAATAGGCTTTACCAAAGCTCTTGTAAATTTGTTTTTATGCAGGGGCGCAACAAGCTCGGTAATCGCCCAGGAGCGTCCCATACCTGCGGTAAGCTGAATGAACAGTTTAGCTCCTGTTTTATGGATCTCATCCATAAACACCTTTAGTTCTTTAAACATTTTCGGATTCTGCCAGAGCCATTTTCCCCAGAAGGTATCACGCAGGGGGGCAATGCCGGGAATTATAAGACCAACGTTGTTGTTGGCTCTTTCAAGGAAAAGCTTTGCCGCTTCCTTATCAAAATGACAACCTGTAAGCTCAAACCAACCAAAGAGGGAAGTACCACCCATGGGGCACATTACTATACGGTTTTTGATCTCCACGTTTCCGATCTTCCAAGGCGTAAACAACGCCTCGTACTTTTTGTCCGTTGTGTTCATAAGAATAATTCCTTTCAAAGTTTTATTTCAATTGTTATTATTGCGTATTATGCTTACTTTCTTAATTTCTGACAATACTGTGTGCAAAGCTTATCAGTACATTCCGAGCATTTTAGGGATAGATTTGTCATCTCGCAAAAACGTTCAGGATATATCATTACACATAGCTCCCATACCAGCCACGCAACAAATGCCATAACCACCAGGGATACAGCGAAAAAACCACCAAGAAATATCAGCGGTGAGAACATCATAAGATGATCCCAATTAAAGATACGGCAGGTAGTGCAGCACTTGTTTTTCATTATAAGACGGAATGGGCACCATATAAGCACGCAAATAAGGTCACAAACATAGAAAAACACCGATATCATAAACAGCCAAAGGTTATTTATCACGTTGATATAATACAGCACCCCGATAACGGCAACTAAAAGCATCCAGATAAGCATAACCATGTACGCAGAATGGGTTGTGGATATTACGTGATTTTTCAGCGCCTTATAATTTATTTTTTCTCTGATGGGGCGAAAGCGGTTTGCAAACAGCTTTTGAGAGCCAAGTGCAATTTTGCTTTTTATGGGAAGGATCTGAAAAACCATATCTGCCATCCAAACAAGCCATAAAATATGAAATGGTGAAAAAGCCTTGAAGAAGTTGTTGCCGTCCAAGATCTCAAACGTTTGCGGAGAAATAAAGCAGGTTATCAGACACGCCATAAAAATCCCAATTCGAGCGATCAAGCGGGCAAAATATCTTCTTCTCGTTTCTGACATTACATTCATTTTATAAACCTTTGTATTATTTTTTTAAAAAAACATCCATTAAAATAAGTTTATCATAAATTATTTTATTGTCAATAACTATCTTCGGTTTTCAAATCTACCTTGCATTATACTATGCGCTTGTTGAAATGTCAACGGTTGGTGACAGATATTACCAAAGGTTGATAAAAAAGCGTTGCAGAAATGCAACGCTTTTTGTTTATTTTTGTTCGCCGACTATACCCTCAAGCTCATAGATTGTGGTTTTTTCATCAAAGGTTGAGTACTGAACATGTAAGGTGTCGCCTATATTTAGCTCCTTACCACCGTGCTCATCAACCTCTTCGTTTTCGTTTTTTGCCTTTTTAACTGAAAGGACAAATAGATTAGCTGGCCAAAAAATATCTCTTATTTGCTTTCCTATTGCAAATGAGCCAGGCTGAACTATTACTGTTCTATCCTTAACTAGTGGT
>JAZOTL010000007.1:0-6316 GCA_045657645.1 Eubacteriales bacterium
ACGGTCAATAGCAGCGCAGTCTGTACCGATAATCTTAACACCACGGTCGGTAAGAGGCTGTGCAAGGTTAATAGCAGTCTGACCACCGAGAGAAGCAACAACACCTTCAGGCTTTTCGAACTCAACGATGTTCATAACATCTTCAGCAGTAAGGGGTTCAAAGTAAAGCTTATCAGCTGTGGTGTAGTCGGTGGAAACTGTTTCGGGGTTATTGTTGATAATAATAGCCTCGTAACCTGCATTTTTGATTGTCATAACAGCGTGAACTGTTGAGTAGTCGAATTCAACACCCTGACCGATACGGATAGGACCTGCACCAAGAACTACTATCTTCTTTTTATCAGTCAAGCGGGAAGTGTTCTCGCCTGTGTAGGATGAATAGAAGTAAGGGATATATGCATTTGTGTGGCAGGTGTCAACCATCTTGAATACAGGGAAAAGCTTATGCTCCTTACGCATATTGTAAACGTCTATTTCCTCGCAGCTCCAAAGACGGGCGATATACTTATCGCTGAATCCCATCTTTTTAGCAGCAGTAAGAGTTTCGATATCCTTGTTGGTGCGGAGTTTTTCTTCCATATCGATGATATTCTTGAAAGCCTGGAGGAAGTAGGGAGTGATCATGGTGACCTCATGGATCTTTTCAAGGGAAACACCGTGATAGATAAGCTCTGCAATAGCAAATATGTTGTCGGAACGGAACTCCTTAATGTAGTCAAGAAGCTCTTCAATACTCATATTGTCAAACTTAGGAAGGTAGAGGTGGTTTGCGCCGATTTCAAGAGAACGGATACCCTTAAGAAGAGCTTCTTCAAGGTTTGAACCGATACCCATAACTTCACCTGTGGCCTTCATCTGAGTACCAAGCTTGTTGGTAGCAGAAACGAACTTATCAAAGGGGAAACGGGGTAATTTAGCAATAACGTAGTCAAGCTTAGGCTCAAAAGCTGCATTAGTGTTAGCAATCTGAATTTCTTCAAGAGCCATACCAACGGCAATCTTTGCTGTAACGCGAGCAATAGGATAGCCTGAAGCCTTTGATGCAAGAGCGGAAGAACGGGAAACGCGGGGATTAACCTCGATAAGATAATACTCTGATGTGTGAGGATTAAGAGCAAACTGAACATTACAGCCGCCTTCAATCTTAAGCTCCTTGATAAGCTTGATAGCGGAATCGTTCAGCATCTTCTCGTCCTCTTTAGAAAGTGTCATAATAGGTGCTACAACGCAGGAGTCGCCGGTATGAACACCAACAGGGTCGATATTTTCCATACCGCAGATGGTGATAGCGTGGTCGTTTGAGTCACGCATAACCTCGAACTCAATTTCCTTATAACCCTTAACGGATTTTTCGATAAGAACCTGATGAACGGGAGAAAGGCTGAATGCATTGATGCCGATTTCCATAAGCTCTTCATCATTGTAAGCAAATCCGCCGCCTGTACCTCCAAGGGTGAAGGCAGGGCGAAGAACAACAGGATAACCGATACGGTTTGCCGCTGCTTTTGCTTCCTCTAAAGAGTAGGTGATTTCTGAGGGGATAACGGGCTCACCGATAGACTCGCAAAGTTCTTTAAACATTTCACGGTCCTCTGCGCGTTCGATAGAAGCACTGGATGTGCCAAGGAGTTTAACACGGCATTCCTTGAGAACGCCTTTTTTCTCCAGCTGCATAGCAAGGTTAAGACCTGTCTGACCGCCGATACCGGGGATGATGGCGTCGGGACGCTCGTGGCGGATGATCTTTGCCACGTACTCAAGAGTCAGGGGCTCCATATATACCTTGTCAGCTATAATGGTGTCGGTCATAATGGTTGCGGGATTAGAGTTGCAAAGAACAACTTCATAGCCCTCTTCCTTAAGTGCAAGACAAGCCTGTGTGCCTGCATAGTCAAATTCTGCGGCCTGACCTATAACGATAGGACCGGAACCGATAATAAGTATCTTTTTTATGTCTGTTCTTTTAGCCATTTTTTCTTCCTCCTTGACTACGTCTATTATAAACTTTTATTGTAAACTGTATTGCCGCGGCAAACGGTTTTTATACATTTGCCGTAGAATTTCATTCCCTCGAAGGGTGTTGCCTTACCCATAGAGAGGAATGCTTCGGGGCTAACCTCAAACTCCTTATCAAGCTCCCATACGGTGTAGCCGTCATCCTGTGGAAGCGAGAAGCGTTTTTTAGGATTTATCGCCATAAGCTCTATAAGCTTTTCAAGGGTTATGACCCCTGTTTTTACAAGATGTGTATAAAGTGAAGCAAACGCCGTTTCAAGCCCTACAACTCCAAAGGCACTCTTTTCAAGTCCTCTTGACTTTTCTTCGGCAGAGTGGGGTGCGTGGTCGGTTGCTATCATATCTATGGTGCCGTCCTTTATGCCTTCTATAAGAGCATCGCGGTCGGCAGCACTTCTCAAGGGAGGATTCATTTTAAAACGTCCCTCTTCTTTCAGATCCTCGTCGCAAAGTATCAAATAGTGGGGAGCGGTTTCACAGGTGATATCCACACCCTCCGCCTTTGCCTTTCTTATAGCATCAACACTTTCCTTTGCTGAAATGTGGCAAACGTGATAGGGGCATCCTGTTTCCTTTGCCAGCTTTATATCTCTTATTATCTGTGCGTATTCGCTTTCCGAGCATATGCCCTTGTGGCCCATACGTCGCGCGTACTCACCTTTGTGTATATATCCGCCGTGCAAAAGGTCGTTTACCTCGCAATGAGCAACTATCATCTTGCCCAAAGCCTTTGCACGCAGCATTGCGCTTCGCATCATATCATCGCTTTGCACTCCGCGGCCGTCATCAGAAAAGGCGATAGCGTATTCTGCCATATCCTCCATCGCGGAAAGCTCCTCGCCTAACTGTTTTACTGTTATTGAAGCATAGGGATATACGGCAATTTCTGCGGTTTTATCTATTATATCCTTTTGCGCCAAAATATTATCCCTTGTGTCGGGTACGGGGTTCAGGTTGGGCATTGTGCATACAGCGGTATAACCACCTGCAGCCGCCGCCTTGCTGCCTGTACGGATCGTCTCTTTATAAGAAAAACCCGGCTCGCGAAAATGCACGTGCACGTCGCAAAAACCGGGAAAAACAATATAACCTTTAGAATTAAAGGCAGTAAGTTCATCAAGGGATAAAATGTCTGTAGAAAATGAAAATGACATTTGAAGTTCTTTTATCATTTCGGGTGACATTTTACGTTCCATTTTTGTGTTCCTTTCTGATCGAGAAAAAAGGTCCTGCATAACAGCAAGACCGTAAGCGCATAGACAAGGATACAGTTATAGCTGTACCGTAACTTTCTATTACAAATCTTGCCGATATCTCGTATCGCCTTAAAGATTTTCTATCCGATATTATATCATATAACCCTTGCTATGTCAATCAAAAGATAGGATATTTTTCAACAAAAAAAGGCTGAAATTTCAGCCTTTTTTATATCATTCGAACACACCTGAAATAATCATAGATGTTTTTTCATCACATACCGTATAAAGATCATAGGAATCGGTGCTTTTTTTCGATTGTACTCCGTAATAGAAGGAATCGGGACGGGGAAAAGTGTGCGTTACATTTTCTGCTACGGAAACTTCCTTCTTACCTTCTTCAAGATAGTAAAGGGTGGAGTTTGTATCGGTATAGTAGATGTCGCCCTTGCCTGCAATGTAAGTAAAGGCATCTACTTTTTTCTTAATTTCTTCAGTAGTAAATTCTTTTGCATCAAGGCGGATAAGGGTGTCTTCTGTGTTTGTATAATACAGTGAACTCTTGTCTTCGGCAAGTATAACGTTATCTGCCCCTGTAGATACCTGCGTTGCTTTATACTGGGCATCTATATACCATATTCTGTTGCCGGAATCGAGTATAAAGCTGTTTGCGTAGCTTTCGGTATATCCGGTGTCGTCCTCTGTTTCGATAATAGAATATGTGGTTATGTCGGAAATGCCGCCTGCATTGGCAAGTAATTCTTTACCCTCTGCAGCGTCTACACTTATAAATGTTTTATCCTTGTAAGTGTATATAAGCTCACTGCTGTTACGGCTTATTGCTTCAATGGTATAAGAAAGGGACTTTGTTACGCTCTTTTCGGCAAGCACAATATCCTCACCCGTGCTTTTGTAGGCGTGCAATTCACCCTCAAGCTCGGAATGCTTAAGCTCATAGTAGAGCACGTCTCCGCCATTGCTTACCGCAATAGGTCTGCCCTTAGGTACTGCACTAACGGTTTTTTCGCCGTTGTAGATACATATACTGTCATCATCCGAAATGTAGGCAACTGTGCTTCCGTCGGGGGATACGGCGGGTCTGTATCCGTACTGTGCAATAATAGATTGTGCTTTGGTTTCGGTATCGTAGCTCATAAGCACGTCTCTTGAATTGAGGTATACAACGGTTTTTGCGTTAGAGGATATCACCGCCTGGTCAAAGGTTGAGTCGGATATTTCCACTACACCCTTGGAGGTGGCAAGATGAAGGGCTCCTATTTCTCCAAAGCTGCCGTCTTCACCACTGAAAACAAGCAGGGCAGAGCCGTTTGTGCTGTGATTGGTGCCAAGTGTTGAGTAGGATGGAGCGGAGTATGAATTTGAAATTTCGTACTTTTGGCTATTTGAAACGGCATAATTTTTTTCGTCTTTAATGCTGTAGACAAGGAATACCGGTGCGTTATCTGTTGTGTAAGGCTCAAAGGGTGTTTTTTTTGTACTTTTTTTGTTTGTAATGATATAAGCACCGCTACATGCCGCTATTGCTAAAAGGAGAATTACAGCAATTATTATAACTATCTTTTTCTTGTTATTTTTCATTTTTTCCTATCATTAAATCTGCGCCCGTTTGCGCGGGCGCAGATAAAAACTTTTATTTTATTAGCCTTCAATACCAAGCTTGAACTTCTTGCCGGACTTGCATATGT
The DNA here is from genome assembly GCA_045657645.1 of Eubacteriales bacterium. Classification (GTDB taxonomy): domain Bacteria; phylum Bacillota; class Clostridia; order Oscillospirales; family CAG-272; genus RGIG7300. The sequence goes on from JAZOTL010000007.1 coordinate 4,919, forward strand.
AAATATCTTCATCGCTTAAGTAAGCGGAGAAGGTATCCAATGCGCTGATGTAGGATACATCTTCAGCAATGCGTTTGCCCTTGCCCTTGCCTTTGAGGCAGTAGAGGTCGCCTTCGCCTTCATCGTCAACGTCTGCGATGTACATTACGCGGTCGTCGTGAGTGATAACAAGATCCTCAACGTCCTCTGCAAGTTCCTTTGCTTTTCCGGTCTTCTTTACGCACATCAAAGAATCACCGTCAGCGTAATATACAAACTTACCGTCTGAGGTTACTTCAAAGCCTTCTGCGTCATCAGCAATCTTCTTTGCTTTCTTTGAACCGTACTTAACTCTGAATATTTCGTCGTCTTCCATATAGAAGAGGTAATTTCCGTTATCGCAAACGGTTACAGAGTTTACGTCGTTATCAACCTTAACAGACTTAAGGTTGCCCTTGAGGTAGTGGAGGCTTCCGTCCTCAAGTTCAAAGTATAACTTCTTGAATGTTTCAATGCCGTATACGTTTCCGGGATATTCTACGTCATCAAATGCCTTGGAGAATATCTTCTTTGCTGCCTTGCCCTTTATGGAGATAAAGGTATCGCCGTCAGCAACAAAAACTACTTCTGTGCGGTCGTAGTTGAATCTGTAGTTTTCAACTTCATCCTTGCTTATCTTCTTGTCTTTATCTTTGAAGTTTGTAACGTGGAGCTTGCCGTCTTCATCTGTATAGTAAACGTACTTTGCGTCGTTACTGATGGAAAGAATGTCGGAATCCTTTGCTACCTTTTTGCTCTTCTTGTTGCGGTATACAAATATTTCGTCTTCTTTTTCGTAAGCAAGGGACTCACCGTCAGGAGACATTACGAAATATTCTACTTCATCCTCTACCTCAACGGTCTTCTTGTTCTTTACGGTGTAAAGGAAAAGTGTTCCTTCTTCATCGGTATATGCAACTGTTGTACCTTCACGGGAGATAGATGAAGAAATAACTTCATCATCGGTTATTTCTTTTACCTTGGCATTTTTGGTTACTACATAAAGACCTTCATAGGCATAGGAACCGTCGTTTTCGTATTTCTTTGCAAGGAGCACCGTGCCGTCTGCACTGGAGCCATATTCGCTGAAGGTGCAATCTTCTCCGATCTTCTTAACGTTACCGTTAACTATCGCATAAGCGGTATCATCGTTTGCGGTAAGGATAATGGAATCGGTGGTTTTATAGTTGTTTCCGCCAAAGATAGCCGCAATGATTGCAATAAGCACAACTATTGCAACACATACTCCTGCTATCTTCAATATGGTCTTGCCATACTTTTCAAAGAAGCTTTTTTCCTTGGTTGAAGCCTCTTGCGCCTGTTCGGGCTGAGGAGCTTCGGGTTGTACGGGAGCTTCGTTTACGGGAGCCTCAGCTACAG
>JAZOTL010000008.1:0-3347 GCA_045657645.1 Eubacteriales bacterium
CGGTAACATGCTCTTCGTTGGTACAAAGAAGCAGGCAGCTGACGCCATCAAGGAAGAAGCTACCAGATGCGGTATGTACTATGTAAACGAGAGATGGCCCGGCGGTATGCTTACCAACTACAAGACCATCAAGAAGAGTATTGCTCGTCTTAACGACCTTAACACAATGGCTGAAGACGGCACACTTGACCTTCTTACAAAGAAGGAAGCTGCAAAGCTTATGAAGGAAAAGGCTGATCTTGAAAAGAACTACGGCGGTATTAAGGATATGCCCGGACTTCCTTCCGCAATCTTTATAGTTGACCCCCGCAAGGAAAGAAACGCAGTTCTCGAAGCTAAGAAGCTCGGTATTCCCGTTGTAGCTATTATCGATACTAACTGTGATCCCGATGATGCAGACTACATCATCCCCGGTAACGATGACGCTATCCGCGCTATCAAGCTTATCTCTTCCGTACTTGCTGATGCTATCATCGAAGGCAAGCAGGGTGAGGCTTTCACAGCAGAAGAAGCTGTTGAAGAAGCTGCAGATGCAGAGTAATTTATAAATTAAGATTATAACAAACTGGAGGAATATAAAATGGCTGTTACAGCAAAGGACGTTGCCGCACTCAGAGCACAGACCGGTTGCGGTATGATGGATTGTAAGAAGGCATTAGTTGAAGCAGACGGTAATTTCGAAGAAGCAGTTAAGCTTCTCCGTGAAAAGGGTCTTGCTAAGGCTGATTCCAAGCAGGATAGAATAGCAGCAGAAGGTATCGTTGATATTATGGTAGAAGGCGATGCTGCTGTAATGATCGAAGTTAACACAGAAACAGACTTCGTTGCAAAGAACGAGTCCTTCAAGGAATTCGTTAAGGATGTTCTTAAGACCATTCTTGTTAACAAGCCTGCAGACGTTGAAGCTCTTCTCGCATGCAAGTGCGAAGGCAGAGACGTTACTGTTGAAGCTGAAGTTAAGAACCAGACATTCGTTATCGGTGAAAAGATCACCATTCGTCGTTTTGTAGTTGTTGAGGGTACACTCAGCACATATATCCACGGTGGCGGTACTTCCGGTGTTATCATTAAGTTTGAGGCTGATGATGCTGTTAAGAACAACGCAGGTTTTGCTGCTGTTGCAAAGGACGTTGCTCTCCAGGCTGCAGCTATGAACTGTCTCTATGTAAACCGTGATGCAGTTCCTGCAAGCGTTATCGAAGAAGAGAAGGCAATCCTTCTTGCTCAGATCAACAACGATCCTAAGAACGCTAACAAGCCCGATCAGATCAAGGAAAAGATGATCCTCGGCCGTGTTAACAAGTACTATGAAACCAACTGCCTTGCAGACCAGTCTTTCGTTAAGGATGAAGACCTCACAGTTACTCAGTACCTTAACAACGCTGCAAAGGAATTCGGCGGTTCTATAGCTCTCGTTGATTTCTTCCGTTTTGAAAAGGGCGAAGGCCTTGAAAAGCGCGAAGACAACTTTGCTGAAGAAATCGCTAACATGATAAAGTAATTTATCAAAAATTCAGACACTCACTTACGTGGGTGTCTTTTTTTATGCAATTTTATACCCTCTGCTGCATAGATTGTAATGTTGAAAATAACGGAGGTATAAAAATGGAAAACTTGAAGAAAATACTTCCTTTAGGAATTCTTGATGAAATAAATACATATGATGGAATAAGCGAAATACGTTTAAGGCGGGGCACTTTTGCTTGTATTTGTGAAAACGGTCGTAACAGGGTGTGTTCGCATCGCGTTTCTAACGTTGAGTTTGATGATGTTGTTGATAGGTTATGCATGCGTTCCTATCACACACAACAACAGAATATTACAGAGGGGTTTATATCATACCCGGGCGGTTATAGAGTTGGTGTATGCGGTAAAGCCATAACAGATAACGGGAGAATTACTAACATAAGTGATATTGCTTCCGTTAATATACGCATACCGCATAACATTCGAAACGTATGCGAACCTGTTGTATCGTATCTAAAACGGGTTGGTTTTTACAAGGGAGTACTTATATATTCTCCGCCCGGCGTTGGAAAGACAACCCTGTTACGGGATCTTATTATGACCCTTGCGGACGAGCCTTACCGACAAAGAATATCTGTTATTGATACAAGAAACGAGCTTTGTCTTGGTGATATTACGTCACACCCTTTGATTGACTGTTACATATCATATCCAAAAGCCAAGGGAATAGAGCTTGCTGTACGTACAATGAATCCACGTATAATTGTTTGCGATGAAATAGGAAACGAAGATGATTGCAATGCTATTCTTGCTAACCAAAGCGCAGGCGTACCTATTGTGGCGAGCACCCACGGTTCGGCATTTGAGAGTCTGATACGGCGTAAGGGTATTTCTGATTTGTATAAAAACGATGTGTTTGGTGCTTATATGGGAATTTCAAGACAAGTTGGAAGAAAGGAATTTTGCTATAATATTTATAAAATAAGGGAGAGGTAAAGCTATGAATTTAAAAATATTGGCTTTGTTTTTAATAATAGGTTCTTCTGTTGGCGCGGCATATCAGATAAGAAAACAGGGAAGGTTGAAGCATGAATATTACAAAAGCCTTTTAGAGTTTATAGAACATATAAGAAATCAAATATCAGTATTTTGTGCGCCTATAGATAGGATAATATCCGACTATGAGAACTCCATTCTTGAGGAAAGCGGATTTTTAACACTTCTTTTAGAGGGTGACTGGAGGGTAGCGTTAGAAAAAAATAAGTACTCACGATTTATAGATAGAAATTCTTTCGAGCTTTTATGCGGCTTTGGAAAGAAACTTGGCCGTACGGGGCTTGAGGAGCAAGTAGCAATATGTGATTATACTATAGGGCAATTGAGAAAAGAGTATGATAAACTGATAAACGAAGCTCCGGGTAAAACAAAAGCATACGCTTCCTTGTGCGTTGTAGGCGGCTTTATGCTTGCTGTACTGTTTATATAAGAGGTAATAATGGAAGCTGCTATCATTCTAAAAATTGCGGGAGTTGGACTGCTTGTAAGCATTGCCCATATGATACTTAACCGTGCCGGTAGGGATGAAATGGCTATGCTTGTGTCCCTTGCGGGTGTTATTGTTATTTTGGTTATGCTTTTGGATGAATTATCTGCTTTGCTTGATACGGTTAGAAATATATTCGGAATATGATTTTTTTAAAGGTACTTTCCGTGGCGGTGATATCGGTATCGGCAATTTCACTTATCCGTTGTTTTATACCACAGCTCGCAGGGTTGTGTAGTTTAGGGTGTATCATTGTAATAATTCTTCTTTCCCTTGATCATATAAATGCTGTTGTGGAGTATTACGGTGTTTTGGCAAATGAAAGCGGATATGCTGA
>JAZOTL010000009.1:0-11525 GCA_045657645.1 Eubacteriales bacterium
CTGTACAAGTAGCATCACCGTTTGATGTATATGTGGTATAGCTGTGTCCCTTTGCGGGTAGAGCATTATTTGCCATTAAGATGTTACAGGAGCTGCATCTTATCTTTGATGAACCGGGCTTTGTACAGGTAGGTTCAACAATGGTGGGTTCACCCTTTATATGACCTGTTGCAGGGATAACCTCTGTATAGGTGCTTGCACAGGTGCACGTGTAAGTTCTTAAACCATCCGTTGTGCAGGTGGGAGCTGTTGTTACCGTTGAGGTATAGGAGTGAACGTGATTGCTGCCTGCGGCAAGCTTTTGGCCTATAAAGTTAAACATACCGGTGCCGTCTGCAGTACAGTAGTCAAACACCATCATACCGCGTATGCCTGACTGAAGAACTATATCACATTTGTATGATACAGACTCTGCGTCATCATAGGAAAGGAATATTCCCTGGGAGGCGTTATAAAGCCAGGGGGCCTTTGAGGTATCGTCCCAATAACGAATGAAGCCGTTTTTATTTACGTAGTTTGCGATAAGATCGCTGTAATGGATATTTGAATCGGTAAGTGTACCTGACTGGAAAAGACCGTTGTTTACGTTTGCAACGCCTGTCCATGCTCTTGAATACATACCAACGCCTGTTACTATCTTTGATGCGGGAATGCCGTTTGAAAGATAGAGCTGAATATCACTGTATGTACTACCGCCGGGAATTGCGGAGTTATCGTAGGGGGGAGTATGGTGGTGTGCAAAGGGGAAGTTTGAACCGCAGTAAAGGTCATAGTTCATTATGTTGAAGTAGTCAACGTAAGGCTCTATGCCTACTATATCAAACAGGCTGTACGCCCAGTTTGCGGCAGGTACCGCAATGGTAAGGTAGTACTGCTTGCCTGTGCTTAATGAAAGAACGTTAAGCTGTGTTCTTATCTCCTTCATAAGCGCTACAAAGCAGGACTTATCAACCGAGCCTGTAGGGAACTCATAGTCAAGGTCAATGCCGTCAAAGCCGTATACTTTTACGTAGTTTACAAGATAGCTTGCAAACTGCTTGCGGTAGGTATCGTTTACAAGCCAGGATTCAAATACCTGAAGATTATTGTTTGCTACTGTAAATACGAACTTAATATTGGGGTTCTGGGCTCTTGCCGCATTTCTTATTTCGTTTAATCTACCCATTATGGTGCCGGGGTTAATGGGATCTCTGCCTTGCCCTGCAGAATAGTCTATGCGGGCGGGGTGGTAGTTGATTACGTCTATATATTGGAACTCGTAGCTGAACTGCTGGGTTGCGTTAAGGTATACTATCATCTGTGCTTTTGATGAGGTATTGTTTGTTTTTGATTCTTTTGCTCCGCAACTGGAACAGGTTCTGATTTCAATGCCTTGTTCGTTTGCTACCCAGTCTCCCCAGGAGTGGCCTAATGCGGGAACCGACTGAGGTACCTGATAGCCGCAAACAGTACAGGTATGTACGGCACTGCCTGCTGTTGTACAGGTAGGCACAACGATAATAGCGGTTGTATACGTATGGGTATGAGCAGCCTGATTCCAAACCGCTACAAAAGTTGCGTTTTCATATACAACAAACATATCGTTTATATTAAGTGTATAGCCGTATTTTATGTTATACCAGCCGACAAAATCATAGCCGTTGCGTACAGCTGTGGGGGCTGCACCTCCAAAAGCAGAGGTATAGGTCTGGCCGTATTCTATCTCATAGCTTGTGTTACCTGAAGCTATACTACCGCCGTTGGGATCGAAAGTAAGTATATACTTTGTTGCCTTAACGGGGGTGGGTTCGGTGCTTGAACTGCTGGAATCCTCTTGTTCTGCTGCGTTGCTTGCTGCAGATAAAGGAGCAAAAACAAAACAACTCATCAGAGTTGTTGCAAGTAATAAAAGTGCAATAAATCTTTTGGTTTTAGACATGTCGTCCTCCTTGTTGAAAAGCACTGTAAATCGGCGCATACTTGTAAAGTATACTCCATTTAAAGATATTTGTCAACAATTTGTTAAATATTCAGCAACATTATACAATCGTTTTTTCTTTTTTTGATAACTGGAGATTAAGTTTTATGCAAAGGCAAAAACTGCAAACCTTATATTCTTGACAATATAGGGCGTGGGGGATATAATATTATAAATTAAAAACTTTCTCCTCAATATCAGGAAGGCAATGGCAATGAAAAAGAAAAATCTTGTGGTGGTAGGCTACGGCGGAATGGGCGGTGGATACCACGTTAAAAAAGCTCTTGAGAACGATGTGGTTGAACTTTTGGGTGTTTATGATATAGATCCCGCCAAAAGTGAGCTTGCAGGCTCAAGAGGAATATATGCATATAAATCTCTTGACGAGGTTTTGGCAGACGACAGAGTGGATATAGTTACTGTAGCTATCCCTAATGACGATCATCTTGAAACGGTTATCCGTTCCCTTGAAGCGGGTAAAAACGTTATCTGCGAAAAGCCTGTAGCAATGTCGAGCGCAGAACTGCAACAGATGATAGATTGCGCAAATAAAACAGGCAAGGTGTTTACCGTACACCAGAACAGACGTTGGGACGTAGACTTTCTTGCAATGAAAAAGCTTGCCGAGGAAGGGAATATCGGCAAGGTATTTAATATCGAATCCCGTATACACGGCTCCAGAGGAATTCCCAGTGACTGGAGAGGTGAAAAGAAGCACGGCGGCGGTATGCTTCTTGATTGGGGTGTGCACCTTATCGACCAGATACTGCAGATATATAAGCAGAAGATAACATCTGTTTACTGTAAATTTATACATACCACCAACTTTGAGGTAGATGACGGCTTTAAGCTTTACCTCTATTTTGAGGATGGAGCACAGGCTTACGTTGAGGTTGGTACCTACAACTTTATCGCACTCCCCCGTTTCTATATGCAGGGCGATATGGGAACGTCCCTTATCCGTGACTGGCGTGAAAAGGCGCAGGTTACCGTATGTAAGCATTGGCACGAAAGCGACGTTATTCCCGTTCAAACAGGTGCAGGTCTTACAAAGACTATGGCTCCGAGAGATTCCATAACCGTTGATGAATACGAGATAGAAAGACCCACGGGTGATGTGTACGATTTTTACCGCAACGTTTGTGACACCATTGACGGTAAAGCAGAGCTTATAGTAAAGCACGATGAAGTAATGCGTGTTATGCGGGTTATGGAAGCGGCTTTTAAATCTGACGAGCTTGGTCAGGTAGTTAGCTTTGAAGAATAACGATAAAAAACAGCACTTTTCAGTGCTGTTTTTATTTTGTTTATTTAATTACTCAACAACAAATATAAAGGGATATACGGGCTGACCGCCGTCCACGGTGTAAAGCTCTATATCGGGGTATTCTTCCGCTATAAAGCTTTCAAGTGCTTTAAGCTCGGAGGAGCCTGTATCCTTACCCATAAATGCGGTTATAAGGCATATTTCACCGGAATCAAGTCCCATCTTTTTAAGCAGATCCTTTGCCGCAAAAAGCTTATTTTTACGGGAAACCAGCATTTCCTTACCTACAAAGCCAATGTAATCTCCGCTTTCTATATGCACACCGCTTAAGTCAGCGTTGCGTACGGCTGTAGATACAAAGCCTGTTTTTACGTATCCCATTGCTTCGGTAAGCTGTTGCGCAATAGCCTCGGGATCATTTGACTGATAGTTAAGTGTTGATATTGCGGCATAGCCCTGTCCAAGGTCCTTACTTTCTATAACGTAAATATCTGCCTTGTCGTAGAGCTGTGCAGCCTGCTTTGCAGCCATAATGATGTTGGAATTGTTGGGGAAAACAAAGATGTGCTTTGCATTAACCTCATCAAAAGCAGCAAGGAAGTCCTTTGCAGAGGGATTGTTGGTCTGACCACCGTTGATTATGGCGTCAACACCAAGCTCACGGAACAGATTGCTTATTCCGTCACCTGTTGCAACAGCAACACAAGCGTAATCCTTAGGCGGCTCTTTTTTTGCCTTAGGCTCGGCAGCTTCTTCCTTATCGGAATGGCCAACGTTCATATTTTCTATTTTAACTGTAAGGAATTCGCCAAACTGTCTGCAGAACTCAAGCACCTTTTCGGGGGTTTTTGTGTGCACGTGGAGCTTAACTGCAGTGCCTACCTTAAAGGCAACTATAGAATCACCTATATCCTGCAAAAAGTCTATTACTATCTTTTCGTCAAAGGTTTCGGGGTCTACTTTATTGTTCTGGAGCTGCAGCAGAAGCTCTGTGCAGTATCCGTAAACCATTTCGGTATCGGGCCCAAAGGTGGTTAAGTCTATTGCCGCATTGGTGTTTGCAGCAGGGGCTGCGGTAGCCTCTATCTGCTCACCCTGCAGGATCTTGTTAAAGCCCTGCATAATATAGAAAAGTCCTGCTCCGCCGCTGTCAACAACGCCTGCCTCGCGCAGAACCTCCAGTATTTCGGGGGTGCGCTGAAGGGATTTGTACATACCCTTTGCAAGGCGTGAGAAGAGCTTGCGGATGGTTGTTTCATCGTTTAATTTTTCGCAGGTGTAATCAACTGCTTCACGGGCAACTGTAAGTATTGTTCCCTCGGTGGGCTTTACAACAGATGCATATGCCTGTTTAACACCCATTTTAAGTGCTTGGCACACTACTGCTGCATCTGCTTTTTCGTGTCCTGCAAAGCCTTTTGCCATACCGGCGAAAAACTGTGAAAGGATAACGCCGGAGTTTCCTCTTGCGCCCAAAAGCATACCCTGGGAAAGCTTTTTGCTTAATTCCTCAAGGTTATCGGTATGAAATCCCTCGATTGCGGCAACACCGCCCTCGATAGTCATACTCATATTATCGCCTGTATCGCCGTCGGGAACAGGGAAGACGTTAAGGTTATTTACCTCTTCCGCGTTGGAACGCAACTGTGCGGCGCCGCCTCGTACCATTTCGGCAAATATTTCGCCGTCAAGGTATTGGGCATCTATCTGATCAATTATCTTTTCATCCATAATTAAAACCTGTACTTAGTATTATTCGGAACGACGGTCACCCCAGAAGAAGAGCGCTACGGTGCCGGGGCCTGTATGGCTGCCGATAGTTGTACCTATGCTGTTAATAAGAACCTTGCCGTTAAGGTTAGGGAAAGCCCCTTCAACAAGGTCGGCAACCGCCTTTGCATCGTCATAACAAGCAGAATGGCAGATATAGCATTTGCCGTTGTATTCAAGGCCGTTTTCTGCGTGCTGTTTCATCATTTCAAATATACGGTTTATAACACGCTTTTTGGGGCGTATCTTTTCACGGGGGATAAGCTTACCCTCATCGTTTACGTTGAGCAGGGGGCATATTCCCAGCATACCGCCGATAGCGCCTGCTGTTTTTGAAATTCTTCCGCCCTTTACAAAGAATGTAAGGTCTGTGGAGAAGAACCAGTGGTGGAGGTTGAGCTTGTTTTCCTCTGCCCACTGTGCAACTTCCTCAAGTGTCTTGCCCTCGTCACGCAGGTCTGCCAGTTTATCCATAAAAAGTCCGTAACCGGAGGCAGCAGCAAGAGAGTCCATAACCTTAATGGTGCGTTCGGGGTATTTTTCTGCAAGGTCTTGGGCTGCAAGTCTTGCAGAGTTTCCTGTACCGGAAAGACCGGAGGAGAGTGTAAGGTGGAGTATATCCTTGCCTTCCTTTAAAAAGCCTTCAAAATACTCTGTATACTCGCCCACGCTTACCTGTGAGGTCTTTGTTTCGGCACCTTCTGCCATTGCCTTGTAGAAATCCTCAAAGGACATACTTTGTCCCAGGTCGTCTTTATATTCCTTGCCGTCCATAAAGTAGTGGAAGCATACATAATTTATATCACGTGATTCAAGATGTTCTCTTGAAAGGTCTGCTGTTGAACAGCAGCTTAATACATAATCAGCCATATTTAGTTCCTTTCAGATCGTTTTAATCCTAATCCTTATTAAGGTTTATAACCCAATTATATATTCAAAAGCCTAAAATGTCAAGAACATTGTATCACATAGTAGTGGATACCAGATGACGAAAAGTGGGGAGCTTTAGAGCATTTTAAATACAAAAAGTAAAAAATGCCTGCCGCATTATCATATGTTATTTTGGGATGTTTATGCATAGAGCGATAAAGCTATGCAATACATGTATTTTTACGCTTTATTTATTGTTACTCTTTAATTGACAAATCAAACGCTGTGTGGTATCATTAAAATGCATAATTTTACTGTGAAAGGAGTATTGTCATTGCGATAATGACAGTATAATATAATGGAAAAGGTAAAGATAGGTATAGTCGGCTTTGGTAATATGGGCCTTACCCATTACAGATTTATTACAGAGGGACAGGTTCCCAATATGGAGATTGCCGCTGTATGTGATATAAACCCCAAGAAGCTGGAGGTAGCAAAGGAGCTTATGCCCGATGTTCCCCAGTTTGAAAACGCAGAGGACCTTTACAAAAGCGGTCTTGTTGATGCGGTTACAATAGCTACCCCCCACTACGTACATCCCGAGCTTGCAATAAAAGCTCTTGGCTACGGCCTTCACGTTCTTTCCGAAAAGCCTGCAGGCGTGTATACAAAGCAGGTAAGAGAGATGCTTGAAGCACAGGAAAAGAGCGGTAAGCTTTTGGCAGTTAACTTCTGCCTGCGCGGACTTCCCGTATACCGCACCCTTAAAAAGCTTGTGGCATCAGGTGAGCTTGGCCACATTAAGCGTATAACCTGGATTGCTACCGACTGGTACAGACCCCAGGCATACCACGACAGTGCAGGATGGCGTTCCACCTGGGCTACCGAAGGCGGCGGAGCACTTATCAACCAGTGCCCTCACCAGCTTGACCTTTGGCAGTGGATATTCGGTACCCCCGATAAGCTTATGGCGGACGTTTCCTTTGGTAAGTATTACAACATAGAGGTAGACGATGACATCTCTGCTTTTATGAAATATGATAACGGTACCACCGGTGTATACCTTACAGGTACAGGTGAAACTCCCGGTACCAACAGAATGGATATTTCCTGCGATATGGGTCGTGTAGTTATGGAAAACGGCAAGATCACCTTCGATAAGCTGGAAATTTCAGAACGCGAATGGAATGCGGCTCACAATGATGAAGAGCCCCCCAGAAACAGAATAGAGATACCCATAGAAGAGGGTGAAGAATCCTACTCTCGCGTATTTGCCGATTTTGCAGACGCGGTGCTGGCCGGCAAAACCGAAGGTCTCCTTTCCCCCGGTCATGAGGCTATAAACGAGCTTACAATGTCTAACGCTATGTATTATTCTGCATGGAACGGCGGTAAATGGGTAGATCTTCACGATTTCCCCCACGATGATTTTTATAACGAGCTTATGAAGCGCGTTGCAACCTCTAAGCCCAAGGAAGGCGTTGAGGACAGATTCTACGTAACAGGCGGTACTAAATAATGAAGAAGATAGCATTTGCAGGCTTTCGCCACGGTCATATATTTGCCCTTTACAATCAGGTAAAGGAATGTGACAGAGTTGAGATAATCGGCTCTTGGGAAGAAAATGATGAAGCAAGAGAAGCGGCGGCAAATAACAACGGAGTTGATTTTAACTTTGATACATTTGAACAGTTGCTTAATTCTGATGCGGATATCGTTGCAATAGGCGATTACTACGGCAGAAGAGGTGAGCTTGCCATAGCTGCACTTAAAGCAGGTAAGCACGTTATTGCCGATAAGCCCCTTTGTACCTCCCTTGAACAGCTTGATGAAATTGAGCGCCTTTCAAACGAAAAGAATTTAAAGGTAGGCTGTCTTCTCAGCCTGCGTTATTCCCCCTATACCGCTGTGGCAAAGGAGATAATCTCCTCCGGCAGACTGGGTGAGGTTCACGCTGTTTCCTTTAACGGTCAGCACGGACTTGACTACGGCTCCCGTCCTATGTGGTATTTTGAAGAGGGTAAGCATTGCGGCGTTATAAACGATATTTCCATCCACGGTGTAGACCTTGTAGAATATCTTACAGGCAAAAAGCTTAAAAACGTAAATTGCGCACGCACATGGAACGCATTTGCAACTCAGGAGCCTGCTTTTGAGGACTGCGCACAGTTTATGGCAGAGCTTGACGGCGGTTGCGGCCTTATGGCAGACGTTTCCTATGCGGCACCCTGCCATACCGAGTTTGGTATACCTTACTACTGGCAGTTCCTTATTTGGGGAACAAAGGGTATGTTGCGCTTTGCAGAGGACGGCAAGCCCCTTGAAGCATATTTTGACTATGCAAAAGAAGTACAATACATTGAAGGTTGCCCTGCACCTACAAATCATATAACAGACTTCATTGATGAAATTGACGGTAAACAGGATCTTCTTATCTGTACAAAAGAGGTTCTTGCAAGCCAAAGAGACACTCTCACAATTCAAGCTAAAGCAAACTGAACGGGGAATTGATTATGAAGTTCAATATCAAATCTGTAGTATGTCTTTTAATAGCAGTTGTTATGCTGTTACCCCTAACATGCTTTGCAGAAGAGGGGAACCCCTTCGTTGATGAGGTGGGACGTATTTCCTTGCCTAAGGCAACTCCCGTTATAGACGGCACCATAGCAGAGGGTGAGGGATGGTCCGCACCGCAGCATACCGACGAAACAAATTCCGACGGTTGCTGGGGCGGCGAGGAGATGAGGGTTGAAACCGATATCTACCGCGCTTTTGATGAGGAAAATCTTTACATTGCGGCAGTTATCTATGACCCTGAGGTTATCCTTTCTACCGCAAAGGACGATATTGAAGGATCTACTATAGGCAATAAGCCCGGTTGGAACGGTGACGTGTTTATCTATTCGGTTGACCCATTGGGTGCAATGCTGGATATAGGTATGAACGTGGAGCCTGCTCCCTGGTATTGCTTTGGTATTTTTGAAGGCAACGTGGTTAATACCTACAGAACCCACGTTAATGACAGCGATATAACCGATCTTGTTTCTGCCGCGGGCGCAACCTTTGACGGCGGCTGGAAGTTTGAAGCGGCTATTCCCTGGGAGCTTATATGTGATGACGTTTACGCCATTTCTTTAGGTGACGTTGACCTCAAGCCCGAGGATATTCTTAAAAACGGTAATGATGTATCTTGTTCGATGATATATTATGACAGATTTTTTGACCCCGAAGCTGAGATAAATGAAACCTACAGCCGTTATATTACAATAGCTAACATCCTTCCCGACGGCAGCTACGGCATTAATTGCTCCGGCTGGTATCTTCAGGCACACGGTATGCACTTTATAATTGAAGGCTTGCCCCAGGAACAAGTTCAGCAGCCCGGCACCGACGATAAGGTTAGTGATTCTGTTACGGCACAGGGCGGAGCACAGGGACAGGAAGGTGCCAATACCGGCGCTGTAACTACAGGTAAGGGCGGCGCTTCCGGCAGTACCACAAAGGTTCAGTCTACAACCAATTCCTCGGGTGAAAGTTCTGCACAAACTGGGGATATTGGCGTAGCAATAGCATTAGGTGCTTTGCTTGCATCGGGCACAGGTCTTTGTGCAACCTGTAAGCGCAGAAATAAAAAATAAATTATCAAATATAAAAAGGCGGTTTTGTACCGCCTTTTTGTGTTGTGATTATGCACAATTTATGAACACCATTTGCATCACTTTAACCAAATCGTTGTTGATTGGTCAATAAAAACGAAAAATCGCTTGAAATTATGAACAAATTATGATACAATTCTCTCGTTATGGAATAAATAATCTGAAAGGAAAATATTATGAAAAGATTTATTTCAGGATTGCTTGCTATAGTAATGCTCGTATCTCTTGTTCCTGCAATGGCAATAACAAGCTCTGCGGCTTATGAGAATACCCATACAAATACAGGTAATCAGATAGAAGACCTTATTGCTGTAGCTACTACACAGATAGGCTACACAGAGGCTAACAGCACCGCAGGCCACGGCGGCACTACAGGCGGTAGCGGTAACTACACAAAATACGGCGCATGGTACGGTATTAACCCCGGTGCCTGGTGCGCAATGTTCGTATCCTGGTGTGCAAACCAGGCAGGAATTCCTTCCTCTATAATTTACAAGCACGCAAGCTGTGACCTTGGTATGCAGTGGTTCCAGAAGAACGGCGTGTGGAAGTGGTCTCCTGCTTGCGGCGGCTCTTACGTGCCCAAGCGCGGAGATATCATCTATTTCCGTACAAAAACAAATCAGGTAAGCGACTCTACACACGTTGGTATAGTTTACACCTCCGACTCTTCAAAGGTTTATACAATAGAGGGTAACGCATCCAACAAGTGCCAAACCAAGTCCTACAGCCTTTCCAGCGCTTACATACTTGGTTACGGTACTCCTGCTTATACAAGCGGTACCGTAGGTTACACAACCGGCACTTATCAGACAACTGCATCCTCTCTTAATATGAGAACGGCACCCTCTACCAGCGGTACTACCGTTCTTGTAGCCCTTCCTCAGGGTACTGTTGTAAATGTAACACAGGTTTCCGGCACCTGGGGTTATTGTACCTATAACGGTTACTCCGGTTGGATTCACCTTGGTTATTGTATATTGACCGGCGGTTCTTCCACAACCACCACCTACACCATAACCTTTGATCCTAACGGTGGCGCACTTACAAGCGGTGCATCCTCTTATCAGATCGCCACAGGACAGAAGTACAATGAAGTTATCGGTTCAAACGCTCCCGTAGCAGAATGGAACGGTTATTCTCACACCGGTTGGTATAATGAAAAGTATCAATACGTGCTTAATATAAACGATACCTTTGGAGCAGCAGAAAATGCAACATTCCTTGCAATCTGGACTCCCATTTACGGTGTCTATTCAGTAACTGCAGCTCACCTTAATATGAGAGATGCTGCAAGCTCTTCCGGCAATATAGTTACTATTCTTAATAACGGTGATCAGGTTAATGTAACGGCTATGTCCGGCAAGTGGGCTTATTGTACCATCGGCAGCTACGTAGGATGGTGTAGCCTTAATTACCTTACCTATGTAGGCGAGGCATTTGACGGTTACGTACTTACCCTTGATCCCAACGGCGGTACAATGCCCGATGGATATTCTACATCATACATCTTCCAGGCAGATGAAAAGTTTGTTGACGTTATGGGCGGTTATCCCGTTCCTACAAAGGACGGATATGACTTCCTTGGTTGGCAGCGTTCCGATTGGACACCCGATTTCTGGAAGCCCGATGCAGGTTGGGGTACTCAGCCCTTCACCTTCGGTGCTAATATAACCGTTGTTGCGCAGTGGCAGGCACATAGCTGTAGCTATACTTCCACTGTAACAAAGGAAGCAACCTGTGCTGAAGCAGGTGAGATAACCTATACCTGTTCCTGCGGTGAAAGCTATACCGAGGAAATTGCAAAGTTAAACACTCACACTAACGGCACTCCCGTAACGGTAGCAGCAACCTGTACAAAGGCAGGTTCAACAACCGTATGCTGTAGCGTATGTGGAGTAGTGATTTCTACAACTACCATTCCTGCCAAGGGCCACAGCTGGGGCAACTGGATTGTAACAACCGAGCCTACCGCAACAACAGAGGGTGAAGAAACCCGTACCTG
>JAZOTL010000010.1:0-2522 GCA_045657645.1 Eubacteriales bacterium
CATGGCTACGATCCGACTTAACGGCGTTTCCTACGGATTTGTTTCTTCTCTTCCTGCGATGGTAGGAATTGCAGTTTCCGCTCTTGCCGCATATAAGCTTTGCGACGGTCTCGGTGAGGGATACGCAATGTTCGGTATTTCCATGGCAGCGGTTGGTATGTTATCTATTGTAGGTATGATAGTCAGCAACGATGCTTACGGCCCCATTGTTGATAATGCAAGAGGCCTTGCGGAAATGGGCAATTTGGGTGATACTGCCCTTAAAAACGCCGACGAGCTTGACAGTGCGGGAAACACCGTCAAGGCAATAACCAAGGGCTTTGCCATAAGCGCGGCAGGGCTTACCGTAATAAGCCTTTTGGGTGCTTATATGAGCGAGCTTAACGTAAAGGCAGAAGAGCTTGGGTTTGATCGGATAGAGATCTTCAGCCTCACAGATCCCACAGTCTTCTTTGGTATGCTCATAGGTGCGGCCGTTCCCGCTGTATTCTCTGCTATGCTTATGCTTGGAGTTGTTAAAAACGCAGGCAGAATGGTTGCTGAGATACACCGTCAGTTCAGGGAGATAGTTGGTCTTAAAGAGGGGAGAAGCGGCGTTCTTCCCGACTATGCAAGCTGTATAAATATAGCGGCGGGCGGAGCCTTGGGAGAATTAGTTTCCGCAGGCCTTTTCTCCATAGCCATTACTCTTGGGGTTGGTTTTGATGGCGGCGTTTACGCTATCGCAGGCTTCTTGGTCGGCAATATAGTAAGCGGTCTTTTACTCGCTTTGTTCATGTCCAATTCGGGTGGCCTTTGGGATAACGCAAAGAAGTATATCGAATCGGGTGCAGAGGGCGGAAAAGGCTCCGATGCTCATAAAGCCGCCGTTATCGGTGACACTGTCGGCGACCCATTCAAGGATACTGCGGGCCCCTCAATAAATACCCAGATAACTGTTGTATCTCTGATTTCTTCACTCTTTTCCGGTTTGTTTTTAACCTTCTCTATATTTTAAATGTGTGGCGCGGAAAGATCCGCGCCGTTTTTTTGCATAAAAATTCATCTGTTTGCGTACTATATAATAATATATAAGCAGCGGTATGGAGGTCTGTTTTTGAAACGGGATATATCTTTATGGCAATGGATAGGTTTTGGTGTCACTGCGGCAGGGGGCACCCTACTCCACTTTCTTTATGAATGGACGGGGGAGAGTGTTATTGCATCTCTGGTGTCGGGCGTAAACGAATCTACCTGGGAGCATATGAAGCTTATGTTCTTTCCCATGTTTATTTTTGCTCTGATTCAGCGCAGGTTTTTTAAGGATCATGCAAGCTTCTGGTGTGTAAAGCTTATAGGTGTGTTGACAGGATTGACCCTCATACCTATATTTTTCTATACTTATAACGGAGTTTTGGGAAAATCCCCCGATTGGGTCAATATATCCATTTTCTTTATTTCAGCGGCATTGGCCTTCCTTTTGGAAAACCGACTGTTCAAAAAGGGGAGTGGGGAATGCAAATGGAATAAGGCCGCATTTATCCTGATCTGCATCATTGGAATACTGTTTATTGTTTTTACCTTTATTCCTCCACGCATTCCTTTGTTTGAGGATCCCGTCACGGGGCAATACGGAATATAATAACTTAGGGAGTCTGAATGATTTTTGTTCGGACTCCTTTTTTGCGTTTCTGCTACATATTGTATATTTATGCAGAATATGCAGAATATTTTTATAATAGGTCGTATTTTTCTATAATTTGGCGTAAGGATAGTCCCGTAAAAGCGATAACCTCATAATATTATAATTAAGGTAGCGTTGATTAAGCCTATTGTCCCTTGCTTTGTCATGCAAAAAGGCGTTTTGGGCAGGCCAATCTTCTGCAAAAGTTACAAAAAGTAGAATTTTTTCGCACTTTATTGCGTATTAATAACTATATAATCACAAAAGTGGTTGACAAATGAATTTTTATGTGATACAATACATGTATTCATATATTCGTATAGCTTTCGCTAAGATTCTCGTAATTGAAAAAGAGGAAACTTGCGAGTAGTGAAACAAACAAATTTATAAATGGAGGACACATTTATGAACAAGAACTTCAAATCCATACTTGCTATGGCTTTGTGTTTGGTAATGGTTCTTGCTACCTTTGCTGGTTGCGTTGAGCAGCCCGTTGATGATGGCAATGATCCTGTTCAGCAGGCTACTTTCAAGCAGGCTGAATACAATACCACCACATCCGTTATGCCCAGCAACTGGAACGAATTTACCTATGCCGATAACAATGACACTCAGATTATGAGTTACATTGGCTCTTCCTTCTTCGACTACGACTATAAGTTCGAAGGCGACAAGAAGTTTAATGAAGACGGCTCTATCAACAAGGAAGGTATCGTTCCCGGCGCTTACACCACTAACTACTCCGCAGCTACCAAGCTCGAAGACGTTACTGCTACTGTAGACGCTAAGTGGGGCTACACTGATGAACAGAAGGCTGAAGGCGGCTACGCTTGGAAGATCACCCTTCGTAACGACCTTA
>JAZOTL010000011.1:0-26270 GCA_045657645.1 Eubacteriales bacterium
ACACATTCATATATTTTTTTATATCCATTTTTATCACCTATATCCAAAATATTTATGAAACAAACGATGATCAGCTATCGTCTGCAATCTAGAATATGCATAACTAAAACCGTTTTTTGCCGAACGTCCCGGCAGATGAGATAAGTTATAAGACAGGGGACGGTTCTCTGTCTTGATTATACATTTATAATTCCGTCCCAACTTTTGTCATTTCAATTATATCATCACCAATTTACAAAGTCAACTCACGCAAAAAGGAGAGCAAATTCGCTCTCCTTCTGCTTTTTGAAAAAACGCCAACTTTTTGAAAAAAGTTGGACAAAAACTTTCATAATCGTTTTATGTGTGGATATGGCCGCTTCTTTCGGCGCATGAAAAATATGTCTGCACTCACCCAAGGCTTCCCCTATGTTACAAAAATTCTTTTCAGCTCCACACCCACTACTTTATTTGACATAATATTTACATTTGCTATGTTAATATTAGTCGTGAAAGGGGAGTTGAAGTTGAGTTTTAAGAAACAGTACAACATTTTGGTTGTTGGCTTACTTGTAGTATTTTTTCTTACCTCATATCTTTTGGGGGTAATGATAAGCTCGCAAAAAAGCAACGCAAAGGAAGCGGTAAGTGAAAATACGCCAAAAGCAGAGCAAAAGGAAGGTCAAGGTGACAAAAGCATACTATACGATATAGACCTTTCACCGAAAAAGCAAAAATACGTAGCAGAGCTGTGCAAAAAATACGCCATACCCTGTGAGGTGGTATACGGGGTAATGTATTGCGAAAGCTCCTACGACAGGCAGGCAGTATCACAAACGGGGGACTGGGGCATTATGCAGATAAACGAGGTAAACCACGGTTGGCTTACAGAAAAGCTTGGGGTAAGTGATTTCCTTGATTTTGAGGACAACGTGCTGTGCGGAGTATATATGCTTTCTTCCTATTATCAAAAATACGGAGATCTGCACCTTGCCCTTATGTGTTATCACTTTGGGGAAACGGGTGCTGCAAGAATCTGGGAAAAGGGTATTTACGAAAGCGATTACAGCCGTGCCGTGATGGGTTTTTGTGAAAATTTGAAAGCATATTGACATACAAAATGTTCTGATATATAATAAAAGCGCTTGAAGAGTAAGAAGCTGTGCGTGAAGTGCCGCCGGAACGGGGAGTTGACGGGCGGACGAAAAGCCATATGGCTTGCGGTACGGTTTCTGCATCCCGCTTCATACGGCTTTGGAATATAAAATATTTGTATATTTCCTTCTTTGCCGCTGAAACGAGGGGCAAAGGAGGTATTTTTTATGCAAGCAAAAAACAAAAAGATACGCATTTTATCTACCGCCGCAGTTCTCTGCGCCTTAGCTGTGGGCATTGCCGCCCTGTGCAAGAGCTTTACCATACCGCCCAACCTGCGCGTAACCTTTGAAAACCTGCCTATCATCCTTGCAGGCTATCTTTTCGGCCCCCTTACGGGTTTTGCGGTAGGACTGATAACCGACCTTATTACCGCCCTTGCCTTTTACGGTGGCGGTATGAACCCCATAATCACCCTGGGTGCAGGCTGTGTGGGACTGTTTGCAGGCCTGTTTTCCAAAATATTTGCAAAAAGAAAGCCGAAGGTGCGACTGGCGGCAAGTGTTAGTGCAGCACATATCACAGGAAATATGCTTGTTAAATCCGCAGGGCTTATGATATGGTACGGCTCACCCTTTATTGCCGTGCTGCCGAGAGTTGTGCTGTATATAGCAATCGGTATAATAGAATTTATCCTTTTAAAATTACTGCTTTCCTCTAAAGGAATTAAGAAGGCTTTGGGAGATTTTTAAATGACCTATAACGAAGCTTTAGAATATATACACTCTATTTCCTGGACGGGCTCCCGTCCAGGGCTTGAACGAATAGGGGAGCTTTGCTCCCTTTTAGGTGACCCCCAGGACCAACTTAAATTTGTTCACGTGGCAGGCACCAACGGCAAGGGCAGCTTTTGCTCTATGTTAACGCAGATGCTTATAGCCGAGGGCAAAAAGGTAGGCACCTTTACCTCACCCTTTGTTTTCCGCTTTAACGAGCGTATGTGCGTAAACGGCGATCCCATACCCGATAATGAGCTTGCAAAGGTAGTTGAATATGTAAAGCCCTTTGCTGATTCAATGGCGGATGCCCCCACCGAATTTGAGCTTATAACCGCCGTTGCCTTTGTTTGGTTTTTGCAGCAGAACTGCGACATAGTGGTGCTTGAAGCTGGTATGGGCGGCAGGCTTGATTCCACCAACATCATAAAAACACCCCTTGTTTCGGTAATAACGGGTATTGCTCTTGACCACACCGATTTTTTAGGAGATACAAAGCCGAAAATAGCCGCAGAAAAGGCAGGTATAATAAAAAAAGGCGTTCCCGTAATAACAGGAACACTTGAAGAGGATTGCCTTTGTGTAATAGAGCAAAAAGCAAAGGAGCTTTTAGCTCCCATAACCACGGTTAAAAGTGAAAGATTAAAGGATATAAGCCTTGGGCTTTTGGGGTCGGTTTTTTCAATCGAAGGCTACGAACACCCCTTTAGCTGCTCCCTTGCAGGAGAATATCAGCCAAGAAATGCCCTGCTGACAGTTGGCTGCGCCGAGCTTTTGGGTATTAGTAAAACCACCATATATGAAGGTATAAAAAACGCCCGTTGGCGCGCCCGCTTTGAAGTGGTTTCAAAGGACCCCCTTGTTATATACGACGGCGGCCACAACCCACAAGGGGCAAAGGCGGCAATAGACACCGCAGAACAGCTTTTTGACAAAAAGATAAATATTCTTACGGGAGTTATGGCGGATAAGGACTATAACTACATTGCAGGGCAGATATCCCGTGTGGCAAAACGGGTATTTTGCGTTACTCCCAACAACCCCCGCGCTCTTGATGCTTGCAAATACGCAGAGGCTTTCACCTCTATAGGTGTTACAGCAAAAGGCTTTCAAAGCCTTGAGGAAGGGGTAAGCGCCGCATACAAGGCTTCAAAGGAAGATCAAACGCCCCTTTTGGCGCTGGGAAGCCTTTATATGTATGCAGATTTTATAAATGAACTTAACAAGGCGGGTAGCACCCGCAGGCAAAATTGAGCATCATCTTGACAAATAATTGTGTTCGAAGATGCCCGATGTGAAGAAATTTCATATAAGTTAAAAAACGGTGAAGCTTACTGCTTCACCGTTTTTCGTTATTACTTCTTATGGAAGAAGGAGAAGAAACCACCCTTATCTTCGGTCTTTTCTTCAACCTTTGCTTCGGGAGCCTTTACCTCAACCTTTTCTTCAACAGGCTTTGCTGCAGGTGCGGGAGCATCCTCGCGTCTGGGTCTGTTGTTGTAGTTGGGGCGATCACCCTGGGGGCGTCTGTCACCCTGGGGACGGTTGTTTGAACCACGGTTCTGACCGCCGCCCTGACGGGGACCTCTGTCACTACCCTGACGGGGTGCGCGCTCTCTGGGCACGTAGCCTTCATATGCAAGGTTCATTCTGCCCTTTTCGTCGGTACCGAGGAACTTAACCTTAAAGTCATCTCCTACGTTTACAACATCCTCAACCTTTTCAACTCTGTGGTCTGCAAGCTTGGAGATGTGAACCATACCTTCCTTACCGGGAGCGAACTCAACAAAAGCACCGATTTCGATAACTCTTGTTACCTTACCTTCGTATACTGCGCCTACTTCGGGCTCAAATACGATGTTCTTGATTATCTGCTCTGCTGCAAGTGCGCTATCGCGGTTAACTGCAGCAACGTAGATTGTACCGTCATCTTCAATATCGATCTTAGCGCCGGTATCAGCAACTATCTTCTGAATTACCTTACCGCCGGAACCGATAACCTCGCGGATCTTATCGGGATCGATATGCATTGTAATCATCTTGGGAGCATACTTGGAAACCTCGGGGCGAACCTCGGGAATAGCTGCAAGGATGATATCGTCGATGATATAGTCACGACCCTTGTGTGTTGTTTCAAGAGCGTTCTTGATTATCTCGGGTGTAAGACCGTCGATCTTAAGGTCCATCTGAATGGATGTGATACCCTTATGAGTACCTGCTACCTTAAAGTCCATATCGCCGTAGAAGTCTTCAAGACCCTGAATGTCTATCATGGTCATCCATCTGTCACCCTCGGTGATAAGACCGCAGGAGA
Organism: Eubacteriales bacterium; assembly: GCA_045657645.1. GTDB lineage: Bacteria > Bacillota > Clostridia > Oscillospirales > CAG-272 > RGIG7300. The sequence goes on from JAZOTL010000011.1 coordinate 4,165, forward strand.
TACCTGCAACGGGAGCGGTGATCGGTACACCTGCATCCATAAGTGCAAGGGTGGAACCGCAAACGGAAGCCTGAGAGGTAGAACCGTTAGAGGAAACAACCTCGGATACGCATCTGATAGCGTAGGGGAATTCTTCAACAGAAGGAAGTACGGGGATAAGGGATCTTTCAGCAAGAGCACCGTGTCCTATTTCACGTCTGCCGGGGCTACGAGCGGGCTTTGCCTCACCTGTAGAGTAGCCGGGCATATTGTAGTGGTGCATATATCTCTTCTCGGTCTGCTCGTCAATACCGTCAAGGTTCTGGCACTCGTCAAGAGTTCCGAGAGTACAGATGGTAAGTACCTGTGTCTGACCACGGGTGAAAAGTCCGGAACCGTGGGTACGGGGGAGAAGGTTGGTTTCTGCTGCAAGGGGTCTTATCTGGTCAAGTCTTCTGCCGTCAACACGCTTGCCCTCATCAAGGAGCCAACGTCTAACAACGTACTTCTGAACCTTGTAAAGGATCTCACCGAAAAGTGCATTGCTATCGGGGTATTCTTCAGCAAAGTGCTCGATTACCTTATCGGTAACTACCTGCATACGCTCGTCACGAACGTTCTTATCATCGGTATCAAGAGCAAGCTTAACGTCCTCAATGCAGAATTCCTTTACTCTTTCGTAAAGTTCAGCATCAACGTCACCGGATTCATAAGTAAACTTGGGCTTACCAATTTCAGCAACTATGCTGTCAATAAACTCACAAACCTTGCGGTTCTCTTCGTGAGCAAGCATAATAGCCTCAAACATCTTTTCATCGTCAACTTCCTTTGCGCCTGCCTCGATCATAACAACCTTAGCCTTGGAGCTTGCAACGGTGAGCTCAAGGTCGCTCTTTGCACGCTGCTCAAGTGTGGGGTTGATAACAAGCTCTCCGTCAACAAGACCTACAAACACACCGGAGATAGGTCCGTTCCAGGGAATATCGGAAATGGAAAGGGAAACTGAAGTACCGATCATAGCGGCAATTTCAGGTGAACAATCGGGATCAACAGACATTACTGTAAGGCTGATAGCAACGTCGTTACGAAGGTCCTTGGGGAAAAGGGGACGAACGGGACGGTCGATAACACGTCTTGTGAGTATCGCCTTTTCGCTGGGACGACCCTCGCGCTTGTTGTAGCTGCCGGGGATGTGACCTACAGCATAAAGCTTTTCGTCAAAGTCAACAGAAAGGGGAAGGAAATCAATTCCGTCACGGGGTTTTGCGCTTGCGGTAGCGCACGCCAGAACTACGGTTTCACCGTAGCGAACAAGGCAGGAGCCGTTTGCAAGGCCTGCCAGCTTGCCGGTCTCGATTACGAGAGGACGGCCTGCGAGTGTGTACTCATAGGTTTTGAAATTCTCAAACATTTTCTTCTTCTACTCCTTAAAACATCTATAATCGGAGCTCTGCCCCGACTTTATCAAAGCTTCCAAACCTTTCAAGAAGCTGTGATTACATTAAAAATGGGCGGAAAAATCCGCCCATGCGGAAAGTAATCCCCGCGGGATTACTTTCTGATACCGAGTTTCTTGGTTATCTCACGGTAACGGTTGATATCCTTCTTAGCAAGGTAGTTAAGAAGGTTTCTTCTGTGACCAACCATCTTGAGAAGACCTCTACGGCTGTGGTGATCCTTGTGGTTAGCCTTGAGGTGCTCAGTAAGAGTTGTAATTCTGTGTGTAAGAATTGCAATCTGAACCTCAGGAGAACCTGTGTCACCCTCGTGGGTCTTGTAGGTTTCGATAATCTGCTGCTTTTCGTCCTTGGTAATCATTGTTTTATCCACCTTTATATTTTTACTCACCTAAAGGCTTGGTCTGCGGCAGGTGAATTCAGACTCATTGAGCCATTATCCCGAAAACCGAGCCAATGGTGGCATCCGTAACATTATAACAACACTACTTATAAATTGCAAACAAATTTCGTGTTATTTACGATTTTTTAACAATTAACCGCTTATTTGAAAGTGTTTTGCCAATATTGGAGCAAGTTTACCTTGGGCACTTTCGGCAAAGGGCTTAATATCCCAGCTATCCACAGCCCCCACAAAGCTACCCCTTGTATAGCTGTAAAGATCGGGGATTTGGTTAGCGTAAACGTCGGTAAAATCTATAGCCGGTCGTCCGCCCTTTACTCCGCTTATATAATCCATCATATCAAGGGTGTAGGAGTCCCTTATGGAGGTATCTATAAGATATCCGTAGTAGCCTTGGGTAAGATACCCTCCGGTAGAGGCGGCGCAAAGCCCCTCAAGGGCAGGAGCAAGTCTTTCGGCATCTGCACCTGCATAGCAAAGTATTGCACTATGCTTGCCCGAGGCATAGGAAATATAATCCTCCTGCTCTGCCTTAAGCTTTGGTAGAGGTAACACACACCAATCATTTGCCATGGTGCAAACGTTTTGCATATCACCTACAGTAGCAACCAAGAAAAGTGCCTTCCCTGCCTTAAAATCAGAAAGGGCATTTCCGCTCTCTGCAGCAGAATCATAAAGCATCTTCCAGGTAGAGCAAAGGTCATTTAAGGTATAAAGCGCCTTGTTACCCGTTTCGCTCCCGTAATTAACGGTGGGCAGGCTGCCCCTTTGAGTTGCAAGGAAGCCTTCGCCCGAGGATTTATATATTACCGCAGATAAAAGCTGTGGGGTAGAAACGGCCAAACCGTTGCCGGAGTATGCGCGCACCATATTCAAAAGCACGTCCCAGGTCCAGCTGCCGTTTTTTACTGCATCGTAAGGAATCTTCAAGCCCGAATTTACCGCCGCATCGCGGTTTATATAAAGACAATAATAGTCCTCAATGTCCTTATTAAAATCACCGTATATTGCGTAGCTTTCATAGCCTGCAACCGTTTGATTCATAAGTGCGGTATCAAAATAAGGTTTTGTAAAATCAGCTCCGGGGACAGCAGTAGACTTCATCACCAATCCCTCTGCCACAAACCTGCCTATATATTCTGTAGGCACCGAAAAAAGATCGGTATAGTAAAGGCCTGCAAGCAGTTTATTTTTGGCATCGGTTATCATAGAGTCCATATCATCCGAAAAGGTGTACAGCTCTGTATTATATTTTGTTTCAAAAAGCCTGCGGCGCAGGTCAAGGGCGGTGTTGTACTTGGTATCGGTGTTTTCGGGCAGATAGTTGCTTGTATCACAGCAAGCTATGGTAAAGCCGTTATCACCGCCAAGGTCAACGCTTGAAATATTGTTAAGGGCATCAACTGCCGCTTTCTTCATAGCGTCGGTATCAATTATCACTTTGTTGGGCGCCTGGGGGTCATTTTGGGGAGCAGGCTCGGTTACGTTCCCCGAATTATTTGTATTGCCTTTACCGCAGGATACAAGGGGCAATATAAGCACCAAAAGCACAAGCAGGGCGCAAATTATACGCTTCATCATTCTTTTTCCCCTTTACCAAGCAACAATGAGCACAAAAGCATTACCCCGAAAACCGCGGCCGCCGCCACAAAGGGTGATAAAATATCTCCCGCAAGGGCAAGCTTATCGCCCATACCCAGTTCCAAATCACCGTATGCACGCTTAACGTCTGTAAGTGAACGTACTATATAGTAGCCCTGCTCTGCCGCAGTTACTGCAAGGGTAACTATAGCGCAGGAAAGATAAGAGTTCCATAAGGGTTTTCCTGCCTTCTTTTGCGAAAGGCAGATAAGCACCGCAAGTAAGCATATTGCAAGGTCTATAACAAGGGAAAGCCCTGCCGAGGTCATATAATAGTACCAGGCGTTGCTGAACACCGCAACGGTTGCACGGCTGACCGCAAGCTCGGTTATACGGCCAACAACAAAAGAAATAACACTTACAACAAAATAAGGACGAGCATTTTTTTGGCTAAAGTTATAAAAGGCATACAAAAGCACTCCAAAACGAAATCCTGTAAGCAAAGCGGATACCACCCAATTTATATAGGGCAAAAGCATATCCTCGGTTTTATGGAGTATATCGTTATGGATTTGCGCATAACGTAGGGATAATACTGAAAACAGAAGGTGCATTACAAAAAGGGCTGTTATATAAATGAAAAGCAGTTTCCCTGCACTAAATTCTTTTTTTACGGGTTTCATTGTATTTTTTCCTTTTTTGAGTTGATATTATGTATATAATAACGGGTTTGAGGCATTCTTGTATTAAGTTTTTGTAAATATTGCAGATAAAATACCCAAATTATTTGATATTTACCATTTACAAAGGAGTATTAAAGTGTTATAATAATGTAAAGTGTTTTTTACATTTGTGTAAATTAATTTATTGTTTATATACTTTTAGGAGGTAATCATGGCAAGAAAGTTCATTTCCATGGACGGTAACACTGCGGCGGCGCACGTAAGCTACGCTTTCACAGAGGTTGCCAGTATCTATCCCATAACCCCTTCCAGCGTTATGGCAGAGTTGACAGACTCTTGGTCTGCAACAGGGTTGAAAAACATTTTCGGTGACAAAGTAAAGGTAACCGAAATGCAGTCTGAAGCAGGTGCGGCAGGTACCGTACACGGCTCTTTGGCGGCAGGTGCTCTTACAACCACATTTACAGCTTCACAGGGTCTGCTTCTTATGATCCCCAACATGTACAAGATCGCAGGTGAGCTTCTTCCTTGCGTAATTCACGTTTCCGCACGTTGCGTTGCTTCCCATGCACTCAACATTTTCGGTGACCATTCCGACGTTTACGCTTGCCGTCAGACAGGTTTTGCAATGATGGCAAACTCTAACCCCCAGGAGGTTATGGACCTTGGCGCGGTTGCACACCTTGCTACCATCAAGGGCCGCGTACCCGTTCTTAATTTCTTTGACGGTTTCCGTACCTCACACGAAATTCAGAAGATCGAAGCTTGGGATTACAAGGATCTTGAAGAGATGGTTGATAAGGATGCTATAGCTGCATTCCGTAGCCGTGCTCTTAACCCCGAGCATCCCGTACTCCGCGGTTCTGCAGAAAACGGCGATATCTTCTTCCAGCACAGAGAGGCTTGTAACAGATACTATGATGAATTCCCCGCAATCGTTGAGGAATACATGGACAAGGTTAACGCAAAGATCGGTACCGATTACAAGCTGTTTAACTACTACGGTGCTCCCGATGCAGAGCGCGTTATCGTAGCTATGGGCTCTATCTGTGACGTTGCAGAAGAGGTTATCGACTATATGCTTGCTCGCGGTGAAAAGGTAGGTCTTGTTAAGGTAAGACTTTACAGACCCTTCGTTGCAAAGAAGCTTGCAGAAGCTATCCCTGCAACTGCAAAGAAGATTGCGGTTCTTGACAGAACAAAGGAACCCGGCGCACTTGGCGAACCCCTTTACCTTGACGTTGTTACTTCACTTGCTACCTGCGGTGTTAATGCAAAGGTTGTAGGCGGCCGTTACGGTCTTGGCTCCAAAGATACTCCCCCCTCCAGCATCTTTGCTGTATACGAGAACCTTGCTTGCGACCAGCCCAAGAACAACTTTACCATTGGTATCGTAGATGACGTTACCGGACTTTCCCTTCCCGAGCACGATTGCCCCGATACTGCTAACGAAAGCACTATCAGCTGCAAGTTCTGGGGTCTTGGCGGTGACGGTACCGTTGGTGCAAACAAGAACTCCATTAAGATAATCGGTGACCACACCGACAAATATGCACAGGCATACTTCCAGTATGACTCAAAGAAGACCGGTGGTGTAACCATTTCCCACCTCCGCTTCGGTGATAAGCCCATAAAGAGCCCCTACTACATCACAAAGGCTAACTTCGTTGCTTGTCACAATCCTTCCTATATGCTTAAAGGCTTTGATATCGTTCAGGACGTTAAGCCCGGCGGTACATTCCTTCTCAACTGCCAGTGGACACCCGAAGAGGTTGAAGCAAACCTCCCCGCAAAGGCAAAGAAGTATATTGCTGAAAACGACGTTAAGTTCTATATAGTTAACGCTATAGACAAGGCTCGTGAGATAGGTATGGGCAAGCGCACCAACACAATTCTCCAGTCTGCATTCTTCGTGCTTGCAAACATCCTTCCCATCGACCAGGCTATCGACTATATGAAGGCCGCTGCAAAGAAGTCCTACCTCAAGAAGGGCGAAGCAATTGTTGAAATGAACTACAAGGCTATCGACGCAGGTGCCGATGCGCTTGTTAAGGTAGAGGTTCCCGAATCCTGGAAGACCGTTGACACAGCCGAAGCTGCACAGGAAGTAAAGGGCGACAGACCCGAGCTTGTTAAGTTTGTACGCGAAATAGTTCTCCCCGTAGGTAAGATGGGCGGCGATAAGCTCCCCGTTTCAAAGTTCGTTGACCACGTTGACGGTACCTTCCCTCAGGGCTCTTCCGCATACGAAAAGCGCGGTGTTGCAGTTGACGTACCCGTTTGGTATGAAGAAAACTGTATCCAGTGTAACAGCTGTGCGTTTGTATGTCCTCACGCTACTATCAGACCTTTCGCACTTACAGCTGATGAAGCAGCTAACGCTCCCGCAGCTATCAGATATACCGAAAAGCCCGTTATTAAGACCGACTACAAGTTCACAATGGCAGTTAGCCCCATGGACTGTATGGGTTGTACACTCTGCGTTAAGGCTTGTCCCGTAAACGCAAAGGGTGAAAAGGACGGCACCGGCAAAAAGGCACTTGATATGGTTCCTCAGGCAACACAGCTTGACCAGCAGGACGTATTTGACTACTGCGTAGCAAGCGTTTCCGAAAAGCCTGAAATTATCAACGATACCTCTGTTAAGGGCACACAGTTCAAGCAGCCCCTGCTTGAGTTCTCCGGCTCTTGCGCAGGCTGTGCTGAAACCTCTTACGCAAGACTTATCACACAGCTCTTCGGTGAAAGAATGTATATCTCCAACGCTACAGGCTGTTCCTCTATTTGGGGCGGTAGCGCACCTGCAACTCCTTACACCGTTAACCGCGAAACAAAGAAGGGTCCCGCATGGGCTAACTCCCTCTTCGAGGATAACGCAGAGCACGGTCTTGGTATCTACCTCGGCCAGAAGGCAATTCGTGACAGACTTATCGCAAAGGTTGCAGATATGATGGCCTCCGATAAGGCATCTGCTGAATTCAAGGCTGCTGCAGAGCAGTTTATAGCAACAAAGGAAGACGGCAAGGCAAACGATGCGGCAACAAAGGCTCTTATCGTTGAGCTTGAAAAGGCTGCAGAGGCAGGTTGCCCCGTAGCTCCCGAGGTGCTTGCAGAAAAGGATTACCTCTCCAAGAAGTCTGTATGGATCTTCGGTGGTGACGGCTGGGCATACGATATAGGCTTCGGCGGTCTTGACCACGTTATCGCTTCCGGCGAGGACGTAAACATTATGGTATTTGATACCGAGGTTTACTCAAACACAGGCGGACAGGCGTCCAAGGCATCCCAGACCGGTCAGGTTGCACAGTTTGCGGCAGCAGGTAAGGCAATGGGCAAGAAGGACCTTGCACAGATCGCAATGTCCTACGGTAACGTATACGTTGCACAGGTTGCAATGGGCTCCGATATGAACCAGACCATCAAGGCACTGCGCGAGGCAGAGGCTTACCACGGTCCTTCCATCATCATCGGTTACGCTCCCTGCGAAATGCACGGCCTTAAGGGCGGTATGACCAACTGCCAGGAAGAAATGAAAAAGGCAGTTGAGGCAGGCTACTGGCACACCTTCAGATACAATCCCGCACTCAGAGCAGAAGGCAAGTCACCCTTCACTCTTGACTCCAAGGAGCCTACAGCTAATTACGTAGACTTCATCAAGAGCGAAACCCGTTACAGCCGTCTTGTTCAGCAGTTCCCCGACAGAGCAGAAGAGCTCTTCAAGAAGGCTGAAGAAAACGCAAAGGCTAAGTACGACAGACTTACCAAGCTCGGCAAGCTTTACGAATAATCTAAAAATATAAAAGCCTTTCGCTTCGGCGAAAGGCTTTTCTTTTATATCATCTTAACAAGCTCAAGGCAGGCTTCGTATATATCGTTATATGTAGTTTCAAAATCCCCTGAGTACCAAGGGTCGGCTACATCCTCTGCCCTGTTGCAGAAGGTAAGGAGCTTTTTAACCTTACCCTCGGGGTCACCGCCCAGAATTCTTGTGGCGTTGCGCAGATTTGCACTATCCATAACGCAGAAAAGGTCGTATTTATCATAATCACAAGCCTTAAGCTGTACAGCGCGCTTGCCATCGCAGGAGATGCCGTGGCGGGCAAGCTCTCTTTTTGCAGGGGGATAAACGGGATTGCCCACGTTTCCGTATATCTCCTCGGTAGATGTTGCGCTTGAAGCTATCACACAACCCTCAATCCCCTTTTTTGCCACCATATCCTTTAATATAAATTCCGCCATAGGGCTTCTGCAAATATTGCCGTGGCAGACAAACATTATTCTTTTCATAGAAAATTTCCTTTACTTTAATATACACAAATTATACCCCAAGGACAGATTTTAGTCAACAATTTGTTTAGGGTGCTATTTTTCGGCAAAAAATATTGACATAATTTCCGCATAAGAGTATAATCTAACTATTATTATACTGGCGTAGTGTTTCGTTTTATGAGCGTACGCTATATCATTTGAAAGGACGATACGGCAACGTATCCTAGGGTAATCCGCATGAAAACAGTTCCTGATTATTTTGGCTGTAAGGTTTTCAATGATTCCACAATGAAGGCGCGCCTTCCCAAGGAAACCTACCAAGCCATAAGAAAGGCAAATCGGGATAACAAAAGACTTGATTTAACCGTAGCCAACGTAGTAGCCAACGCAATGAAGGACTGGGCTATCGAGAACGGAGTTACCCACTATACACACTGGTTCCAGCCTATGACCGGCATTACCGCCGAAAAGCACGACAGCTTTATTTCCCCCAGCGGAGAAGATGCTGTAATAATGGAGTTTTCCGGTAAAGAGCTTGTAAGCGGCGAATCAGACGCATCCAGCTTCCCTTCCGGCGGTCTGCGTGCAACCTTTGAGGCAAGAGGCTACACCGCCTGGGACCCTACCTCCTACGCATTTATTAAGGGTAAAACCCTTTGCATACCCACAGCCTTCTGTTCCTACGGCGGAGAGGCACTTGACAAAAAAACTCCCCTGCTGCGTTCCATGGACGCAATCAACCGTCAGGGCAGAAGAATTCTTAAGCTCTTTGGTTCAAGCGATACCGTTATTAAGACCACCGTTGGACCCGAGCAGGAATACTTCCTTATAGATAAAGAAGTATACGAAAAGAGAAAGGACCTGTTCTACACAGGCAGAACCCTTTTTGGTGCAAAAGCGCCCAAGGGGCAGGAGCTTGACGACCATTACTACGGCACCATCAAGTCAAGAGTTGCCGCTTTTATGAACGAGCTTAATGAAGAGCTCTGGAAGTTAGGCATACTTGCAAAAACCCAGCATAACGAGGTTGCCCCTGCACAGCACGAGCTGGCACCCATATTCTCCACCACAAATATAGCAACAGACCACAATCAGCTTACAATGGAGCTGATGCAGAGAATAGCAAAGAAGCACGATATGGTATGCTTGCTTCACGAAAAACCCTTTGAGGGTGTTAACGGAAGCGGTAAGCATAACAACTGGTCCCTTTCCACAAGCGCAGGAGTTAACCTCCTTGAGCCGGGTGAAACACCCTATGAAAACGCACAGTTCTTACTCTTCCTTTGTGCTGTAATAAAAGCGGTAGACGATTATCAGGATCTTCTGCGCATATCCGTTGCAAGCGCAGGTAACGACCACCGCCTTGGCGCAAACGAGGCACCCCCTGCAGTTGTTTCTATGTTCCTGGGGGACGAGCTTAACGATATTCTTGAAGCTATAGAAAACGAAACCCACTACGATGCCCGTGAAAAGGAGCAGATGAAGGTAGGAGTACACGTTCTGCCAAAGATACCCAAGGACACAACCGACCGCAACAGAACCTCACCCTTCGCTTTTACCGGTAACAAGTTTGAGTTCAGAATGTTAGGCTCCAGCCTTTCCATTTCCGAGCCCAATATAGTGCTCAACACCGCAGTAGCGGAAGAGCTTAAGCAGTTTGCTGACGTTCTTGAAAACGCTACAGACTTTGGAACCGAGCTTCACAACCTTATACGTGACACCATAAAGGCACATAAGCGTATAATATTTAACGGCAACGGCTATGACGACGTGTGGCTTGCAGAGGCAGAAAAAAGAGGTCTGCTCAACCTGCGCACCACCCCCGACGCCCTTCCCCATTATCTTGACGAAAAGAACATCAAGCTCTTTGGTGAGCACAGAGTGTTCAACGAGGCAGAAATGCACGCCCGCTATGAGATAATGGTTGAAAACTACAACAAGGTTCTTCATATAGAATCCTCAACTATGCTGGAAATGGCAAAGCAGGATATACTTCCCGCAGTAAGCACCTTTGCCCGTGAGCTTGCCCTTACCTTAAACGCAAAGAACGCCCTTGCCTTTACAACCGACTGCAGCTACGAAAAGGATACCCTTGAAAAGGTTAGCGAGCTTACAGGAAAGCTTTACACAGCCGTAAAAGAGCTTGAAGATGCCGTTGCAAACGTAGACGCCATTTCAGACGTTACAGAAGCTTCCCTCTTCTACAGGGATAGCGTTATCCCCAAAATGGAAACCCTGCGCCGCTACGCAGACTCCCTTGAAACAATCTGCCCTTCAAACGTTTGGCCTTATCCAAGCTATGGAGATATGCTTTTCAGCGTAAAATAATTTTTACTATCAGTCCTTTGAGGCATTTCATTAAAGAAGGCGCCTCAAAGGACTTCCTTTTTCTTGCAAAAATTATGAATAAGTGTTGATTTTTTCTTAATAATGTGTTAAAATATACCCACAAAAGATTATACTATACCGAAGGGGGTATTTAAATGAATAAAATAATTATTATCAGCCGTCAGTACGGAAGCGGAGGCAGAGAGATAGGAAAGAAGCTTGCCGAATTATACGGTGTACCCTTCTACGACCACCAGCTTATTTCACTTGCGGCAAAGGAAAGCGGATTTTCTGAAGAATTTTTCGAAGATCCTGAAAAGAACGCCACAAACAGCTTTTTATATTCAATAGTACGAGGAATTCAGTATCAGTACCGCAACGCTACACCCTGGAGCCTTGAGGAAACGGTATACAACACCCAGTCTGATATTATCCGCAAGTTAGCTGAGAAGGGCCCTTGTGTAATTATAGGCCGCTGTGCAGACTACGTTCTTTCCGACAGGGATGACATTATTAAAATATTCTTACACGCAGACCCCGAGTTCAGAAAGGCAAGAGCTATGGAGCTTGACGGAGTTGATGAAAAAGAGGTTGATGACCTGGTACGCCGCAAGGATAAGCAGAGAATGAACTATCACAACTACCATGCCGATACCAAGTGGGGAGATGCAAAGCACTATGACATATCCCTCAGCACCTCCGGTTGCGGAATAGACCGCGCGGTTAAAATACTCGCAGACTTTATAGGCGAATAACAAACATTAAAAAACGGGCACTTTGTGCCCGTTTTTATTTCTTTTACTTAATGGCAGCCGCAACCGTTGCCTCTGTCATCATTGTAATATGTGCCGCCGCATCCGCCACAGCCTCTGCAGAGAGCCATTACTACAAGGATAAGGATTATCCAGAAAAGAATGTTGTTGTTATCAAAAAAATCGCATAAGCAGTTCATTGTTTTTTCCTCCTAAGTTTGGTGCCCTTTGGGGCACTCTGTTATTATCTTATGGAGTATAAAAAGAAATGTTACTCTTTCTCTTTGGCAGGTGTTTTTGAAAAGAGGGTAAGCATACCGCTTATAATAAGCAACACCCCAAAGCACTTTCTTATAAGAGAAGGCTCCAGAGTATGGGAAAGATACACCCCAAAAACCGAACCGCAAATACCGCCTATTGCAAGAGTTGTAACCAATTTAACATTAATATTTCTCTTTTTGTAATGCACCAAAAGAGAGGCCGCGGCAGAAAACACAAAAAACACAAGATTTATCCCTTGGGCTGCAAGCTGGGGTGTTCCAAGCACCAAAGTCATATATATTACAAGCAGACCTCCGCCCCCTATTCCCAGTCCCGCAAGGGTGGCTATAAGGGTGGCCACCGCCATATTAAGCCATACCATATCTGCACTCTCCTTTGGCAGATATTCTTCCCCTTAAGGTATGGTTGTATGCAAGCAAAAAAAGTGAAAGCTTCGCTTTCACTTTTTGCTTATAGTTGTGTAAAGTTTTCCTTTGTAACGGCACACACAGGGCATACCCAATCCTCGGGAACGTTTTCCCACTTGGTACCGGGAGCAACACCGTTATCGGGATCGCCTACTTCTTCATCGTACTCATATCCGCAAACTTCACAAACGTACTTCATATAACCTCCTAGTTATACAAGCTCCTTTGCAAGGGCCTTTATCTGCTCCTTGTTTACCTCTTTAACTGCAGAATGTATAGTAACGGTTGTATCGGTATAGCTAAGGTCCTTACTGTTTTCGAGCATTTTTTTAATTTTTGCCGCAGCCACAGGGCCCCAGCTTCCGTTTTCTATTATACCCACCTTGCGGTTTTTATATCCTCTTTCTGTCAGTTCATTGATAAATTCTCTCATAAAGGGGAATATATCGCCGTTATAGGTAGTGGTGGCAAGAACTATCTTGCCATAACGGAATGCATCCTCCACCGCCTCTGCCATATCGCATCTTGCAAGGTCATTTACGGCAACCTTGGGGCAACCTGCACTTTCAAGCTCTGCACAAAGCAGCTCTACTGCTTTTTTGGTGTTCCCGTAAACAGAGGTATAGCATATTACCACGCCCTCGCTTTCCACACCATAGGAAGACCAGGTATTGTAAAGACCGATATAGTAGCCCAAATTTTCAGAAAGAATGGGACCGTGAAGCGGATATATGGTTTGTATATCAAGTCCGCCCACCTTTTTCAATAAAGCCTGTACCTGTGCACCGTACTTTCCTACTATACCAAAGTAATAACGGCGCGCCTCACAAGCCCAGTCCTCTTCTACGTCAAGAGCACCAAACTTACCAAAGGCATCTGCAGAAAAGAGTGCCTTTGCGTAGCTGTCATAGCTGAGCATTACCTCGGGCCAATGAACCATAGGCGCAGTATAGAAGGTCAGCTTATGCTTGCCAAGCTCAAGGGTATCACCGTCGCCAACAACAATTCTGCGGTCTGCATAGTCATTTTCAAAGTACTTTTCCATCATTACAAACGCCTTTTGGGTAGAAACAACCACGGCATTTGGATATGCAAGTGCAAACTCTTTAATATTTGCAGAATGGTCCGGCTCCATATGCTGAACAACAAGATAGTCGGGGCTTTTATCACCCAGAACGCTTTTGATATTGTCAAGCCACTGCTTGCCAAAAGCCTTGTCAACAGAGTCCATTACCGCTACTTTTTCATCTTCTATTATATAGGAATTGTACGCCATTCCGTTAGGTACTATATACTGACCCTCAAAAAGGTCTACGTTGTGATCGTTTACACCAATATATTTAATATCCATCAATTTCATTCTCCTTTATAAAATTAATATTATATTTTTTTCATTATATCATACCAAAGAGATCTGCGCAAGTTGATTAGGTTCAAAATTTATGGTATAATGTACAAAAAGCCGAAAGGACGCCCTATGCTGAAGAAAGCCTTTTTAGAAATAACCAACGCCTGCAATCTGTCCTGCAGTTTTTGCCACGGCACAAAAAGGGAAAAAGCCTTTATAACCAAAGAAAACTTTTTGCATGCCGCAACAAAGCTTCGCGGATATGCAAACTATCTTTATTTTCATATTATGGGCGAGCCCCTTTTGCACCCACAGCTTGAAGAGTTTTTAGATATTGCCGCAGAGCTGGGCTTTCGCGGAATAATTACCACAAACGGTACTCTGCTCCCCTCCAAAGCTCCAATATTGCTGAAGGCTAAAGCCCTGCATAAGGTAAGTATATCCCTGCATTGCTATGAAGCAAACGCTATGGGCCTCTCCCTTGAAGAATACCTTGACGGATGCTTTGATTTTTGCGCTAAAGCCGCCCAAAATGGGATAATTGCAGTAATGCGATTATGGAACGCAGGGGGCGAGGATAAGCTGAATGAAATGATATTAAACCGTATGCATAATTATTTTAAGGGAGAATGGAAGGAAACGTACTCCGGTTACAGAATTTGCGAAAAAACCTTCCTTGAATGGGGCGAGCGCTTTGACTGGCCTGATATTGACGGGGAATATTTTGGCGAAAACCATACCTGCTACGGCCTGCGTGACCAGATAGGGGTGCTTTGTGACGGAACGGTAGTTCCCTGCTGTCTTGATGCAGACGGCGCTATCCCCTTGGGAAATATTTTTGAAGCCGAGCTTTCCGATATACTTAATTCAAAACGAGCGCAAGACCTAAAACGCTCCCTCCAGGCAAGATGCGTAAAGGAAGAACTGTGCCTGCGTTGCGGATATGCCCATAAAAAGAATTACTGAATAACGTTTTACATATTAAAAACAACCCCACCAAATCAGGCTAACGCCTTTTTGATGGGGTTGTAATTTTATATCTTCATTCTCCAACCAAACTCGTCTTCTACCTTACCTGTCTGAACACCGGTAATGTAGTCGTAAAGCTTCTGGCTGAACTCACCTATAGAGCCATCTCCGATAGTATAAACGTCGTCCTTGTATCTCAGCTTACCAACGGGGGAAATTACAGCCGCAGTTCCGGAGCCGAATACCTCTTCCAGCTTGCCGCTGTTCTGGGCTTCGATAAGCTCGTCAACGGAAATCTTTCTTTCCTCGCAGGGTACGCCCTTTTCACGGCAGTAGTGAAGCACGGAATCACGGGTGATACCGGGAAGGATGCTTCCGTTAAGCATAGGAGTTACTATCTTGCCGTCTATCTTGAAGAAGATGTTCATTGCGCCCACCTCTTCAATATACTTACGCTCAACACCATCAAGCCAAAGAACCTGTGAATATCCGTCATCGTGAGCCTTTTCCTGTGCCGCAAGACTGCAGGCGTAGTTACCGCCTGTTTTGGCAAAGCCCATACCACCGCGAACTGCTCTTACGTATTCGTCCTCTATCCATATGCCTACAGGCTTAAGTCCGTTTGCGTAGTAAGCACCGCTGGGGGAAAGGATGACCATAAAGAGGTAGTTCTTTGAGGGAGCAACGCCGAGGAACTCGTCTGTTGCTATAATAAAGGGACGGATATAAAGGCTTGTACCGGGCTGGGTGGGTATCCAATCACGGTCTATATCAACAACTGCCCGTACCGCCTCTACAAAATCCTCTACGGGAAGCTCGGGTATGCAAAGACGCTTATTTGTAGCATTGGTTCGCTTTGCGTTCATATCGGGGCGGAAGAGGAAACACTCTCCATCCTCACCCTTATAAGCCTTTAAGCCCTCAAACATTTCCTGTCCGTAATGGAAAACCATAGCAGAAGGGTCAAGGGATATCTTACCGTAGGGCACTATTCTTGCATCGTACCAGCCTTTACCCTCTGTATAGTTCATAATGAACATATGATCGGTAAATATCTTACCAAAGGGCAGGGGCTGAGTAAAATCGGGTTTCTGTTTAGGTGTTTGAGTTTTTTCAACTCTGATATTAAGCATTTAAATCAAGACCTTTCTAAATAAAGTAAGCTAAAATCCGCTTTTATATATTTAAATTCTTTCAAGTATCTTTTCTGTCATTTCGGTACAGCTCAAAGGAGTTTGAGTGGAGGTACCGAGGATATCGCCGGTTCTGTAGCCTGCGCAAAGAACCTCATCAACCGCCTTTTCTATAGCGCACGCCTCTTCTTCAAGGTCAAAGGAATAACGAAGCATCATAGCGGCAGAAAGTATGGTTGCTATGGGGTTAGCCTTGTTCTGGCCTGCAATATCGGGAGCAGAACCGTGGATAGGCTCATACATACCGCACTTGGTTTCACCCAAAGAAGCGGAGGGCAGAAGTCCTATAGAGCCTGTTATCTGGGAAGCCTCGTCGGAAAGAATATCACCGAACATATTAGAGGTAACAACCACATCAAATTGAGAAGGGTTCTTTACAAGCTGCATTGCGGCATTATCCACAAGCATATCAGAAAGCTCAACGTCAGGATATTCCTTCGCAAGCTCGTGCACTACCTCTCTCCAAAGTCTGGAGCTTTCAAGCACGTTTGCCTTATCAATACTTGTAACCTTTTTACCTCTCTTGCGGGCAGTTTCAAAGGCCACCTTTGCTATACGCTTAACCTCGGTTACACTATAAGCCTCGGTATCATAAGCCTCGGGGCCGTACTTACCGTCACGGCGTCCGCGCTCACCAAAGTATATACCGCCGGTAAGCTCTCTTACCATAACAAGGTCTATTCCCTTTTCAACTATATCCTGTCTTAAGGGACATTCTGCAGAAAGGGAGGAATAGAGCTTTGCAGGGCGCAGGTTAGTGTAAAGACCAAGAGCGCTTCTTATACCAAGCAAAGCTTTTTCGGGGCGCATATTACCGGGCAGGGTATCCCACTTGGGGCCGCCAACGGCACCAAGCAAAACGCTGTCGGAAGCAAGGCAACCCTCTACTGTTTCTTTCGGCAGAGGCTCGCCGCAAGCATCTATTGCGCATCCGCCTATAAGATATGGTGTAAAATTGAAGGTATGACCGTACTTTGCGCCTATCTTTTCAAGCACCTTTACGGCACCCTCAACTATTTCCGGTCCTATACCGTCACCCTTAAGTAATGCAATATTGTATGTCATTATTTAATCGCGCCTTTCTTTATGGATTCTATAAGACCGCCGTTTGCAATAATGGTCTGAACAAAAGCGGGAAAAGGCTCGGTTTTAAAGGTTTGGCCTGTAGTGTTATTAACTATCTCGCCCTTATCCATATCAACCGAAAGGCTGTGACCCTCCTCTATTGCCTCAACTGCAGCAGGACATTCTATAATGGGAAGTCCGATATTAATGGAGTTGCGGTAGAATATACGCGCAAAGCTCTTTGCAATAACAAGGGCAATGCCGCTTTCCTTAATTGCAATGGGGGCGTGCTCACGAGAGGAGCCGCAACCAAAGTTAAGGTCTGCAACTATTATATCCCCTGCCTGCACACGCTTTGTAAAGGTGGGGTCAAGATCTTCCATACAGTGGGAAGCAAGCTCTTTTTTATCAATGGTATTGAGGTAACGGGCAGGGATGATAACGTCGGTATCAACGTTACTGCCGTATCTGATTACTTTTCCGTCAAACTTCATTTTACATTACCTCCTCGGGTCCTGAAATTTTACCCGTAACGGCAGAAGCCGCCGCAACCTCGGGGCTGGCAAGATAAACCTCAGAGCCCACGTGACCCATACGGCCTACAAAGTTACGGTTTGTGGTGGCAACTGCGCGCTCACCGTCAGCAAGTATACCCATATGGCCGCCAAGGCAGGGGCCGCAGGTAGGTGTGGAAACAACTGCTCCGCTTTCTATAAAGGTCTTAAGCAGTCCCATTTCCATTGCTTCAAGATATACCTTTTGTGTTGCGGGGATGATTATGCAACGAACACCCTTTGCAACCTTTTTACCCTTCATTATCTCTGCCGCCGCCACAAGGTCGGAAAGTCGTCCGTTTGTGCAGGAGCCGATAACTACCTGGTCTATTTTAATTTCATCTATCTCATCTGTTGTATGAGTATTTTCGGGAAGGTGGGGGAAAGCAACTGTGGATTTAATGGTAGAAAGGTCTATTTCATAAACCTCATCATACTCTGCATCCTCGTCTGCAGTAAATATTTCGGGTTCCTGTGCCCCTGCATTTTTCAGGTACTCGATAGTCTTATCGTCTACCTCAAAAATACCGTTCTTACCGCCTGCCTCGATTGCCATATTAGCCATACAAAGTCTGTCGGAAACGCTGAGGTTTCGTACACCCTCGCCCACAAACTCCATAGACTTATAAAGAGCGCCGTCTACACCTATCATACCTATGATATGAAGGATAACGTCCTTACCGGAAACGTATTTGTTAAGCTTGCCCTTTAATACAAACTTAATTGCAGAAGGCACCTTAAACCAAGCCTTACCTATTGCCATACCGCAAGCCATATCGGTAGAGCCAACGCCTGTGGAAAAAGCACCAAGGGCACCGTAAGTACAGGTGTGAGAATCGGCACCGATAACCACGTTACCTGCAGAAACAAGTCCCTTTTCAGGGAGCAGGGCGTGTTCAATACCCATCTGTCCTACATCATAAAAATTTACTACTTCCTTTTCTCCGCAAAAATCACGGCACATCTTGCATTGTGCTGCTGCCTTGATATCCTTATTGGGAGCAAAGTGGTCCATTACCATAGAGATCTTTGTTTTGTCAAAAACCCCTTCCTTACCAAGCTTATTAAACTCGGCAATGGCAACGGGAGAGGTAATATCATTACCCAAGACCATATCAAGATCGGCAAGGATAAGCTGACCTGCAGATACACTTTCAAGGCCTGCGTGCTTTGCCAAAATCTTTTGAGTCATCGTCATACCCATAATAAAATCTCCTTTCGGCAGAATTGCTCAAAGGCGGTTTGAACCGCCTTTGGTTATACTGCTGCAGAATTCTTCAGTTTATTTATCGCATTGAGGTAAGCCTGAATACTTGCCTCGATAATATCGGTAGAAAGTCCTCTGCCGGTATAGGTTTTGCCCGCAGCTCCAAGCTTAACGATAACCTCACCCATTGTATCCTTACCTTCGGATACAGAGTTTATGGAATAATCATCAAAGGTATGCTCAGGGGGGCAAACTATCTTATCAATAGTATTGAAAGCCGCATCAATAGGTCCGTCGCCAAGGCAAACATCCTCAATAACCTCATCCTTATAGGAGAGCTTAATGGTGCTTGTAGCCGTGGTGTGGTTACCTGCGTGTACGTCAAAGCGCACAAGCTTATAACCCTCTGCCTCTATAGACTTATTGCTTACAAGTGCTTCAAGGTCAAGGTCGTTTACGGTCTTCTTCTTATCGCAAAGAGCCTTGAACTTTTCAAAGGTCTTTATAAGCTCTTCCTCTGTAAGCTCGTAGCCCAGCTCCTTTAAGTGAGAATCAAAGGCGTGCTTACCGGAATGCTTACCAAGAACCATCTTGTTCTTGGTAATACCTACAGATTCGGGAGTAAGTATCTCATAGGTCTGCTTGTGTGCAAGCACACCGTGCTGATGTATGCCCGATTCGTGGGCAAATGCGTTTTTACCTACGATAGGCTTATTAAGGGGTGCAGACTGACCGATTATATTGTAAACGGTCTTACTTGTACGGTATATCTTTGTGGTATCAATACGGGGCTCTGCCGCAAAAACATCGTGGCGGGTCTTTAACGCCATTACCACCTCTTCAAGCGCCGCGTTACCTGCGCGCTCTCCGATACCGTTCAAGGTACACTCTATCTGCAATGCACCGCCCTGTACCGAAGCCAAGGCGTTTGCAACCGCCATACCAAGGTCGTTATGGCAGTGGGTTGAAAATTCAACCTTGTCGGAGTTTTCCACGTGGCCTATAACGTACTCAAACATAGCGCGTATCTCTTCGGGGGTGCTGTAGCCTACCGTATCGGGCAGGTTAATGACCGTTGCGCCGTTTTTGATAGCGGTATCAACCACACGGCACATAAAATCAAGGTCACTTCTTGTAGCATCCTCGCAGGAGAACTCTATATTAGAGCAATAGCCCTTTGCGTATTTCACCATTGCAGCGGTCTTTTCTATAACCTGCTCCGGTGTCATCTTAAGCTTATACTCCATATGTAAGGGTGAGGTAGCTATAAAGAGGTGAATACGGGGATCAACCGCACATTTTACCGCTTCATAAGCCGCATCAATATCACCTTTAACCGAACGGGCAAGGGATGCAACGGTGCAGTCCTTTACAGTTTTTGCAACCGTTTGTACAGACTCAAAGTCACCCTTTGAGGAAATAGCAAAGCCTGCTTCGATAACGTCTACCTTCAGCTTTTCAAGGGCTTTAGCTACCTCTATCTTTTCACTTAAATTCATACTGCAGCCGGGGGATTGCTCTCCGTCACGCAGTGTGGTATCGAATATTTTTATCTGTTTCATTTTTTGTTTTGTCACCCTAATTTATTCAATTACAGCGCCCTTATCGGCAGAAGAAACGTATCTGGAATATCTGGCAAGATAGCCTGAAACATTCTTGCGCTTTATTTCCATTGTCTTCTTACGTTCTTCCATCTCCTCATCGGATACAAGAAGGTCGATCTTGTAGTTGGGGATATCTATACTGATAATGTCCCCTTCCTTAACGTAAGCAATAGGGCCACCGTTATACGCTTCGGGAGAAACGTGACCTATGGAAGCACCGCGTGTAGCGCCGGAGAAACGTCCGTCGGTAATAAGAGCAACCTCTTTATCAAGACCCATACCGCAAATAGCTGAGGTGGGGGAAAGCATCTCTCTCATACCTGGGCCGCCTGCGGGACCCTCGTTACGGATAACCACAACGTCACCGCTCTTTATCTGCGCCGCGTAGATAGCCTTTATAGCCTCTTCTTCGGAATCAAACACTCTTGCAGGACCCTTATGAACAAGCATTTCCTTTGCCACGGCACTTCTCTTAACAGCCGCACCGTTGGGAGCAAGGCTGCCGAAAAGCACTGCAAGTCCGCCTGTTTTTGAGTAAGGATCGTCATAGTCCTTTATAACTGTATTGCCCTTCTTAACTATACCTGCAACGTTTTCTCCTACGGTTTTACCCGTAACGGTCATAACGGAAGTATCAAGCTTGCCGTGTGCGCAAAGCTCGTTCATAACTGCGTACACACCGCCTACCGCCTGAAGGTCCTGCATATGGTGATGACCTGCAGGAGCAAGGTGGCAAAGGTTAGGTGTAGCCTCGCTTACCTCATTTACCATATGGAGATCAAGCTTTACGCCTGCCTCGTGAGCAATAGCGGTAAGGTGGAGCAGAGAGTTAGAAGAACAACCCAATGCCATATCAACGGTAAGTGCGTTCTTAAATGCGCCCTGGGTCATTATATCAAGGGGCTTTAAGTCCTCACGTACAAGATCAACTGCGCGCATACCAACGGTCTTTGCAAGGCGCTGTCTTGCTGCATAAACGGCAGGGATAGTGCCGTTACCGCGAAGACCCATACCAAGAACCTCTGTTAAGCAGTTCATTGAGTTTGCGGTAAACATACCCGAGCAGGAGCCGCAACCGGGGCAAGCATTTTCCTCGTAATATTCAAGATCAGCCTCGTCCATAGTTCCGTTTTTATATGCACCAACAGCCTCAAAACAGCTGTTAAGGTCCATATATCTGCCGTCCTCTCCGCAAAGGGAAAGCATGGGACCGCCGGAAACGAATATGGAAGGAATGTTCAGCCTTGCCGCCGCCATAAGCATACCGGGAACTATCTTATCACAGTTAGGGATAAAAACAAGTCCGTCAAAGGCGTGGGCGCGTGCCATACATTCAACGCTATCCGCAATTATCTCACGGGTAACAAGAGAGTATTTCATACCCTCGTGTCCCATAGCAATACCGTCACATACACCGATAACGTTGAACTCCATGGGAGTACCGCCGTTTGCAAGAACGCCATCCTTTACCGCACGGGCAATGGTCTGGAGGTGAATATGACCGGGGATTATTTCGTTAAAGGAATTAACGATACCTATAAGGGGCTTTTTGATCTGTTCGTTTGTATAGCCCATAGCCTTGAGCAGAGAGCGTTGTGGAACCCTCTCTACCCCGGCCTTCATTATATCACTTTTCATTTTGTTTTATCTCTTTAGTTATTGATAAACTTATCTTCTTCGTTGTTCCAGCTGTAGAGCTTTCTGATCTCTTCGCCTACAACCTCGGAGGGATGCTCAGCTGCAAGTCTTCTCATAGCTCTGAAGTGAGCCTGTCCGCCTGCGGGAGACATATCAAGCAGGAATTCCTTTGCAAAGGAGCCGTCCTGAATATCGGAAAGGATCTTCTTCATAGCCTTCTTTGTGTCCTCGGTAATAACCTTGGGGCCTGTTATGTAGTCACCGTACTCTGCTGTGTTGGAGATAGAGTATCTCATACCTGCAAAACCGGACTGATAGATAAGGTCAACGATGAGCTTCATCTCGTGGATACACTCAAAGTAAGCGTTTCTTTCATCATAACCTGCT
>JAZOTL010000012.1:0-13506 GCA_045657645.1 Eubacteriales bacterium
CCCTGTAAATACAACAAGCTTATCACGGGGGATAGTAATATCTACATTTTTGAGGTTGTGCACCCTTGCGCCTGTAATGGTTAGATTTTTGTTTGCCATTTTTTCTTGTTACACTCTCATTTCGTTTCTTCTTTAATTGCATTTATGCGGTCGCGGATGATAGCAGCCTGTTCAAAGTCAAGGTCGGCTGCAGCCTGTCGCATTTCCTGGGTAAGCTGCTCGATAAGAGCTGCTCGCTGTTTGGGTGAGATCTTTCTTTCGGGCAGTTTATTTTTCTTATCGTCCTTTTTAACACCTATTTCTATAAGGTCGCGTACCGCCTTTTGAACGCTTTGTGGCTCTATTCCGTTTTCTTCATTGTATTTCTGCTGTATTGTGCGGCGGCGGTTTGTTTCGTCTATTGCGGTCTGCATTGCCTTTGTTATCTTTTCCGCATACATTATTACCTTGCCGTTTACGTTACGCGCCGCGCGTCCTATGGTCTGTATAAGGGCGGTTTCGCTTCGCAAGAGGCCTTCCTTATCTGCGTCAAGTATGGCAACAAGGGAAACCTCTGGAATATCAAGACCCTCGCGGAGCAGATTTATACCCACAAGCACGTCAAAATTACCTAAGCGCAGGTCGCGTATTATTTCGGTACGCTCCATTGTTTCAACGTTGTGGTGGATGTATTTTACCTTGATAAGATTAAGCTCTAAAAACTCTGTTAAGTCTTCTGCCATCTTCTTTGTAAGGGTTGTAATAAGTACGCGCTCACCGCGCTCGGTACGCTCTCTTATTTCACCTATAAGGTCGTCTATCTGCCCTTCAACACCTCTTACCTCAATTTCGGGGTCAAGCAGGCCCGTGGGGCGTATTATCTGCTCTACAGTCTGCTTTGTGTTTTCCTTTTCATAGGGGCCGGGGGTTGCGCTTACATATATGGTTTGGTGCAATTTTTCCTCAAATTCCTCAAAAACAAGGGGTCTGTTATCGTAAGCAGATGGCAGGCGGAAGCCGAAATCTACAAGGTTTTTCTTTCTTGCGTGGTCACCGCCGCTCATACCCCTTACCTGGGGCAGGGTAACGTGGGACTCGTCCACAAACAGCAGAAAATCCTTGGGGAAATAATCAAGCAAGGTATATGGGGTGGAGCCGGGTTTTCTGCCCGAAAGCACCCGGGAGTAGTTTTCAACTCCGGAGCAATAGCCTATCTCCCGCATCATTTCAAGATCGTAAAGGGTGCGTTCCTCTATGCGCTGTGCTTCAATAAGCTTGTTTTGGGATTTAAAATATTCAACCCGTTCTTCCATTTCTTCCTCTATCTCACGAAGTGCCTGCTCACGGCGCTCGTCGGATACGGCATAGTGGGTGGCTGGGAAGATAACGGTGTAGGTAAGGTCCTTTATTACCTTTCCCGTAAGGGTGTTAAATTCGCACAGTCGGGTTATCTCATCATCAAAAAACTCAACACGAACTGCAATATTATCATTTGAGGCGGGTACTATCTCTACCACGTCCCCCCTAACTCTGAATTTGTTACGGGTAAAGTTTATATCGTTGCGGTCGTATTTGATTGCAATAAGCCTGCGGATAAGCTCGTCCCTATCCATAGTTCCCCCAAGGCGTATGCCTATGAGCATATTGTTGTACTCGTTTGGGTCACCAAGGGTGTATATGCAGGAAACCGAGGAAACTATTATTACGTCGTTGCGTTCAAAAAGGGCAGAGGTTGCGCTGTGGCGCAGCTTGTCTATCTCATCGTTTACAGAGGAATCCTTTTCTATATAGGTGTCCTTGCCGGGTATATAGGCTTCGGGCTGATAATAGTCGTAGTAGGAAACAAAATACTCTACCGCATTATCGGGGAAAACCTCTCTGAACTCGGAACAAAGCTGTGCGGCAAGGGTTTTATTATGAGCAAGAACAAGGGTAGGCTTGTTTGCGTTGGCGATAATATTTGCCATAGTGAATGTTTTACCCGAGCCTGTTACACCAAGCAATACCTGCTTGTCAAGACCTGCATCTATACCTGCCGAAAGCTTGTCTATAGCCTGCGGCTGGTCGCCTGTGGGCTTGTAGGGTGATACAAGCTTAAACTTTCTTTCTTCTGCCATTATTACGCCTCCCCTGTATTATTTAGAATGCAGTTTTTTGAAAATCAAAATCCAATCATAGTATTATAGCACGAAATAAGCAGAATTAAAAGGGGGTATGGTAAGAAAATTTTTTCATATTATAGAAAAGGAGAGCGAATGTCGCTCTCCTTTTTCTTTATGTATTGAAATTACTTATTAAGTACGTTCTCAACAAAGCCGCGAACAACCTGAGCAACAACTGCTCTTGTTGCTTCCTTCTTAGGCTCGAAGGTAAGCTTTGTGGTGGATGTGGAGCTAAATACTCCTGCATCAATTGCCCATGCTACGGCATCCTGCGCCCAGTTTGCAACAGTTGCGCCGTCTCCGTACTTTGTAAGATCTGCTCTGCCTTCGCCTGCAACACCCTTGAAGCTTGCATAGTTAAGGATGAAGGTTGCAAGTGTCTGGCGGTTTACTGCCTTTGCGGGAGCAAATGTAGTTGCAGATGTACCTGCTGTTATATCATTTTTTACTGCCCACTCGATTGCCTTTGCCGCCCAGTGAGTTGTAGGTACATCGGTAAATGCGGTTTTACCTGTGAAGCCCTCCGGCTCGCCTTCAATATTGTAAAGTATCTGTACGAACTGTGCTCTTGTAAGTACCTTTGTAGGAGCAAATGTTGTAGCAGAGGTACCGTTCATATAGCCGTTATCAACACAGTAGGCAACACTTTCGTAGTACCAAGCGTTTTTGTTAACGTCGGTGAAGGGAAGTGTTTTTTGTGCGTGGAGTGTAACTTCGCCAACGGTGTCTATTACCGTATCTGCATAATATACCTTGCCGCTGTCATCGCTTATATGGTATGAGCTCAGGTCAGCGCCCAAATGGTAATTTATCATAAACAGATCCTTAAGAGTACACTTTCCGGGTTCAACACGCTCGGTTGCCACCTCTTTACCGTCTATACAAAGGGTAAGAGCAGAGGACATTTTAGGCTGCTGCGCTGCGTAGTTTTGTGCTTCCTCAAGGGTCTTTGCAAATTTGATTGAGTTTATGGTTATCCTGTCCCCTTTTGAAACCGTTGTTCCGTTTACGGGTAAAACTCCTAAATGCAGGAAGTTAAGTTTACCGGAGAATGCAGATACGTCAAGAACGTAGCTATGGAACTGTCCGTCATTATACATATTTACAAAGCCAACGAATTTATCCTGTGATATAACCGTGGGCGTGCCTGTAACTGCGTATACAGACTGGAAGTGGAAGGGGCTGTTATCCTGCATTTCTGCCTTTTGAGTTATTACTATGTAGTTGTAATCGCTAAGTGAAAGCGAAGGATAATAGGTTCCTACAATAGAGTTGCTGTTTACGTTTCGTGTGTTGGGCAGACCAAAGCTTATTACACCGCTTGGATTACCTGAAGCGGTATCGGTTTCATCTACCACCATACGCATACCCTCGTAGCTGCCTTCAAAATGTGCCTGTGCACCTGAGGGAGTAAGTACGTCGCTTATCGACTGTGTGAAGTCAACGTTTGCAAGGTTTATTGCAGGTTCGGGGTATACAAGGTCGGTCATTTTTGTGTTGTGATCGGGACCTACTGAGAGTATTACTGAATTTACCACGCTTCTTGAGGTTCCGTCGCTGGGTTTGTTTACGGTTTTATACTGATTTTCATCAAGTATTACCATCTCGGCAGAGCCGCCGCCGTCAAGTATAAGGCCCATATTAAGATCAAGGTCATCCACAAGGTTCCAGTATTTATCAAAATCAAGACCCGTACTGTAGCCGGACTGTCTACCGTCATTTACTATCATTACCACGTTGCCATCATTTTTGATTGCAAGAATTGTGGTAGGGTAGTTGGTGGAGCCGCCTGTTGTGTTTTTCACACCGTTTACAACGAAGGGCATATGGCCGCCTATACAGCTTTGAATGTTTTGCCATTGCTCAACGTTTCTGCCGTATTTTTCGGTTACTGCAAAATCAAGAGTAACGCTATTGCCAACCTTGTAAGAGGATATTTTATTTACTGCATTACCTCTTGCGGTAAGTATAAGGTGATTGGCTTGCATTGTAGGATTGTTGGCGGTGTTTTTATCGTATATTCCAACAACGGTACCTGTAATAGATGCTTCGTGGCAAATTGTGTAGTCATAGTCCACTTTAATTAATACCTCAAAGGCATCGTCAAGGGCGTAGTTGTTAAGACAGCCCTTATCGGAATATACAACAAGTGCATTATTTGCAGGCAGTCTGTTAAGGCCGTCAGCGTTGGTTACCTTGTTATTGCAGGTGATTGTAATATCAAGCTCGGGGCAACCCATAACCACTTGGTTTTCGGGGGTGGTGCCAAAGGACCAAAACTCACCTTCATAGGGTGTTTCCTGGAACATATAAGCAGAGGTAACTATTTCTCCGTTATATGCGTTAAAGCCTCGGGGAAGGCTGAGGGACTTTTTAACTACAGCATCGCTGTAGCCGCCGTAAGAGGTGCCTGAGCCTTCAACTCTTGAATGGGCGTAATTTGTCATCCAAAGGTCGCCGTTTACACCAACTATGGGGGTTTTTTCGGGGTTTGCCGCGGCAAAAGCCTTCATTGCATTGGCAACGGTTTTTGCGTTGTTTGCGTACGTTCCGTTGGCGGTAGCGTCAAGATACAGGTTGCGCTGTGTGGGGTCAAACTCTACAATGTTGAAATTGTTAAGCTGATATTGTGAGCTTGAAGGGGTTGTTATATTTGTGTAGGTTATACCGTCCGCAAGCTCTTTTGTTGTGTTTTGTGTACCGCCTGTAAGGGTGTTTGCGTTTATAGCGATACACAGATTAGGTATAAGTAAGATAATACATAGGATTATCGAAAGGGTTTTCTTCATGCTTTACCTCATTTTGTGATGCTTGTGTCAAAAAGGCCGTTAGGTACCTTTGCGGAATATATTGCAGGAATTTCAACGCCAAGGGCCTCTAAAACGATAGCCGCGGTATCTCTGTTTATAACGCCTGTAAGGTCTGCCTCAGGGTTAAGGTTATATCCGCGCAGGCCAAAGTATACAGTTGTTTCTTCCTCGCTTGAGCCGCCGTAAACGGGGGTGCCGTCCTTACCGCCGTGTATTGAAACGAGAAGGAATAGTGTGCGCTCGGCTCTTCCAAGCTCAACGTATTTATTATACACTTTTTCTACAAGGTCGTCGGTAAGGGCTATCTGTTGCAGATATTTATCACAGCCAAATCCGTCAAAGGCGGTAGCCGCATTGCCTACCTGCTTGTATTCGATGTAAAGAAGCTTGGGGTCGTGGGTGTCAAGGTAACTGTCGGTTTTGTTGCAAAGCTCGTAGTTAACGCCTGCATCCATGGCGCTGGGGGAGTTGATAAGGTCAATACCTGCATCGGTTTCTATCATACCGCTTACTGTATCATCTGCAGTAACGGCAGCAATATCAGCATCGGGGTATGCCTTTTTAACAAGTGAAAGGGTAGTGGGTATGGAGTTGCGTGTATTGAATACGCCCTTTGTTGTATAGTAATTTACGCTGTTTATACCGTGAAGCTCGGGGGAAACTCCGCTGAATACGGATGCCCAGTTTTCGGCTATATTTGAAGGAACCTCACTTGAAGCGGTGGGAGTGCTCAGGGTGAAAATGCTTCTTATGCCGTCAGCACCGGGAGCCTCGTCAACGTAGCTTCCAAGACCGTTTATGCCTATAACCACAACTCTGTCATACATAGGCTCAGCCGCAGGCTCATATGCGCCGGCAAAGGTGTATATTATCTGGGCTATCTGGCTTCTTGTAGAGGTGCCCTTGGGGGATACGTTTCCGCCGCCGGTGCCGTTGATTATCTTTTTGGAGCTTGCCCATTTCATAGCATCAAGGGCCCAAGCACCGATAGTATCCTTATCCTTGAATTCATCGAGGGCGGTTTCGCTTTCGGGAGTAGTATCATAACCCATATATTCTGCAAAATTGTAGATTATTGATACAAGTGCCTGACGTGTAGCCTTTTCGTTAGGAGAGAAGTTTCCGCCGTAGCCTGCAACGATACCCTTTTCGCTTGCCCAAGCGATCTCTTTTGTATACCAGGTTCCGTCGGGTACGTCAGCAAAATCGGTAGTTGTGTATGCTGAAAGATCATCTCCAGAGTATCTTGCAAGTATGCATACCACGGTTGCTCTTGTTGTTGGGTTGGCAGGGGCAAATTTATTGTTTCCCGTTCCGCTTATAAGGGAGTTGGTGTTGCAGAATCTTACTGCATTATAGAACCACTTATCGGGAGTGTTATCGCTGAAGGTCTCTTCGGAATAGGTGTAGTCAAAGCCTGTCTTTTTGCTTTGACAAACAGAGCATACCTTATGTCTTTCGGGCTTGTTTACCCAGTTGCCGAAGGTATGGCCGTTGGCTTCAACCTCTGTAATATTGAGCAAATCACCGCAGTTGGTGCACTTGTCTGCGCTCTTGCCTGCAAGGGTACAGGTGGGGGCTTGTACAACTGTCTTTTTTGTTGCTTTGTGGGCGCAACCCTCATCCAATAAAACAAAGGGGATAGAATTCTTTTCGCAGTATGTATGTGCTGCAGAATCTGTGTATACGCCTACCTTAAGCTCTTCGGAGCAATCAAGAAGGGCTCCTTCACCTATAGTAGTCAGTGTGCGGGGGAGTGTGATGGAAACAAGGTCGGTACACTCTCTGAAAACGTTTCCTCCCATCTGCGTAAGTGAATCGGGAACGACTACCTTTTCCACACTCATTCCGCTGAAGGCGTTGAAGAATATATATTCAAGGGTGTTGGGGAGTATAAGCTCGGTTATAACCGAATCATACTCAAATAAACCGGAATTGATTACGGTAATATCGCCCTTTTCATAAATAGTGTTTAAATCTGTTTTTGCTTCGGTGGGTGTGAAGCTGTCTAATCTGTAGCGATTTTCGCCAAGCTCTGTGATAACAGGCTCGCTCTCAACTGCCAAAGCAGCAAAGGGAAGGATGGCTGTTACCATACATAAAACCATAAGTAATGAAATCAGTTTTTTCATAAGGCTTCCTCCATACGGGTATAATTATAATATGATTTTATCATATCAACAAAAACAATTCAATACGCTGCTTCAAAATTATACAAAAAGGAAAGAAAAAACACAAAAACCTTGTTTATTCCATTGACAGTTCCAAACAAAAATGATACAATTGATATGATTGTTATAAGGGTGTATTTTGTTTTGATGGATACACTTAGCATAAATGTCTCCAAAAGGAGAAAATAAAAGAAAGGAATGTCTTTTTAGACATAGGTACAGGAAATGAAGACCAAGGCGGTTCGTATTTACGGTACTAATGATTTAAGATTAGAGGAGTTTGAGCTCCCCCAAATAAAGGATGATGAGATACTTGCACACGTTATATCCGACAGTATCTGTATGTCCTCTCACAAGGCGGCAATTCAGGGCCCCAACCATAAGAGAGTTCCCGATGACGTAGCAGAGAATCCCGTTATCATCGGTCACGAGTTCTGTGGTGAGATAGTTGAAGTAGGCGCAAAGTGGGCAGACCAGTTCAAGCCCGGCGATAAGTTTGCTATCCAGCCCGCAATGAACTACAAGGGCAGCCTTGCAGCCCCCGGCTACTCCTACAAGCACATCGGTGGTGACGCTACTTATATTATCATCCCCCACGAGGTTATGGAAACAGGCTGTCTGCTTCCTTACAAGGGCGATGCATTCTTCTACGGTTCTCTTGCAGAGCCTATGTCCTGTATAGTAGGCGGTTATCACGCTAACTATCACACAACTGCAGGAAGCTACGTTCATGATATGGGTATAGTTGAAGGCGGTAACTGTGCAATCCTTGCAGGTGCAGGCCCTATGGGTCTTGGCGCTATCGACTACGCTATCCATTGCGATAGAAAGCCTGCTCTTGTTGTTGTAACAGACCTTGACAACGCAAGACTTAACCGTGCCGCAGAGATCCTTTCTCCTGAAGAAGCTGCAAAGAACGGCGTTAAGCTTATCTACGTTAACACCTCCGAGTATGAGGATGCTGATGCATACCTTATGTCCCTTACCGATGGCAAGGGCTACAACGACGTGTTCGTATATGCTCCCGTTAAGCCCGTTGTTGAAATGGGTGACAGACTCCTTGCACGTGACGGTTGTCTTAACTTCTTTGCAGGCCCCACAAAGACAGACTTTGCTGCAATGTTCAATTTCTATAACGTTCACTATTCCGCTACTCACATCTGCGGTACAAGCGGAGGTAACACAGCTGATATGATAGAGTCTATCACTATGATGGAAACCGGTAAGATCAATCCTGCTGCTATGATCACTCACGTAGGCGGTCTTAACTCTGTTATAGAAACCACTCTTAATCTCCCCAAGATCCCCGGCGGTAAGAAGCTTGTTTACACAAACAAGGATATGCCTATGGTAGCTATCGCTGATTTTGCAGAGCTTGGTAAGACAGATAAGTTCTATGCAGATCTTGACGAGATAGTAAAGGCTAATAACGGACTTTGGTGCTACGAGGCAGAAAAGTACGTTCTTGAGAACGCAAAGGATATCTAATTAAATAAAAATATGCCCACCGTGCAACTGCGGTGGGCAACCACATAATAAAACCAACGATAAACCGAAAGGAATATAACAATGACTTGTAAGAATCTTACGGCTCTTGCCGAAATGTCTAATAAGTACGGCGCTAATCCCGAGTTTGTACTCGCAGGTGGCGGAAACACTTCCTACAAAAACGATACCACCCTTTTTGTTAAGGGTTCAGGTACTGCTCTTGCAACTATTAAGCCCGAAGAATTTGTAAAGATGGATCGTGGACTTCTTTGTGAGATCAGAACCAAAAAATATTCCGATGTTGAGGCAGAATGTGAGGCAGAGGTTCTTGCTGATATGATGGATGCACGTCTTAAGGGTGAAACCAGACGTCCCAGCGTTGAAACCGTTCTTCACGACCTTCTTGAGTGGAATTTTGTTCTTCATCTCCACCCTGCAAGCGTTAACGGTATTACTTGTTCCAAGAACGGAGCAGAAACCATTGCAAGACTTTTCCCCGAGGCTGTTTGGGTTCCCAACTCCAAGCCCGGCTACACCCTTGCTATGCTTTGCATGAAGGCTCTTTCTGACGCAAAGGCAAAGACAGGCCAGTGCCCCAAGATGATATTCCTTGAAAACCACGGTGTGTTCTTCGCTGCAGATACAACCGAGGAAATAGACACCATAGTTGCAGATACTATGGCTAAGATCAAGGCTGAGGTTAAGGAAGAACCCGACTTTACCGAGGTTGAGTACGACGTTGACAAGGTTACCTCCGTTGCTCCCGTACTTCGTATGCTTGCAGGTGAGGGCGAGGCTTCTACTGTAGTTTTTGCGGCAAACAAGGCTGTTCTTGATTATGACCCCACAACAGGCAGCTTCACTCCCGACCATATCGTTTACTGCAAGGCGGCTCCCATGATAGTTGCAGAGGGTGACGATATTGCAGAAAAATTCAACGCATACAAGGAAGCTTGCGGATATGCTCCCAGAATAGTATATTACAGAGGTCTTGGCGTATTTGCTCTTGGCGATACACTTAAGAATGCGCTTACCGCACAGACCGTATTCTTTGACGGTGTTAAGATAAGCGTTTATGCAAAGTCCTTCGGCGGTGTTTCCACAATGCCCGAATGGCTTGAAACCTTTATTGTAAACTGGGAGGTTGAAAGCTACCGTGCAAAGGTAAGCCTTGCTGCAGGTGCTGCAAAGCGCCTTGATAAGAAGGTAATTATCGTTACAGGTGCGGCACAGGGCTTTGGTAAAGGTATAGCAGAGGAGCTTGCAAAGGAAGGCGCATATGTTGCTATAGCTGATATGAACTATGACGGTGCAAAGGCACTCTCTGAGCAGATTCCTAACTCTATGCCCGTTAGTGTTAACGTAACCGACGAAGCATCCGTTAAGGCAATGGTAGATAAGGTAGTTCTTAACTACGGCGGTCTTGACTGCTTTATAAACAATGCAGGTATCGCAAAGGCAGGCAGCCTTGAAGAAATGGAAAAGGGAACACTTGAGTTTGTTACCGCAGTTAACTACACAGGTTACTTCCTCTGCGCAAAGTATGCTTCCAGAGTAATGAAGATACAGCACAGCGTTGCTCCCGACTATATGATGGATATTATCGAGAACAACTCCAAGTCCGGCCTTGAAGGCTCAAACAAGAACTTTGCATACGCAGGCAGTAAGTTTGGCGGTATCGGTCTTACCGCAAGCTTTGCTATGGAGCTTGCTCCCTATAACATTAAGGTAAACGCAGTTTGCCCCGGTAACTATCTTGACGGTCCCCTGTGGTCTGACCCCGAGCGCGGTCTTTTCGTTCAGTACCTCAATGCAGGTAAGGTTCCCGGTGCAAAGACTGTTGAGGATGTACGCCGCTTCTACGAATCCAAGGTTCCGCTGAACCGCGGTTGCTTCCCCGCAGACGTTGCACGCGCTATGATGTATGCTATTGAGCAGAAGTATGAAACCGGTCAGGCTATCCCCGTTACCGGCGGACAGATTATGCTTCACTAATAGGAGGACACCATGGCTACATACGTAAATAATCATATACATACTATATATTCCTTCTCACCCTACACTCCTACTACCGCAGTTGAAGCGGCTGCAAAAAACGGCCTTAAGACCGCAGGTATTATGGACCACGATTCTGTAGGCGGCGCAAAGGAATTTATCGAGGCAGGTAAAAAGTATAATATGCCTGTAACAGTTGGTGTTGAGTGCCGTGTTGATATGTCCGGTACCGCACTTAACGGCAAGCGCATAAACAATCCCGACCAGAAGTCCGTTGCTTATGTTGCAATGCACGGTATTCCTCATCAGAATATCGACCGCGTAGATGCATTCTTTGCTCCCTATAGAGAAAAGAGAAACATCCGTAACGCAAAGATGTGCGAAAATATAAGCGAGCTTACAAAGCCCTACGGTATCACCCTTGATTTTGAGGCAGACGTTAAGCCCCTTGCAACATCTACAGTTACCGAGCGCCATATCCTCTATGCACTTGCAAAGAAGATAACTGCGGCATATGACACCCCCGAAAAGGTTGTTGATTTTATCGGTAACAAGATGGGTATCGCTCTTTCCGATAAGGTAAAGGCACAGATCCTTGCAGGTAACGAAACACCTCATTTCTATGAGTACGATATCCTCGGCGCACTTAAGGGAAATATGGTAGAAAAGTTCTATATAGACGCCACCGATGAGCTTCCCGACGTTAAGGATTTCGTAAATATGGTTCACGAGAACGGCGGTGTTGCGGCATACGCATATCTTGGTGACGTTGGAGATTCCGTAACAGGCGATAAAAAGGCTCAGAAGTTTGAAGATGATTATCTTGACCTTCTCTTCGACGTTATCGATGAGCTTGGCTTTGATGCTGTAACCTTTATGCCTACCCGTAATACAGCACAGCAGCTTGACAGACTTATGGCAATGTGCGAGGAAAAGGGCTTCTTCCAGATAAGCGGTGAGGATATTAACTCCCCCCGTCAGTCCTTTATCTGCAAGGCATATGAAAATCCCAAATTTGATCATCTTGTTGATGCGGCTTTCACACTTATAGACTATGAAAACGCGGCAACAGAGGATATTGCGGCAGCTAAAGAAAAATACTCTCAGATGTTCAGATAAACACTAAAAAGGCTGTCTATGACAGCCTTTTTTAAAAGGAGAAATCAATGAAAAGAATTATTTCAGCATTGCTTATCATTACAATGCTTTTAGGTATATCAGCCGCCCTGCCTATGACGGCTGAAAATTACTATACCATTACCTTTGATGCAAATGGTGGTACCATAGTTGAGTCTACCGTTACCCTTGCCCCCGGTGGTGGTTATAAGGGAACAACAACATATAACACCCGTGAGGGAATGGTTTTCCGCGGGTGGGCAAACTCACAGGAGGATGCGAACAACGGCGTTATTGCATACAGTATAGATTCTTATATCAGGCCTACGTCTGATATGACCGTTTATGCTGTATGGGCATATGAGGTTGTTTTATATCGCGGTCCTAAGGGAATGGGTGCGGTTAAAACAGTATTGTATAAATATCCCGGAAAGGATCTTGCACTTCCTTCCAATAAAACTTCCATAGCAAAGGAATTAAAAATTACTCCTTCAAATTCCGAAATGTCCTTTATCCAATGGAATACTGCTATCGACAGTACCTTAGGTAAGGGTACGGGCGTTGCGTTCCGTGACGTATATAACGTAAATCGCAAAAACACACTCTATGCTATATGGGGATATCCCGTACAGTATAATGCAAACGGTGGTACCTTCCCCTCGGGAAGCGATATTCATGAAACCTACGTTTGCGGATATCATATGCCTACCGATGGCAGATATCCTGCGGAAACCATATACGGTAATTTCAATTTCCCCGGTACGGGCAGCGGTAATATGCCTGTCCGTGAGGGTTGCCGTATTGCAAGCGTAAAGGAAGGTGTTTTCTACCTGCTTTGTGATGAGTATCTTGGTGTAGTAACCTCCGAAAGTGCTTCACAAAACCTTACTATCCCTCCTTCCAAGTGGGGCCCCTATCATACAGTAACAAACGCCTACGGCGAAACCTCCGTTGAATTCTTTGCTCCCTGGGAGCCTGCAGTTATATACAAGGCAAACGGTGGTACAGGCGCTGATGTTACAGAGTATATGCCGTACGATTTCCAGACCATTGAAACCTGCGGCAGTTATACGGTAATGGCAAAAAACAAGGCCAATTCAAACTTTTCAAAGGCAGGGGCAACCTTTACAGGTTGGAATACCAAGCCTGACGGTAGCGGTGCTACCTATACACCCGGCTCTACAATAAGGGATTATTATCCCATGCAGCCTTTGGTGCTTTACGCTCAATGGAGCACTCCTACTACAGATGCTAATACCTATAGAATTCTTTTTGATTGCAACGGCGGTACACTTGAAAGCCTATCCAATCTGTATTATGTACAGTATGGTCAAAAGATTTCCGAGGCTTGTAGTGAGGAGCCTAAGGTAAGCCGCACAGGCTACGTGTTTAAGGGTTGGTATAATTCTAAATATGACGCAACACTTAACTATAATTATGATTTTTATTCTGTAACCGAGGATCTTACTTATACTGCGGTATGGGAGCAGCACAAGGATCATAAGCTTGAATACAAGGTTGTTGAAGCAAGCTGTACCAAAGAGGGCTCTATAGCTGAAATTTGCAGCGTTTGCGGATATCAAAAATCTATCGAAGTTGCCCCAATAACAGCTCATACATACGGCGATTGGGTTGTAACAAAGCCTGCAAGCTGTAGTGAAGCCGGAACAATGACCCGCAGTTGTACCGTTTGTGGCAAACATATTTCTACAACCGAGGCTCCTGCAACCGGTCATATAGCAGGTGAAGTTGAAGTAGTAACAG
Organism: Eubacteriales bacterium; assembly: GCA_045657645.1. Classification (GTDB taxonomy): domain Bacteria; phylum Bacillota; class Clostridia; order Oscillospirales; family CAG-272; genus RGIG7300. The sequence continues at coordinate 13,486 of JAZOTL010000012.1, forward strand.
CACCTACCTGTACAGAAGCAG
>JAZOTL010000013.1:0-3943 GCA_045657645.1 Eubacteriales bacterium
GCTTTGAATGTTCCTTATAAATATCCTTTATTATAAATCTTTCTGTATTTATGATATGCTCTGCTTCAAAGCTTGGGTTAAGTGTAAAGCAAATAGCACTTGTTATAAAGTATATTCCCGTAATTTCCTCGGGGTCAAGGGCATCGTAGCTTATAATAACATCTTGTGAATATTTTTCACCTAACTTTTGGATCATATCAAAAAGCCTTCCGGCAATTGCGTGCCTATCCTTTATGGCAATAACACGGCTTGCATTACACCCAACCGGCGGCAATTCAACAGAACCTATCGTAGTTATTGCATTGCAGTAACGCATCTCTGTTTTGCCGTTTCCGTTTTTAAGTTTTAACTTTTTTTCTAAACGTTGTATAAATCTGTACATTTTTTCGGTATCGGTGGCTCTGTCGCTAAATCTGTTCTGTAGTCTTTTTAGTTCTAAAGCGCAGGCAAGATACCTGTATGCATCCTTATACATATTCGCTTTTTCATCACTCAAACGCTTTATTTCATCAAGCTTTTCCTCAAGGACTTCTGTGTTCCAGAATTGGCCAACGTTAATTATTTCATCATAGGCACCTGGGTACTTTGGGTCTGCTTTATGTGGAGCGGTTCCGTCTATTATTCCTAAGCCTATATCTTTAATTATTATTCCGTCCAGTGAAGAAGGGTCGCTGGAGCATAAGTAGAACTCAACCTCCATACCTTTCTCCTGTGCTATCTGTGCGGCGCGTTGCATAAAGGTGCTTTTGCCTGTTCCGGAACCGCCTTTTATAATATACAGCTTGTTTAGATTTGAAAATATCTCACCAAATTTATTTATAAATCCCATTCCCGAATTTGCGGATGCGAAGTACTGTTTCTTCATAATTTCACTCCAAAAATTATAATTACAATACATACTATGCCGAAATTTTTTCGGTTGTTAATAGGAGAACCCAATGAATACACTTTTTAAGAATTTCAAAATACTCAAAGGAGGAAAGATCCTTTCAGAGAATTCCCTTACCGTAAAGGAAGGTATTATATCTTCATTTTCTGAAGAAGAAGGCGTCAATTATGATAGGGTTGTAGACGGCGAAGGCAAGCTCTATCTTTGCGCAGGCTTTGTTGATATTCATACCCACGGCGGTGGCGGATATGACTTTATGGATAGTGTTGCCGAGGAGTATAATCTTTGCGCTAAAAATCACGCAAAATACGGCTGTACCGCTATGTTTCCCACAACGGTTAGTGCTTCACCTGAAGAGCTTTCTGCAACACTTGACGCTTTTGAAGAAGCAAAGGCTATGAAAGGCGGCGCAAAGCTTGTTGCTTTGCATTTGGAAGGTCCATATATATCCAAAAATCAAAAGGGTGCAATGGACGAAAAATACATAAGAAATCCCGATCCCACCGAATATTCGGCTTTGTTTGCAAAGTCGGCTCATATTAAACGTCTTACCGTTGCTCCCGAGCTTGAAGGAAGTGCTGAGCTTGGCGTTTATATGACCGAAAAGGGTGTAGTACCCTCTATAGGTCATACGGATGCTGATTTTAATGACGTTGTTGCGGCTCATGAAAAGGGCGGCTATAAGCTTATGACACACCTGTACTCCTGTATGACACTTACTCACCGTAAAAATGCATGGCGTATAGGCGGCGCTGTGGATGCAGGCCTGTATCTTGATACAATGGCAGTTGAACTTATTGCAGACGGTTGTCATTTGCCTAAGGAAATACTTAAGCTTGTTTGCAAGTGCAAGCCCCACGATAAGATAGTTCTTGTTACAGACTCTATGCGTGCTGCAGGTATGGGTGAGGGTGTGTTCAGATTTGGCAGCCGTGCAAACGGTTATGACATTATTGTTGAAGATGGGGTTGCCAAGCTTATGGATCGCACAGCCTTTGCGGGTAGCGTTGCTACTACCGACAGGCTTGTAAGAACCATGGTGAATTTAGCAGGTATTGATATAGCGGATGCCGTTATGATGATTACCGAAAACCCTGCAAAAGCCATGAATGTTGAAAATGAATACGGTTTTCTTGATATAGGCAGAGCCGCCGATATAACGGTGTTTGATGATGATATTGACATTAAGCTTACAATGATCGATGGTGACGTTGAATACGAAAAGATTTCCTAATTGTTAACAGTTAATAAATAGTTAACAATTATTCAAATACAAAGTAATATATTATTGATATAATCATTGTGTTTATATATTGCCGTTTTTACGGTAATTCATAATAAAGGAGAAATAAACGATGAAAAGAATCAAGGCTTTAGTTTCGCTTCTTTTAGTAGCGGTTATGGTTGTACCTATGGCCATTACAGGTTTTGCTGCAAGTGGTGTTAAGGATGACATTTGCGTTTCCGAGGTTTCCAACCCTGATTTTGACGGTGTTATTAATACTTCAGAGGGATGGTCTCTTGCTGCAGAGCTTAATGATGCAACACTTATTAACTATATGAACCAAAGCGGTATAAACATTTCCGGCAAGGTTTATATGGGTTATTGTATGTATGGCCTTATGTTTGCGGCAGAAATTAATGACGATAGTTTCCGCTCTTCTACATTGGACAATCCTACAGGCTCTGAGTATGGTTTTTCGGGTGATATATTTGCTATAGCGCTTGATCCCCTTTCTCTTTTCTCATCAAATACAAAGTATTATAACAAAACAGCTCTTACATATTGCGTAGGTTATAATGAAGCCCTTGATGAGGCTTACATTTATGACAAGGTAACAAATGAAGTTCTTGATTCTGATCTCTTCTCTAACGCTGTTGCTAAACGTACAGAAACAGGTTGGTCTTTTGAAGCTATAGTTTCTTGGGATGCTATAGTTAATGATCTTAACATTGCTTCAAACGGTGAGTTTACTTTAGATAATGAAAATATTCACCAGCTTTTTGATATAAACAGAGATAACAAATGTACGTTCCTTTACGTATCAGTTTCTTTTGATGAAGAAATAGAAGAGGATACCGTATTTGGTAAATTTGCTACAGCACCTGCAGTTACTCTTGATGGATATCCCGGAAAGCATGTTAGCGGTGAATTTGTTAAGAATTTCGGATATGTATATTACATCGCACATGAGCACGATATGGAATATTTTATATCTACTCCTGCTACATTTACCGAGGATGGAGAGGGCATAAACGTTTGCTTAACTTGTGGCTATTTTGAAGATGCGGTATTTCCGAAAATTCCTTTTACAGATGTAAGTGCCGGCACATGGTATGAAGATGCTTTGATCTTTGTTTACAATACTCAGCTCTTTACAGGTACTTCTGCAACTACCTTCTCTCCTAAAAAGGATATGACAAGAGCGATGTTTGTTAAGGTTCTTGCAAATATGTTTGCTACTGACGACGAGCTTGATATGTATACCAAATCCGATTTTTCTGACGTTCCTAACGGTACTTGGTATACCAAGGAAGTTGGTTGGGCGGCTGCTAACGGAATTACCAGCGGTGTAGGTAACGGCTTGTTTGCACCTTCAAAAGTTGTTACAAGACAGCAGATGGCATCTTTACTTATGAATGCATGGAACATATATTTCGGTGGTGAAGATAGTGATCCTTATGTTCCCGATCCTTCAGTTCTTGACGGCTTTACAGATGTTTCTGATATTGACGGTTGGGCATACGATGGTATGGTATGGGCAGTAGATTACGGTGTTATTACCGGTACTACTGATACACTTTTGTCACCTAAGAAAACAGCAACAAGAATTGTGGCGGCTCAGATGCTCAGCAATTTTATGATGTCATAAAAAACTGAATATTAAAAGCTCTGTATCATAATTGATACAGAGCTTTTTTGTATTGTTATTTACTTATGTATATAGTTACGGGGGCTTCAATATTTACAAGATCACCTGCCATAGGTTCTTGCTTTGAAACGGTGTTTTTTGCGGCTCTGCTTGTAACGTATATAGGGTCTTTTACGGTAAA
>JAZOTL010000014.1:0-34845 GCA_045657645.1 Eubacteriales bacterium
CGTTCAAGTTGATTTGACAAAGAATAGTGCCCTTTTATACTTTCAGTTAGTTTTAATATCTTTATTGCAAATTCTGTAGACATATCTGCAAGTTTATTTTCTGCCATCGAAGTCACCTCTTTAGTATAATTGTACCATAGTTTTCTATATTTCGCAATGACATCGTGCAGAGCACGATGAAATCCGAACGATGTTCGGATGAAATCTGCCGTGCAGATGAAATTAAATCCGTCCTTCTCCCGACAAAGTCGGATTTCATCACAGGGTGATTTCATACCACGAAAGTGGGATTTATCCCGTCCAAAAGGACGGATTTAGTTGAAAAGAAAAGCCTTTGTCAAACGACAAAGGCATTTCTTTTCTGGGGTGAGCGATGGGAGTCGAACCCACGGCCTTCAGGGCCACAACCTGACGCTCTAACCAACTGAGCTACGCCCACCATATATGGCGCACCCTGGGGGATTCGAACCTCCGACCTACTGCTTAGAAGGCAGTTGCTCTATCCTGCTGAGCTAAGGGTGCAGAATTATGCGCGTTTCGACACGCAAATGGTATTATAGCACAAGTTATTTTAATTGTCAATAGTAATTTTATCACTTTTTTTAATATATCTCCTTGGTTGACAAAGGTTTGTTATAGGTTTATAATTTATTATGGATAACTTTATTAAAAGGGTATATTAAATGAACGCTAAAACTATCGATCCTACAAGGGGTCCGCTTTTCAAAAATACTATCGTATATACGTTGCCCGTTATTGCCACAAGTGTGCTGCAGTTGCTTTTTAATGCGGCCGATCTTGTGGTTGTTGGTCGTTTCGGCGCAAACGGCAGCACCTCGGTTGCGGCGGTTGGTGCCACAACCTCTTTGTTACACCTTTTTATAAACCTTTTTATCGGTTTAAGTGTTGGCGTAGGTGTTGCAGTTTCCCACGCTATGGGTGCCAAAAAAGAGGAAGAAATAAGCCGTACCGTTCATACGGCTCTGCCTGCGGCTTTTATATGCGGTATAATTATGACCTTTATAGGCCTTTTCTTCTCTGAGCCTATGCTTGGCGTTATGGGAACCCCAACAGATATTCTTCCCCTTGCCGCACGCTATATGAAGATATACTTTTGCGGTATGATACCCTTTATGATATATAACTTTGGTACTGCAATACTGCGCGCCGCAGGTGACACACGATCCCCCTTGTACTTTTTGAGCATTGCGGGTGTTATAAACGTACTGCTTAATCTGTTTTTTGTAATAGTATGCAAAATGACTGTAGAGGGTGTTGCTCTTGCCACCGCCATTTCCCAGTTCCTTTCGGCAGTTCTTGTGGTTCGTGCGCTTATGAAACGGGATGATGGCTGCCGTGTTGAGCTTAAAAAGCTTCGTATATATAAAAAGCCCCTGTTAAAGATTATAACAATAGGGCTTCCTGCGGGAATACAGTCCTCCCTTTTCTCTATATCAAACGTTATAATCCAATCCTCCATAAACTCCTTCGGCAACGCCGCTATGGCAGGGAGCGCTGCGGCAGGCAGTATAGAGGGATTTGTGTTTGTAGCAATGGATGCCTTTACCCAAACTGCCCTTAACTTTACCGGCAGATGTGTAGGCGCAAAGGAATATAAGCGTATAGGCAAGATAGTTACCACCTGCCTTATCCTTGTGTGCAGTGTAGGCGTGGTTATGGGCGTGGTTTGCCGCGGTTTTGCCCAGCCCCTCCTTTCTATATACATTTCGGATTCTGCCAAAGCCATTGAATACGGCACAATACGTATGACCTACGTTTGCCTTGCCTATGGCATTTGCGGAGTTATGAACGTTATGACAGGTGCGATACGCGGTATGGGCTCCTCTGTGGTTCCTATGATAATTACGGTTGTTGGTGTGTGCGGTCTGCGTATGCTTTGGATATTTACCGTATTTGCAATTCCTTCGTTCCATACCTTCGGTTGCCTTTTCTTCTCATATCCCCTTTCCTGGGCAATAACAGGTGTGGCGCAAACGGTAAGCTATTTTGTGGTTCGCCGCCGATTGGAAAGTAAGGGGGTTGAGGTTTAGTATGTTGAACTTTGCTTGTATAGGAAGAAATTTTGTAGTTGACGAAATGCTCTCTGCCTTTGAGCATTTTCCTGATATTAAGCTCCTTGGCGTTTACTCACGTAACGAGAGTACAGGCCGTCAATATGCAGATAAGTGGGGAGCAAAGAAGGTCTACACCACACTTGCACAGCTTGCAGAGGATAAGGATATTGACGCTGTGTATATAGCAAGCCCCAACTACTGCCACGCACAGCAGAGCATTGCCATGCTTAATGCCGGCAAGCACGTTTTGTGCGAAAAGCCCTTTGCCTCTTCCTTTGAGGATGCAAAGGCTATGGTGGAAGCTGCCGAAAAAAACGGACGGGTAATAATGGAGGCTATGATGAGCGCCCACGTACCCGGAACGGGGAAGATAAAAGAGCTTTTACCCCGTATCGGTAAGGTGAGAAGGATAAACTTTTCCTTCTGCCAGTATTCTTCAAGATATGACAGCCATAAGGCGGGGGTAGCGCAGAACGCCTTTGACCCCACCCTTCATAACGGCTCCTTTATGGATATGGGCGTTTATCCTCTGCACCTGATGCTCCAGCTTTTCGGTGCGCCCGACTCTTTTAACTCAAAGGCGGTATTTTTACCTCAAAGCATTGATGGCGAAGGAACCCTTACTGCAGAATACAAGGATATGCTTGCAACCCTTACCTGGTCAAAGATAACACAGGGCTATCTGCCCTCGGATATACAGGGCGAGGATGGCTCAATACTTATCGACCGTATTTCAAAGCCTACGGAGCTTACCCTTATACTGCGTGACGGTACAAAAGAGGTTTATGAAACCCTCGGCGGTAAGCCTGTTATGTATTATGAGCTTTATGACTTTATAAAGCAGATAAAGGGTGAGGCGATGCCCCGATTCAATAAGCTCTCCTTGCTTGAAGCACAGATAATGGAAAGTGCAAGAGGGCAGATGGGGATTGATTTTATAAGAAAATAAGAAAAAAATCTTTACATATTTATTTATAGAGTGTATAATTATTTCATATTGTGAAAAAACGGAGAAAATTATGGGACAAACATTTATTCCCGAAGGTTACAGATCCACCCTCGGATTATACGATACCCAATCGGCAATAGGATTTATAAAGCGCAGCTTTGAGGATAGACTTTGCGTTGCCCTTAATCTTAAGCGTGTATCAGCACCCCTTTTTGTTGACCCTGCCCTTGGTCTTAACGATAATCTTAACGGTATAGAGCGTCCTGTTACCTTTGATATAAAAGCAACCGGCTCGGATGCAGAGGTAGTGCACTCTCTTGCAAAATGGAAGCGCCTTGCCCTTAAGAGATACGAGTTCCACACAGGTAAGGGACTTTATACAGATATGAATGCTATACGCCGTGATGAAGACCTTGATAACCTTCATTCGGTATATACAGACCAGTGGGACTGGGAAAAGATAATCGCCCGTGAGGACAGAAATACCGATTTCCTCAAGGCTACAGTAATAAAGATAGTTAAGGCTATATGCTATACTCTTGATGAGGTAAAATACAAGTTCCCCGATGTAACTGTTGAGCTTGAGCCCAATGTAAGCTTTGTTACCACACAGGAGCTTGAGGACCTTTACCCCGATAAGAGCGCAAAGGAAAGGGAATACCTTTACCTAAAGGAGCATAAGACCGCCTTTATAATGAAGATAGGCAGAAAGCTTGCCAGCGGCAAACCCCACGACGGCCGTGCCCCCGACTATGACGATTGGGACTTGAACGGTGATATTATGTTCTATAACGAGGTGCTTGACTGCGCATTTGAAATATCCTCTATGGGTATCCGCGTAGATGAAGAAGCCCTTGACAGACAGCTTGGTGAAGCGGGCTGTGATGACAGACGTGAGCTTATGTTCCACAAGATGCTCCTTGCGGGTGAGCTTCCCCTTACTATGGGTGGCGGTATCGGTCAGTCAAGACTTTGTATGCTGCTCCTGGGCAAGGCTCACATCGGTGAGGTGCAGGCCTCGGTTTGGGATCCCCACACCGTAAAGGAATGCGAAAAGGCAGAGGTTGTGCTGCTGTAAAAATATAATTAAAAAAACTCTTGACAGAATATAACTGTTTGGTGTATAATACTCGTTGACACATGGTTTTTTTGTTCAAAGGAAGGAGGAGACCGTACAATGCTTAGAACTTATCAACCCAAGAAACGCCAGAGAAAGAAAGAACACGGCTTCAGAAAGAGAATGGCTACTGCTAACGGCAGAAAAGTGCTTAAGAGAAGACGCGCTAAGGGCAGAGCAAGACTGACTTATTAATCTAAGATTATTATTGGTGAGCCGAAAACGATTTCGTTTTCGGCTCCAGTAATGTTTAGGCAAAACCTTAGAGGTAAAAAATGAAATACGTTGCAATAGGTGAAAACCATTTATATTCCAAGGCCTACGCCAAGGGAAAGAAATTTGTAACACGCCTTGCAGCTGTATACGTGTTGCCGGACCTGAAGGCTAAAAAAATTCAGAAGGCAACTCGCAACAAACAAAAAATTAACCGCATCGGACTGACCGTTTCCAAAAAGATCGGCGGCGCAGTTGTGCGTAACCGTGTTAAGCGTATAATACGGGAGGCGTACAGAGCCGTGGATTGTGAGCACAGCGTAAAATGCGGTTTTTTAATTGTTATAGTTGCGCGTGCACAAGCGGCAGAGGCAAGCTCAAAAGAAATGACAAAAGATATTAAAAGGGCGCTTGACAGGCTCTCTATGCTTACGAAATGAAACATATTTTTATATTTTTCGTTCGTCTGTACAGACGCTTTATTTCGCCCGTGAAAAAACCGTGTTGCCGATTTTATCCTACCTGTTCCCAGTATGCTATAGAGGCATTTCAAGAATGGGGAGCAGTGAGGGGGTTAGGGCTTACTATATGGCGCGTTCTGCGCTGTAATCCCTTTTGTAAGGGTGGGAATGACCCCGTGCCCCGTAATAACCGTAAAAGGATCAGATAAAGACAGTAGATCCGTAATTTTAAAAGAAGGTATTACAAATGAATTTTATTAAAACAAACAGAAGAGCTTCTGCTATAGTAGCTTTCGTGCTTGTTACGATGCTTCTTTTTTCACAGCTCTTCACAGTTGCGGTATATGCCGACACTACCGCTGCAGACGATACTACCCCTGCAGTAACCGAGGCAACAGATACCGAAGCAAAGGAAGCCAAGACCGATAAGGCTTCAAAGGATGAAAAGTACGTAGCAAAGGACGGCCTAATGTACAAGCTTGCCGTGCCCTTTGGCTTTGTTGTACGTTACAGCTACCAGCTTGTGCCCAACTATCTTTTTGCCCTTATAGTTTTTGCGGTATTTATGAAGATAGTGCTTTTCCCCTTTGGTATAAAGCAGCAGAAGAACCTTGTAAAGCAGGCTTCCCTGCGTCCCAAGGAAGCGGCTATCCGTAAGAGATACCAGGGCCGTAACGACCAGGCTACACAGCAGAAGGTAAATCAGGAGATAATGAATCTCTATCAAAAGGAGAACTTTAATCCTGCAGGCGGTTGCTTGCCCATGCTTCTCCAGCTTTTTGTTGTATTTATCCTTATTAACGTTATTTATAACCCCTTGAGATACCTTTGCGATATCTCTCCCGACGTTATAACAAAGATAGGACAGACCCTTGCCGATAACGGTGTTGAAAGCGTAAAGGAGCTTGCTAAATACGGCGATATCAGTATTCTTCGTGTTCTTAACGCAGATAACTTTAAGTACGTTGCTGATATATTTGCAAGCGAAGGAATAAGCAGCTTTGCACAGCTTCCCAGTATGAGCGTGTTCGGCGCAGACCTTTCTATAGAACCCTCTTGGTCAAGCTGGCTTGTTATTATTCCCTTACTGACCTTCGTTATAGTTTACTTCACTTCCGTTCTTACCCGCAAGCTTTCTTATCAGGCGATACAGTCGGATGATGTTAGACGCTCTAACATGATAATGGATATAGCTATGCCCTTGATGAGTGCTTGGTTTGCATTTATGTTCCCCGCACTCTTGGGTATATACTGGATGTTCCAGAATATCCTTGGCGTTCTTCAGCAGCTTGTTCTTAAAAAGATGTTCCCCGCACCTGTGTTTACAGAGGAGGACTACAAGAAGGCTGAAAAGGAATACTTTGGTCAGCAGACTGCAAAGAAGAAAAAGAAGGCGACTAACGCTAAAAGACATCCCAATTCTCTTCACCACGTAGATGATGATGAGGAATATATCCCTGCGGCAAAGGAAGAAAAGCCATCTAAGCCCGCAAAGGAAAGCTCGTTTGTGGATATTGCTCCCTTAAAGGAAGATCCAAAGTCCGGCGAGCAGGACAATGAAGGAGAAGAATAATTTATGAGCAAGGAAATAATTGCTACAGGCAGAACCATTGAGGGCGCTATTGCTAACGGCGCAAGCGAGCTTGGTGTTCCTGTTGCCAATGTTGATTATGAAATACTCGAACAGCCTAAGAAGGGATTCCTTGGCTTTGGCGAGGTAGATGCAAAGGTAAGAGTTTTTGTTGTTGAGCGCGCAGACCTTACTGCACTTAACTTTGTTAACACTCTTATCGGCAATCTTGGTATTGATGCAGAAGCAGAGCTTTGTGCTGATACCATTTCCAACGGCGACCGTATGATAAACATTACAGGTGAGTCTGCAGGACTCCTTATAGGTCACCACGGCGAGACCCTTGAAGCTCTCCAGTACCTCTGCAATCTTGCGGCTAACCGCAAGTGCGATGCAGACGGCATTGAGCATATCAAGATGACCGTTGATATTGAAAACTACCGTTCACGCCGTGAGCAGACCCTGCGCCGCCTTGCAAGAGGTGTGGCACAAAAGGTACTGCGCTACCACCGTGATATCACCCTTGAGCCTATGAGCCCCTATGAAAGAAGAATAATCCATTCCGAAATTCAGTCTGTAAAGGGCGTTACCACAAATTCTATCGGCAGCGATAATAACCGCCGCGTTGTAGTTATCTATGACAGCAAGCGCGATAACAACCGCCGCCGTAACAACCACAAAGCAGCTCCTAAAACCGAAGAGGCTGTTGAAGAATAAGATAACAAAAAGCCTTCCTTGAAAAAGGAAGGCTTTAATATTTAAAGGATATAGATGTCGTTATCTTCGGGTAATAGCAGCTCAAAGCTGTCCTTACCTTTAAGGGGTATGAGCTCCTCGTACTTTTCCATAGGGTAAACGTGAATGATTGCGGCGCGGTCTATTTTGCTTTTACGCAGTCTTTCGAAAAGCTCTGTTGCCGTAAAGTGGGCACATTCCGAGATAACGAGGTCAGCCTTTTTTGTGTAAATCTCTTTGGGGAAGTCGCAAAGGTCTGCGCTCATATCGCTTGTAACAACAACTCTTTTACCTTCACCTTCAAGGGTGAAGCCGTAGGAGCGGTAAGCGTCCTCAGTATCGTTTATATGCATAGTGCGTCTGGCCCAAAGGGTTAAGGTGCCGTCGTTGTATATCTCACCGTCCTCAATACGCTTAAAGGAAAGTGCAGAGCCTCTGTATTCTTCCTTTATCCTATCAAAGGTGGCCCTGTCGGGTAAAAACACAGGTATATTCATATCCTTTATATCAGAAAGCAGATCAGCTAACCCTTCTGTATGGTCGCCGTGGGCGTGGCTTATAAATATGGCTTTCAGCTTTGATAGCTCAAAGCTTTTCTCCGAAAAAAGCTTTAAAACAGGAGCGCCTGCATCAACAAGATACGCATTTTCATTTACTTCAAATAACATAGCCTGACGGTTCCTTACGGGGTTTTCCATACCGTGGCTTGTGCCTAAAAAGGTTATTTTCATCCGTTTCCCTCTATAATTGTATAATTTCCGCCGCGGAGTACCTCAACAAGCTCACCTGAGCTTGTTATTTTTTTATCTGTAACAATACCGCCAAGAGCAAGGGCGTCGCTATTATGAAAATCCGAACCTGAGGTCATAGGCTTGTTATAATGCTCGGCGTACAATTTTGCCATTTTATTTCTAAATTCGGCAGTTCCGCCGTTGTATACCTCTACACCAAAAAGCTTTTCGGGGTCCTTTACGGTCATATTATCACGGAAGGGATGTGCCTGCACCACTATAGCTTCTTCGGGGAGAATTTCAAGGAGCTCATCCAAGCCCTTTAATCGGTTCAGCAGGGGAGCGTTATATAAAAACTCCTCGGTTATACCGTAAACAAGATAATCGTTTATCATAGGGCCATCAAAGCGCACCTCTGCGCCTAAAAGCACGGTAAAGCCCTGCTTGTCACCCTCAGCCTTTGCGGCTCTGTAGCCACACAGCCAACGGTCTATTATTCCGCGATGGTCCTTTCCGGCAAGTTCATCCTTGAACCAATCGTAAAACATTGCAAAATAGTGGTCGGTTATAACTATACCGTCGTAGCCAGCGTTGCGGTATAGGTTTACTATACTTGCACCGCCCTCTTTGGCCACAAGGTCATTTTCGGCAGTATGTATATGCAGTTCGTACTTTCCCATAATTCCTCCGTGGTCTTTTTCTGCTGTTTACTCATTATAACATATATGTACAAATATTTCCACACACTTTTATAAGTTGACATGTATTTTGATTTTTGATAAAATAGTATAAGCAGATTTATACGGAGGCAGCCGTGAGGATAAAAGAACCTAAGCAAAAACTGTTGTTAACAGGCATATACATAGCAATGATAGGCATAATGCAAGCTCTGGGGATATCCTGTGTGTTTAGGTATTTCTTGGGCTTTACCTGTCCCGGCTGCGGTATGACAAGAGCCGTGATTTCTGCTCTCAGGTGGGATTTTGTTGCTGCCCTTGAATATCATTTAATGTTCTGGTCGGTTCCCATATTATATCTGTATTTTCTTTTTGATGGCAACTTGTTTAAAAATAAATTGCTGAATAGAGGCGTTTTTACAATTATTGTTGTGGGATTTATTATTAATTGGATCGGATAAAGGAGGGCGTGTTTATGTATTGCAGAAATTGCGGAGAACAGATGAATGAAAACCAGGCTATATGTTTGAAGTGCGGAGTAAAAAAGGGTGACGGAAACTCCTTTTGCAAAAATTGCGGTAAAGCGGTTGACCAAAATGCTTCGGTTTGTGTAGCTTGCGGCTTTGCGTTGGATACAAAATACGAGAAGTTAAAGAAAAAGATAACCAACCTTTTCAGCTGATAAGCACGGTCATATTTATATCCCATTTATTGTTCTGTGGAAAAATGGGAAATTTGTCGAAAATGTTAATTTAATGTTGACACGTTGTGTATAAGCGTGGTATAATGTCACAAAGCAAATATTTGGAGGATAGATAAATGTATTGCAGAAATTGCGGAAAAGAACTTAACGATAATCAGGCTATATGCCTTTCCTGCGGTGTGAAGACTGGTGATGGTAACGCTTTTTGCGATAATTGCGGAAATCCCGTTTCCCCTGATGCATCTGTATGTCTAAATTGCGGCGTTTCTCTTAAAAATGCTGCAGCTAATGACCTTGCAGGTAAGGATAAGGTTACCATAGCTCTCCTGTGCTTCTTCCTTGGCGGCATTGGAATTCACAACTTTGTGATGGGCGAAACCAAGAAGGGCGTATTCAGGATAATTGCAAGCTTGTGCTGCGGTATCGGTAGTATATTCGCTCTTATTGATTTTGTTAAGATACTTATGGATAAGTACGTTGTTGACCCCGATAAGCTTATCTGATAGAATTGCAACACAGGCAAGCCGCAAGGCTTGCCTATTATATAATTTAAGTAAGGAGATGATGTTATGCCGTTTTGTTCTCATTGCGGAAATGAAATTAGTGAAAAGGCGGTAGTTTGCGTTAAATGCGGATGTGCTGTTAATAACAAGCTGAACAATAATTCAGGACTTAAGGATAGAGGCGGTTTTGGTTGGGGCTTGCTTGGTTTTATGGTTCCCATTGCCGGTTTGATCCTTTGGCTTTTGTGGAGAGATACCTCTCCCCGAAATGCAAGAAGTGCAGGTATAGGAGCTTTGGTGCAAACAATTCTGAGCGTGGTATTTGTTATACTGTATTTCGTGTTTATCTTCATACTGATTGGAATAGGCACTTCTTCCGTAGCTTCATCGAGTGTGGGAGTAATGATATAACAAAAAAGCTTCAGCTTTTAAACAAGCTGAAGCTTTTTTATTATATTAAGTTATTATTTGCGGCGGCTGATTATTTCTTTAAAGTCTGCCGCTGCAAATATACCGCATACAAGAACTACTATAGCACAGAGTATTGTAAGGGGAGAAAGAACGCTTGTGTCACGGAGTATAATAACCGTAAATGCTATAGCCCAGGCAGAGTATGTAACGTTAAGTGCCATAGCCTTTGATGCGCCTATCTGTGCGATAGCCTTGTAATAGAAGAGGTAGGATACGGTTGCAAAGAGTGCCGCAATAACTATTGTGGGTAAAAGCCAAGTGGTGCCGCCTGTGAAAAGACTTGCGGTAAAGCCCCAAGCCTTGAGGGCAGGGAGAATAATAATACCGTAGGTAAGGGCGGATGTGGTTTGGCGTATCTGGAGAGCGTATTCGTCGGTAACCTCGGGGTCCTTTAAGCATTTTGCAAGGATAACCGCTTCAATGCCCCAGCCAAAGGAGCACATAAGAGCGCCTGCAAGACCGAGCCAGAAGTTTTGAATTTCAAGATTGGGGGAGTAGCTTAAGCCGTACACACCAAGCAGGGTAAGTACAAGGAATATCCACTGGTGCCACTTCATCTTTTCTTTAAGGAAGATGTAAGCAAGCAAACTGCCTATTGCGGGGAATATGGCACTTGCAACAGCGCCTATGGATGCGCCCATATAGTTTACTGCCATAACGTAGCCGGTCATACCGATAGGGCCGCCTATAACTGCGGCAAGCACTACCCATTTACCGCTTTTTGTTTTAAAAGCCTTCCATACGTTGCCAAGGTTGCCTCTTACACCGTTGTAGATAAAAGACCATACAGCGGAGCAAGCATCGTGCAGGAAGGTGGAAACAAAGGGAGCGAGGAACACTGCCTGCTCTGTGGAAACAAAGGGTGACATACCGAGGGCTATACCTAAAATTACGGTTTCAAGAGCCCAGGTTATACCTGCAATAATACCGGGAAACATTTATTTTACCTCCTTTAGAGCCTCAAAGGCTTTTATATTATCCTTCATACGTTCGTAGCGTTCAACAGCCCAATCCTCCATAGGCTGGCCGTCATAGGGAACTCTTGCTTTGGCCCACAGTGTCCAAAGAAAGTCTACGTATATCTTGCTTGCAAGAAAATGCTTCATATTTAAAACATCGGGTTCCTTGTCAAGGTACTCTGTTAAAAGCAGCTTATCATAAGCCTCATTAAAGTTTGCTTCAATGGATATATCGGCAACGTCCCACATACCGTCGTTCATGCCGGCATATTCCCAGTCTATAAGATACATTCTGCCGTTACCCTCTACCCAATTTTCACACACGGGATCGTTGTGGCAGGGAACCTTGGGAGCGTTAACCTCACGGTCTATGAGCCCCTTTATTTCCATAACCTTTTGCTTGTTTTCGGCATAGTCCTCAAACATAGGCACGTTCATATCATTTATTATCTTTTCATAGCCTGCTGCCATATCAAATACTTCAAAGGGTACTCCCGTATCCTCGCCACTATGGTGCATTACTTTGTAAATCTCGGCTATCTGCTTTATATGGCGGGGTTCGCAAATAGTATCTGCAGACATTGTAACTGCGTTAGGGATATACTCTGTAACCTTGGCACCGTCGTTTCCAAAGTAGAGCATCTGGGCATCCACGCCGAGGCGGCAGGCAAGCTCGGTGCTCTTCATTTCATCGCTTCTTACTATAAGCTCTTCGGTGCCCTCTCCCGGAATTCGTACCACATATTCCTTGCCGTTTTCAAGGGTTACATGATAAGTATGGTTTGTAAGTCCTCCCATACGTTCGATTTTGGTATAAGAATCTGTTCCGATAACCTTTTTTAAAAGTTTTTTTATTGGGGAAATATCCTGTTCAAGAACCGCTCTCATTTTCAGAGCCTCCTTAATTTTTTGTTTTCGTAATTATATTCGTAGCCAATGCCCTTTGCCTTAAAACGCATACCTGCGGCGGCGTTATCCTTATCCTTGTAGGCTGTTACCTCGGTAATATCCTGTTGATTGCAGGAAAGCTCCCTTGCCACGTTTTCTATAATAAGTGAACGGGTGTCAGTTATATAGCTTTTATCAAACACGCGAAGCTCGTCAAGGGTGTCAAATTCAAAGATAACTTCGTCGGGGTACTTGCGTATCTTCATTTTAAGCTCGTCAAGATGCTGCATATAAATAGTTTCCCACAGCATATCCGCAGTTTCGGGCAGGTCGTATATATCGGTAAGTATTTCTACAAATCTTTTGCTGAAATTTTCATCCCAAAAGGTATGTCCCAGCATATACCATGCGTTTTTACCTCCTACGGTAACGCTGTTTATGTAACCCTTGGCATCCTCGGTCATACACCATTCCTTTGTGTCACCTTCTGCATAGAGCGCGGCGTAATAGGAGGAGTCTACCCGGCTTTCGAAGGGGTTTTGGGAAAAGTAGTTGTCGGAGGAGCATATGTAGGTATTGCGCAGATAGTCTTTTACTACATAAATGCTTGCATTGTTGTTTCGGGTAAGATAATCGTTGTTTTCGACTATCTTGACACCAAATTTTTCTTCAAGGTAATAGAATTGCTCCTTTTTATAGCCTGCAACTACTATTATTTCATCTATGCCGGCCTCTTTTAACTGCCTTATCTGTCTTTCTATAAGCACCTCTCCTTTTACTTCAATAAGTGCCTTTGGGCGCTCGTAGGAGAGGGGGGCAAATCGGCTTGCCGTACCCGCCGCCATTATAACGGCGTTGTCTACTTTATAAGCCATTTTATTTTCTCCATTTTATCAGGGTGCTTTGTGTTGGCTTAATGCAACCTTGTTTGTGTAGTAGGTTATGTTGTTTTTATCCCAAATGTTATTCTTAATGCCTAACCAAGGAGAAGGGAGGAAGGTGTTTTTGTTGTTCTCCTCTACGTCCCATTGATGAGAAAGAATTATAAATTGGTCGTGGGCTGTTTTTTCGCTGTTATTTATTGCTTTACCGGTAAAGGGGTTGGTGGGATTTTCTATAATATCCTTTGTGGCAAGGGTAGGTACGTCAGCACTTGTCATAAACTCGTTTGAGGTAGTAAAGCCCGTGCTGTTGAAATCCTTAACCATAAGCAGAGGGAAGTAGCGCTCCATACTTATACCGGAATCCAGCGTTAATTCGTTTATCTGGAAAAGGTCGGTTCCGTGGTCGGAGGCAATGATTATTCTTGTGTTATCATAAACCCCGTTTTCACGCAGATAGTCAAAGTATTTACCAAGCTGTATAAGTGCCGCCGCATTGCTTTGGTAATGTACTACGTGGTAATCCTGGGTAATCTCTATTCTATTACCTTCTGCCGTTGTTTTGTAAAGGTTGTTTGCGTCAAACGCCGTATTATCAACCACAACCTCGGGGGTATAATCGGGGGCCTGTAAAAGCATAGGCTCGTGGGTAGTATCGTTTGCTATAAACAGATAGGTGCTTTCCTTGTCCTCGGTTATCTTTGTTATATCGGGCAGGTTAAGAAGCACGTTGTATGGGTCCATAAAGTCTTTGCTTAAGCCCTTTGCGGTAGATAGGCTGTCCCTTGTTTGGGTAGAGTAGTTTATCTCTTTGGGCGAGAAGGAACGATGATAATTACCGTTATTGTATATGGTGCTCTGCAGGCAAAGGGGCATAGTCTTCATTATTCCAAAGCAGAAGAAATTGCGGTGGTTGTTGACTATTGCCTGTTCCTTTGAGGCGGGGTCACTAAACAATCCCTTTGTTATGTAAGTGTCTATCTCGGGATAATCATCAAAGATCGTAAGGTCGGGTATCCACTCATAGTTAGCATAGGGCGGGTCACATACGGTAACGTCATATCCGGCATCCGAAAAGATGGCAGGCATAAGCTTAAGCGCCTCGTTGTGCTTTGAAACAAGGGACTGTGAATCTCTTTTATTCATTTCAACAGGGGTATATTCGTAGCCGCCTAAAAGACCGGGAACGCCAAAGTTTGTATAACCGCCATGAGAAATGGTGTTGGAATAGTAGGTAAAGCCGTCAAATTGCTCTTTAAGTTCCGGCTTTTCATTAAAAATGTAAGGAACGTAATGGCCAAGACCACGATCCAGCATTATAACCATTACATTGTTAGCGTTTTTATCCAGATTAAATTCCGGAGCTTTTGCGGGGGGAGCACTTGATATTTCATCTACCGATTTTTTAATGGTAAACATATTCACTGCAGACATAGCTCCCAGAGCTATTACCGCTACAGTTAATATAGCTGTGCAAGCCCGGTTCCATTTGGATATAATAAAGTACAATACTGCAGCAAGTGCAAAGAGTGCCAATATATTGATAAGCTGCTGTGTAAGGGTAAAGTACACTCCGCGCTCGTACTGCAGATTGGATGAGATAATACCAAGATCTGTGCCAAAGAACATATAGTTTACAAGCATTGCTCCGCACAGTATCCAAGCGGCCTTTTCAAATATCACCTTGCCCTTTGGTGTGGCAAGCCAGTAGAACACTCTGAACCATACAAGGAAGGTTCCTGCCGCTAAAGCTGCGGTGCTTACTATATACCACAGAGGATTGTGGAAATAGGTTATATCCACGTATTCCTTCGGGGATGCGGAAATAAATACAGAGGGGATAAGAAGTCCTACAAGTATGGTAAGGAAAAGGCTTGCAAGGAAGAAGAGCTTTTTGTTGGGGGTAGCTTCTTTTATAGCTGTAGAGGTATTCTTCTTTTTAATAAGGAACGTAACAACAAAGGGGATTAAGAGAATAACGCCTATACCGCAAATAAAAAGCTTTTTCTTTAGTGAGGGTGTTGTGTATACAAATCCACCGAAAGCCACAAAGCCTATTCCCAAAAGTGCGGTAAGTATACTAAGTACCTTTCCGGGGTTCTTTATCTTATAGAATATTGTTTTTACAAGGGAGAATAGGTTGTTAAGTGTCCAGTAGAATACAAGTCCTGCAGGGGATGTGTAAAGGAACACAAGGAAGAACAGCGCCATTCCGTAAAGCTGTATTTTTGTTTTTAAGGGAAAGCCCTTAAGATAAAGCGCGCTTGATATAACGTTTATCAAGGTCATAATAACGGGCAGCAGGTTTATGGCAACAGAGCCTATAACAAGCATACCGTCGGGGGCGCCAAGGTCCTTTATAGGCCCCAGTGAAACGCCATTTAAAAGGTCAAGGTTAGATAAGAACTGGTACGCCGCCATAAAGAAGGGTATTTCCAAAAGCAGAGATACCGACCCCTTTAAGGCATCTGTTGGCTTGTAATTGTTCTGGCGATAGTAGGTCTGCATTATCATCATCTTTTCGTCGCCCGAAAAGACCTTTTTGATGTGGGATACACCCTTTTGCAGTCTTGCCTCGTTATCACGGCTTTCCTCCTGCATTGCGTCTGCTCTTTTATAAAGGGGCAATACAAGGATGTTCATTATAAGGCTTAAAAATATTATGGATAATCCGGGATGCCCTACAAAGCTGTTGGCTAACTGAAAGATTATTTCAAATAACAGCTTAAGGGGCCCAATAAATATTTTTCCAAGTATATTGAAAAACGACATTTTATCTTCCTTCTTCGGTTTTACTTAATTCGGATAATTTTTCAAGCAGGTAATTTACGGCAAGTTCTGCTCCCTTACCGCAGTGCTCCCAGGTTTCTTCCTTTACTTCCCGGCGCCCTTCGGCATATTTGGGGTCAAGTATGCAGGTGTCTATCAGCTCCTTGAGATTTTCCATATTCTCGTTTGTAAGCTGTGCTCCAAGGCGTGGCAGGGCAGAGGCCGTCCACAAGGGGGTGTCAAGCCACCAAGCGTCGTAAAGGCTTAAATCAAAATCGGGATTGGTGTATATTACGGGCTTATCGTATATAAGTGTAAAATCAAATATAACGCCGGAAAAGTCTGAAATAAGTATATCACTGCGGCGCAATACTTCAAAGTTATCGGTATCTCTGTTCCATTCAAGCTGACTTGAGGGGGGATACTTTTTCATAAGGGAATCCATCAGTTCTTTTTCAGAGGCGAAGGATTGGGGGTGGGGACGCACGATGATGTGATAGCCTGTTTTTAAAAGCACCTCTATTATCTTTTCGCCGTATACCGAAAAGATAGCGCTGCTGCCCCAGGAGGGGGCAAGGAGCACGGTGCGGGGATGTTCGGGTGCGGGACCTGTTTCAGCAAGCCTTGCAGCCATTTCATCCATATAGGGTATACCTATCTTTACAAGCTCCTTTTCGGTGAGGCCGCGGAGCTTTTCAAGATTTCTTATATCATTTGCCTGGTACTGACCTGAAAGCAAAATGGCGTCATAGTAATCAATACCGAACATTCTGTAAAGGATTATTTCACTTGCCGCGTGGGGTATATGTACGTAAAAATCTACCTCTTTTGAGCGTTTCCATTGGTAAACGTCAAGGCCGGGCGTTGTGGATAGAACCACCGAAGCGTTAAGGAAGTTAAGACGGGTGTACACCTTGTTGCCGCTGCCGGGGTATTCTGCTTTTATATGGGGATAGGGGTTGTTAAGTGCAGGGTCGTCGGGAGAGGCTGTAATGTAGAGTACGTCCTTTCCGCGCTTGTCAAGCTCACGGCATATAGGTTCAAAAACCGACCAATAACGCTTGTTATCCGAAAATATCACAAGGGGGAGCTTTTTGTTGTTTGCCTGCACCTTGCCGCCGCTTAATCTGAAACGGAGTTTGATTACAAGCATACGCAGGGAATAAAAGGCTGCGCCTATAACTCCTATTAAAATTGTAAATAGCATACTTCCCGTGCCGGGATCAATATACAGTTTCATTTACTGTTCTCCTTGTTTTTAATGCAAAGGCTTATAGCACAAAGCAGGTATATGATAACCAGTGGCCATAGCCACAAGCTACCTGTGCTAAAGCTTGAGGTTAGGTTTGTAAAAATGTGTGCCAAAATACAGGGTAGTATGCTGCCTATCCTTAGTGTAAGGGCGGCATAGAACAGCCCTGCGGCAAATGCCCACACTACCTGCATAAGGGTGGATTGTATACCAAGCTCCCCTATGTTTGCAAGGTGGATAAGGGCAAACAATGTACTTGAAAGCACAATTCCCATATCCCTTCCCTTTGTTGAGAGAAAGCTTAATAAAAATCCCCTGAATAAAAGCTCCTCTGCCACGGCTGCAACGGAAAGCAAGATAAGCGTAGAGAAACTTGGCCTTATTTCTTGGGCCGAAATTAAATTGAAAAGCGTGGGGAGAAATAAGGGTAAAATAAACAGGTATATAATAGGGTTAGTTGCTTTGGGTAAATTCAGGTATGCATTGCTTCTGCGCCCTGTTTTAAATATCCATATGATAAGTATGCCAATGAAAACAATCATAAAAACAGGTGTTATCCATAGGCATTTTGCAAGTTTTGAAAAGGCTTGGCACAGGGTGTATAGCATACCGTAGGCTAAAACCCATATAAAAGCATACAGCATTATTGCTCCTGTAAAATTGTTTTAGTTTGTATGTCCGATTAACTATTTTTTCATTCTGAAGTCGTTTAACAGCATTCCGCTGTAAAGGGGAACCCCAAAGCGCTTTGCAAACATAGAGCACTTACACATAAAGATATAATATACATTTTTATTGCAATAGCTCAGGGTTTCAAAATTGCCCTGCCCCTTTGATATAATAACGTCAGCTTCTTCTAACTTTCTTCTTGCCTCGTTTGATATTCTGTTAAGGCAGGTGCCCGCAATATGGGAACCGTTATGGCTTACGGGCAGTATGGCATCAAGTCCTATCTGCAGGGCATCCTCACAGGTGGCATCGTTCAAAACAGGCTCGCCACGCACTATTACCTCTGCTTTCAGGTGGGGAAACTCCTTTAACAGCTGTATAATAAACAGCTTATCAAGGGCTATTTCTCCGCAATTATCGGTGAGATAGATAAGCTTTTTTGCCTGTGAAAGATCTTTTTTCAGATTATAATATTCCGTATTATCAAATTCAAGGGTGTGGGCACGGGAAAGCATTTCTTTCAGCTTTTCTTCATCCACGTTTACAGTGCCAAAGTCTACGTAGTTGCCGAGCATTGAGTAGCAAAGGGCAAGGTATAAGGGATCTTTTGCGGCTTCTATGGCGGAAAGCAATTCCTCTTCCATTGAAAGGATAAGGGCGTTAAAGTGCTTTTTTATATCGGTATAGTCAGGGTCAATGCCTAAAAGCTCCTCTTGGAGAGCGTATATTTGAGAGGCAAGCTCGGGGGAACTTGTTTCAAGGGTGGCATCATAAAGTATTTTTATAAGTCTTTTGCTGTATTCAAGGCGTACCTCCTCCGAAGCAGCTTCGGGGAGATTGTCAAGATACTTTGAAAGCAGACATTTTATACATTCTGAATTAAGTCTAACAGGTGTTTTCATAATCTTTAGCTTACATTTCTGCAATGCAGCGTGCAACGTGTACGCCGCTTGCGGATGCATGGGAAAGTGAGTGGGTGATACCGCTGCCGTCACCTATGATGTAAAGGCCGTCATAGCAGGATTGGAGGTTTTCGTTAACCGATACTTCCATATTGTAGAACTTAACTTCTACGCCGTAAAGCAGGGTATCGTCGTTTGCGGTACCGGGTGCAACCTTGTCAAGGGCGTATATCATTTCAATAATACCATCAAGAATACGCTTTGGCAGAACAAGACTTAAATCTCCCGGTGTGGCTTTAAGTGTAGGGGTTATAAAGGCTTCCTCTATGCGGTTGTGGTTGGAACGTCGGCCACGAATTAAGTCGCCAAAACGCTGAACTATAACACCGCCGCCAAGCATATTGCTGAGGCGTGCAATAGATTCGCCATAGCCGTTGGAATCCTTAAAGGGCTCTGAAAAATGCTTTGCTACCAAAAGGGCAAAGTTGGTGTTTTCTGTCTGCTTTGCAGGATCCTCGTAGCTATGCCCGTTTACTGTTATAATACCGTTTGTGTTTTCGTTAACAACGGCTCCTTTGGGGTTCATACAGAAGGTGCGTACCTTATCCCCGTATTCCTTTGTACGGTAAACTATCTTGCTTTCGTAAAGCTCGTCTGTAAGATGGGAGAAAACCTCTGCAGGTAATTCTACACGCACACCAATATCAACTCTGGTGGATTCGGTAGGTATATCAAGCTCCTTACAAACCTTTTCCATCCATTTGCTGCCGATACGACCTACAGAAATTATACAATTTTTGCAGAAGTAGTCACTATCCTTTGTTTTTACCTCATAACCGCTGTCTGTCTTTTTTAAGGTTTCAACAGGGGTGTCAAAATAAAAATCTACCTTGTCCTTAAGCTCTGCGTAAAGGTTCTCTAAAACCACGTAATTTATATCTGTTCCAAGGTGGCGTACAGATGCGTTAAGCAGATGAAGGTCGTGGCGGATGCATTCCTTTTTGAGCGGAGTTTGGGCGGTGGTGTACAGCTTTGTGCCCTGACCGCCGTAGCGCATATTTATTTCGTCTACGTAGTGCATAAGCTTAAGGGCGTGCTCTTTGCCTATATATTCGTGGAGGGTTCCTCCAAAATCGTTGGTGATATTATATTTTCCGTCAGAAAAAGCACCTGCACCTCCAAAACCGCTCATTATAGAGCAGCTTTTACAGGCTATACAGGTCTTTACCTTCTCGCCGTCTATGGGGCAATGGCGCTTGCTTAGCTCGTGTCCCGCTTCAAAAACTGCAATTTTAAGATCCGGTCTTTTAAGGCATAACTCATATGCCGAAAAGATACCACCGGGGCCTGCGCCTATGATGATTACGTCATAATTCATATTTATATCCTCCGTTCGGGATGCTTTTTAATTAAACCTTATATATTATAACATAATGCTATATAAAATGTAAAGAAAAAAGCTTTCCTTTATAGGAAAGCTTTTTTGATTTATATGAAATTTCTGTGCATTTGAGGAGATAATTCCCGATTATGGGAACGGCTCCTTGCTGCTTTAAAGGTTGTAATATTTATCAAATTCTGCGGGATGGGGGATAGCGGAAAGCTGTCTGCACTCAGCGCGCTTTGTCTTGATAAAGTTGCGGATAAGCTCTTCGGGGAATACGCCGCCTTCTGTAAGGTAAGCAAAGTCATTTTCCAAGCAATCAAGAGCATCCTCAAGGCATACGGGCAGACCCTGAAGCTTTGCTTTTTCCTCTTCGGGAAGATTGTAAAGGTTCATATCATAGGGGCCCCAACCGTTTGCGTGGGGGTCTATTTTGTTCTTTATACCGTCAAGACCTGCCATAAGGATAGCCGCATAGCAGAAGTAGGGGTTACAGGTAGCATCGGGATTGCGGAGCTCAAAGCGGCGCTTATCGGGGCTCTTTGCGTATGCAGGAATACGGATAACCGCACTTCTGTTAGAGGTTGCGTATCCTACTGTTACAGGAGCTTCAAAGCCGGGAACAAGACGCTTGAAGGAGTTTGTGCTGGGGTTGGTAATAGCGCAGAGAGAACCGATGTGCTTAAGAAGACCGCCTATAAAGTAATGCGCGGTTTCACTTAAATGGGAATAGCCGTTATCATCAGAGAATACGGGCTGTCCATCCTTGAAAAGTATCATATGAACGTGCATACCGTTACCCGCTTCACCGTAAATGGGCTTGGGCATAAAGGTTGCGCTCTTGCCGTATTTGAGGGCTGTGTTATGGATGATATACTTTATCATCATTGTAGCATCAGCCATATGAACAACCTCACCAAGCTGGGGCTCTATTTCAAACTGACCGGATGCGGCAACCTCGGGATGGTGGTAGTTTATATCTATTCCCGCTTCCTTCATAAGAAGGCACATTTCGCTGCGGCATTCATAGGATGTGTCAAAGGGCTTTGCTATATGGTAGTTCTTCTGCTTCTGAACTACTACGCCGTGGCCTTCGCTGTCGGAGTTCCAATAGGACTGCTTTGCATCCACTTCAGCGCCTATATATCTGCCGTCAACGTTCCATGCAACGTTATCGAAAAGATAGAACTCAAACTCAGGAAGGATCTTCATTTCATCAGCTACACCGCTGTTCTTCATATATTCAACGGCTGCCTTTATGATGTTGCGGGGGTATTGTGCAAGAGGGCGGTTTTCGGGAGTGTCTATTATCATTGCGTTACCCGTCATTGAAAGGGTAGGAATATCGCAGAAGGGGTCTATAACAGCGGTATCAGGGTCTGGTATGAAAACCATATCGCTCTTTTCAACTACCGCGTAGCCGTAGTTGGAGGCATCAAAGCCTATTCCGCTTTTCATTGTGTCTTCCGAAAAGTTTTCTGCAGGTATGGTAACATGGCGGTATTGACCGTTTATGTCTACCATTTTAAAGTCAACCATTTTAATGCCGTTGTCTTTGATGATATTAAGGATATCCTGAACAGTTTTAGCCATAAAAGTGCACCTCATTAAACATTATTAATTATTATAAATAGAGTATAACAATTTTTTGTTTTTTTGTCAATAAACTTAGGAGCAAATATAAACAAAAAATGAACTGTTGCTTTATACAACAGTTCATTTACCTTAATTATTTTGTGCCGAAAAGTCTGTCACCCGCATCACCAAGACCGGGAAGGATGTAGCCGTTTTCGTTAAGGCATCTGTCAAGGGTAGAAACGTAAATGTTTACGTCGGGGTGAGCCTCTGCTACCTTTGAAACTCCCTCGGGAGCGCCGATAATAGCCATAAACTTAATATGCTTACAGCCCTGATCCTTTAAGGATTGGATAGCGTCACAAGCGCTTCCGCCTGTTGCCAGCATAGGGTCTACAACCAGTACAAGCTTGTCCTCTATTCCGGAGGGAAGCTTGCAGTAGTAGGACTTGGGCTGCAGAGTTTCTTCATCTCTGTACATACCAATGTGACCTACTTTTGCCAAGGGGAAAAGTACGTGCACGCCGTTTACCATACCTAAGCCTGCGCGGAGTATGGGAACTATAACAACGGAATTATCGGTTACCACCTTCTGTTTGCAGGTTTCAAGGGGTGTCTTTACCTCAATTTCTGTGGTGGGCACACCCTCTTTAAGGGATTCGTAAGTCATAAGTGTGGTAATTTCCTCAACTAACTCACGAAATTCTTTCATACTTGTGCGTTCGTCACGGAGAATTGCTATCTTGTGACGGATCAAGGGATGATCAAAAATTACAACGTTATCGTAATTTTTCATTAGTTTTCTTCCTCCTTAGAGCTTTCAACAACCGGCTTCTTAAACTTGTTAAGAAGGATGTTTACAACAATGCCGAGGATAAGAGCGCAAGCTATGGAGGTCAAGGTTACCTTGCCGATTGCCATAGACATACCGCCGATACCCGATATAAGTATTACCGAAACTGTGAAGAGGTTTGCATTATCTTCAAGGTCAACCTTCTGGATCATCTTAAGACCGGAAACTGCTATGAAGCCGTAAAGGGTAATGCAAACACCGCCCATTACGCATCCGGGAATGGAATCCAAAAATGCAACGAAGGGGGATACAAAGGAGATAAGAATTGCAATAATAGCTGTTGTAGTAATAGTTGCAACAGAAGCGTTACGGGTAATAGCAACACAACCAACAGATTCACCGTATGTTGTGTTAGGGCAACCGCCGAAGAAAGCGCCTGCAACAGAACCAACGCCGTCACCTAAAAGTGTGCGGTGAAGACCGGGCTCTTCAAGAAGGTCTTTGTCAATGATAGAGGAAAGGTTTTTGTGGTCTGCAATATGCTCTGCAAATACAACGAATGCAACGGGGATATATGCAACTGCGATGGTTGCAAGGTAGCTTATTTCAAAGTCTTTTGTGCCTTTTAATGCGTTGATAAATGTGAACTCGGGAACTGCAAGGAAGGTGCCAACGCCTACTCCGTTTGCTACAAGATTTGTGAAAGGAGTAAAGTCAATAACCTTCAGGGCATCAACGTTTGTGGCATAACCGATAACGGTGAATATCAAAGCAACTGCATAACCTGCAAGTACGCCTATGATAAAGGGGATAAGCTTGGTCATCTTTTTGCCGTAGGTTGAGCAAAGAACAACAACTATAAGAGTTACAATTGCGCAAACAAAGGACAACCAGATGTTGGTGGTCATAATAAATGCACCGTTGGCATCCTGGGGACCGTAAGAGAAAACGTCCTTAACTGCCGCACCTGCAAGGGAAAGACCGATTATTGCAACTGTGGGGCCGATTACTGCTGCAGGCATAAGCTTGTTTATCCAGTTAACGCCAACAAACTTAACTACAAGGGCAATAACAACGTATACTAAAGCTGCAAATGCCGCACCGATCAAAATGCCAAGATATCCAAGATTAACGGATACCGCACCTGCAAAAGCTGCGGTCATTGAGCCGATGAAAGCAAAGGATGAACCAAGGAATACAGGACTGCGGAATTTAGTGAATAACTGATAAACAAGTGTACCGATACCTGCACCGAAAAGTGCTGCGGAAGCGGACATACCGTTACCTACGATAGCGGGAACGGCGATAGTTGCTGCCATAATTGCAAGCAACTGCTGGAAAGCGAATATAAGGAGCTTGTCGAATGATGGTTTGTCGTGGATGTCGTAAACTAAATTTTTAGCCATGATTTCCTCCAATATTTTTTGGGCCGTTTGGGCCCTGTTTTTCAATTAAAAATTATATCACTTTTATCGAAATAAGTCAACCGTTGTCGAGGTCCTTTAAGCTGTATTGAATGTTTTGCAATTATCTGTTATAATTGTTTTGCTTAAAGGATTGAAAAAACGAAAGGTGCGGTTGAATATGGATTTTTGTGATAAGGTTGTTGTAATAACAGGCGGTGCTCACGGGATAGGCCTTTGCACGGCAGAAGAATTCCGAAAAGAAGGGGCGCAGGTAGTTGTTATTGACAGTGCTCCCGGGGAGCACTACGTTGGAGATATTGGAAATAAAGAGGTGTTGGAGGATTTTGCCCGTACAGTTATTGAAAAATACGGACGAGTGGATGTTTTGGTAAACAACGCGCCGCCCAAAATGCAGGGTATTGACAACTGCACTTGGGAAGAGTTTGAAAATGCAATGAACGTGGGCGTAACCGCACCCTTTTATTTAAGCAAATTGTTTGCTCCCTATTTTTCAAAAGGTGCTTCTGTTATCAATATTTCATCTTCCAGAGATAGAATGAGCCAGCCCCAAACCGAGAGCTATACTGCAGCTAAAGGCGGCATTGCCGCCCTTACCCATGCCCTTGCTGTCAGCTTTGCGGGCAAGGTTCGTGTGAACTCAATTTCCCCCGGTTGGATAGATACGGCATATACCGTATATGAGGGGCCGGACGCAGCCCAACAACCTGCAGGCCGTGTGGGCAATCCCTTGGATATTGCAAATATGATTTTGTTTTTGGCTTCGGATAAGGCAGGATTTATCACAGGGGAAAATATCTGTATCGACGGTGGACAGACTAAGCTTATGATCTACCACGGTGATAACGGTTGGAGTTTTGACAATTTGAAAAAATAATAAAGCAAATTATACTTTCGGCAATTTAAAGTGATATACCGAGTTATGTGTTTGATGGAAATATTGAAAACGGAGCACAACTTTTTTTAATATAATGTTGCAATTTATCTCGTTTAGTGGTAAAATGCTTACGTAGATTATAAGGGAGAGCTTTGCTTTATGATAGATTTTTTGAAAAATAAAAGAATAATGGCCTTTATCCTGTCGCTTCTTATGATGATGTCGGTAATTACTGTACCATCTTTTGCGCAAGATACGGAAATTACGGAAGCGGATACCTACGTTTTAAACCGTGATGGCAATGGACTACCCTTATTCTTTTATCAAAGCCCCTGTATGCTTGGATATGACTTTAACAACCAATTAGGTGGAAACGGTATTCCCATACAGGCGTTTGTATTTACTATGTATAATTCTATATCACAGGAGCATTTCCCCACCTATTGTGTTGATATTAACGTTACTGCAGTGCCGGGGGCAGATTACCGCCGTTTGAATTTGGAGGATTCCTCTTACTCTAAAAATGCGGCAGGTAAGGTTCGTGCTATATTGCAGGAAGGCTTTTATATCATTCCCATAAGCGGTGAATCTGACGCCGACCACCAGGCAAGAGTTAATGCAAAAACTGCAGCCTTGGCAAAGGCTGCGGGAGTAGAGGGCCTTACTACGGGTGAGGCTATAGCGGCAACTCAGGCGGCTATCTGGCGTGTTATCCACGGGCCGGAGCTTTCCTTTCCCAAGTTCTGCAGATACGTGTTTAATCCCACAAACACAAAATATGCCTCCCTTTGTTCTTATAGTGAATTGCGGTACAAAAACAATGCTTTGATAAATTCTACCATTGAAGCAGCCTATAACTATCTTATCTCTCTTGCTCCCGTGGCACCTACTGCGAAAGCGGTTTCTCCGGCTTCCTTTACGGATCTGAACGACCCGGTCTTCACACCTAACAATAACGGTACCTACAACGTTTCGGTTACTACCACCGTGGATGTGGAAATGGCTGCAGGAGATGCTCTTACCTTGAAGGCCAAGATCGGTGATAACTACGCTTCGCAGGTAGATCTTACAAACGGTAAGCAGGTTGTTACTTTAACCTTAAAGGATGTTCCTGCTTCCCTTATATCAGAGGACGTAATCCTCTCTATTTCCGGTTATCAAACCTCTGCAGAATATTTCTTCTTTGATGCCACGGGCGATCGTGGCTCCTCCCAGTCTATGGTTGGTTATAATAACAGCCGCCTTCCTGTGTACGCACAGGTTCGCGCAGAAGAGGACCGTGTACTCAACATTTACAAAACAGCTAAGGTGGCAGTTGGTAACGATGCTTACGTAAATAAACCTCTTAGTAACATTTCTTTTGATATTTTCCCCGTTGCAACAAGAGAGGAATATATGTCGGGCGCGGTTATACTTCCCGATGCTACCGAATATAATCATCCCCAATATGCCGATTATACAATCACAACCGATGAAAACGGCGAAGCTTCTTTCAGCTTCACCCATTACGGATTGCCCGACGGAGTATATTTGGTGGTGGAACATCCACACCCAAGTATAGTTTCACCCATCGAACCTTTCTATCTGCATGTTCCGATGACCGATCCCGATACGGGCGAAGAGCTTTATGAGATAACAATAAAACCCAAAAACGACGTTAAGGGCTCTGTGTATATTGAAAAGGACGTTACTTCAATCGGAAATGACCAATCCACCGTTAATGCTTATGAAGCTCATAGATGGATCATAGGCTCCACGATTCCCGAGGATATTGCTACCGGTAAGTCCTATGTAATTACAGATACCTTGGATAACCGTTTAGACTATCTCGGTAATCTGATAGTGATTCTTGAAAAGAACGGTGAAGAGGCCGGCGTAACCCTTACACCCGATGACGATTACATACTTACCGTAACAGATGTGGATTCTCTTTTGGAGGCCAAACCTCGTGATTCCTTTAAGATAGAGCTTACCGTTAACGGTATGAATAAGATTGCAAATGCTATAGGTAACAACAGCTTTAACAGCTATATGTTGCGCGTGTATTTTGATGCTCAGATTAATGCAAATGCAGAAATGGGAACTCAGATACCCAATAGTGCAAATCTGCAGTACATCAACGCGGTGAATTTCGAATTTATAGAAAAATCCGATACACCCGTTGTTTATACCGGCGGTGTGAATTTGCTTAAGGTAGATTTCAAGAACACAAACAAAACCCTTGCGGGGGCCACCTTTGAATTGTACCGTGCCGCAACTCCGGAAGAACTTGCAGCAGGGGATGCACGCTTAACCCAGATCGACGGGGTAGTAGGAAAGGTAATAAAGGTAGCTTTCTTTGATAATAGCTCACTTATGGGCGAAAAGGTAACCTCTGTTGTTTCGGGCGAGGACGGCAAGCTTTCGATTTACGGTCTTGCCTACGGAAAATACTTCCTTGTGGAAACAGCACCTCCTGCGGGTTATAATCCTTTGGGCGAAACCTATGAATTAACTATCAACGAGTTAAGTCATAACGATGAAAATGTAATCGTTGTAAAAAATAAATCCGGTGTAATTTTACCTTCCACCGGCGGTATAGGTACAACAGTATACAGTGTGGGCGGTATCTCACTTATCACGGTTGCTCTTGTCCTGCTTTATATCAAAAAGCGCAGAACGGCTGAATTTTAAACAGTACAAATATTGAAAATATAAAAGCCTTGGTATTAAGTGTACCAAGGCTTTTTCTTTAATAATAAATAGATATCTGCATTTGTCCGTTTTCGTGATCGGTAAAATGAATGCTTCTGTTCTCGGGGTCGGTTCCCGTGTAAGAATAACTTTCGGTCTGCTCAATAGTATAGCCGAAATCTGTTAAAGACTGCACATAAGTGTGAAATGCAGCAGAATCGTGGGAGCTTATAAAAATTGTGTAGCAGCTGATGTTATCCTGATTCTGTCCCTCCCAATTCTCAAAGGGAAGATCCGGAATATATACCTCGCCCAGCAACCAGGTCCAACCCTCGTGGGGGTCCTCGGTCTGTGCTTGTGTAGTAGTTGCTTCGGTTGTGTCGCCAACAGAAGTCTTATCCGTATTTTCATCCGTGTTCACGTCGTTGTTTCCGTTATTGCAGGCAGACATACAAAACATAGCGAGCAACAGCAAACAAATAAGAATTTTTTTCATGGGAACCTCTCCGTATTGTATTAAATTGCCTTGCAATACATTACAATTACAAGGTGTTTTCATTATAACAACTCCCTGTCTTTTTGTCAATGGAGGTACTTTTAAGTAGGAGGTTTGTACGTCTGAGTATAGTCTATTATCATTTTGATTGCTCAGACAGGGAACTTATACACTCAATGAAGTCGGTGCAAACATATCCCTCCTTGCGGTGCCCGAAAAAGCTATCGGGATGCTACCGCATCTTTTCCTCTGCTTTTTCGACCGCGGCGGTGCTCGCGCGTTGCCTGTTTCTGCCACCGGCAGCGGCAACCCACGAGCCCCAACGAGCTACGCTCGCCGGTCTCATAACCCGGAAGACACAAATTTCAATATCTATTTCTGAAATCAGAAACGAAAAAAGACATCCGTGTGGATGTCTTTTCGTTTCTGGTTGCGGAGACAGGGATCGAACCTGCGACCTCCGGGTTATGAGCCCGACGAGCTACCGCTGCTCTACTCCGCGATGTATATCAAGCCGACCTTTTTGCCGGCTTGATGGTGCCGGAAACCGGGGTCGAACCGGTACGGGAAATTAATCCCACGGGATTTTAAGTCCCGGGCGTCTGCCTATTCCGCCACTCCGGCGTTTTTTGCTCGTATATTATAACACAGGGTATGGCGTTTGTCAATACTTAATTTATTTTTCTTGATTATTATATGCAAGTGTGATACAATTAATTCACACAGTAAGATATTTTTTTGAGGTTAATATGAAAAAGATAATCATAGCTCCCGATTCATACAAAGGAACTCTCAGCGCGCTTGAGGTGGCCCAAACCATTTCCCGCGCGGTAAAGGACGTATCCGCCGAGTATGAGACCCTGCTTATACCCATTGCCGATGGCGGCGAGGGAACCATAGAGGCGCTTGGCGCAAAAAAGATACCATGTACCGTTTCGGGCTCTCTTTTTGAAAAGGTGGAGAGCTTTTGGGGCGAGCTTGGGGACAAGGCTGTAATTGAGCTTGCTGCCTGCGCAGGTCTTCCTATGGCAAAACGCCTTGACCCGGAGGCTGCCACTACCTTTGGTGTGGGTCAGCTGATTTCCGCTGCTCTTGATGCAGGCAAGCGCGATTTTATAATTGCTCTTGGCGGAAGCTCTACCAACGATATGGGCTGCGGTATGGCCGCCGCTTTAGGCGTTAAGTTTTTTAACGGTGAGGGAAAGGAATTTATTCCTACGGGCGGTACCCTTTGCGATATTGCTTCAATCGATCGAAGCGGTATAGATATAAGGGTAACAAAATCCCGTTTTGTAACTATGTGTGACGTTGATAATCCGCTTTTCGGTGAAAAGGGCGCCGCTTACGTTTTTGCTCCCCAAAAGGGTGCAACGCCCGAGGCGGTACAGCGTCTTGATAACGGTCTTCGCCATGCTGCCCAGGTGGTGAAAAGCTGCCTTGATGTTGACGTTTCCTCTTTTGAAGGTGCAGGTGCCGCAGGCGGTTGCGGCGCAGGCGTTGTAGCTTTCCTTGATTCGGTGTTGAAGCGAGGAATAGACGTTGTTCTTGATGCCGCTGACTTTGACAAGGCTCTTGAGGGTTGCGCTCTTGTGTTTACCGGGGAAGGAAAGTTCGATTCTCAAAGCATTGACGGCAAGGCTATTTCCGGCATTGCGGCTCGCACAAAGGAGAAAAACATTCCCCTTATCGTGCTTGCGGGTGCGGCTGAAGAGGCCGAAAACTGCTATGATATGGGTGTTACCGCTGTTTTTTCTATACAGAGAAAAGCATTGCCCTTTAAGGAGGCAAGGCTTATAAACGGCCCCTCCCTTTACAGAACTGCATACAACGTGATGAAGTTATTTGATTGTACAAATAAATAAAAACACCGCAAGGGCAAAAACGCTTAGATTCCCGTTTAAAAAGAGCAGAATATAGCTTCCTGCTATCCATATAAGGATTATAAAGAAAATCGAAACTGCGTTAGCAATTCTGCTTGCCTTATACGGGTGAGTCAGCTTCAGGAGAAGGGTGTAAAATGCCTCTCCGCCGTCGAGGCTCTTTATTGGCAGTAGGTTAAATACGGCCAAAAACAGGTTGCTGAAGGCAAAAAAGCCGGGCGTGCCCCCAAAAAGGCATATTAATGCAAAGGTCCACAGGTTCACAAGGGGACCTGAAAGGGATATGAAAAATTCTCTCTGCAAGGGGAGAATTTTTGTTTTTCGCTCTATATCTATACCAAAGGGAAGTACAGTTATCCTTTTTACCCCCGCGCCGCATAATCCTATTGCCGCAAGGTGGCCTGCCTCGTGCAAAAGTGCGGCCGCAAGCATCTGCGCAAGGTATGGGGTAGGCTCAATAAGGCAGAGCAGGGCAAGGGTTAAAAAGGTGATGGGAGGAATGTGTATAAGCCCCCTCAACTTTCAGGCTGCTCCTCGGTTGTATCGCTTGTTTCGTTTACTGTTGCCATAACGGTTTGTGCCGCCTCCGTCATGCCCTCGCTTTGCGGATAGAAAACTTTTATTGCCCCCATTACTGCAAGCAATGAAACCAGTATTAAGGCTGTGCGCGCACCGCTTTTTTTGTTTTGCTGCCTGTTACGGGGGGCGTTTGTGTATATTACCTTCATTCTTTTTTACCTCTTTTGCTTTCTTTGTAATATGTATATTGCGAAAATGACGTAATATTCACATTAAAATGCGGCCTGTTTCTTGACAAAAAACGCATTTTACCATATAATAATTATCGAATGCGTTAAATATATCAAAATTGGAGAATATAATGTTAAAAGTAGTAAAGTTCGGCGGAAGCTCCCTTGCCGATGCAAAGCAGTTTAAGAAGGTTGCAGAGATCGTACTGGCCGAGGAAAGCCGTAGATACGTAGTTCCTTCTGCTCCCGGAAAGCGCTTTAAGGAAGATGATAAGGTTACAGACCTTTTATATGATTGTTACGAAGCGGCTTCCCGCGGAGAGCCTATTGATGAGGCGTTCTCTTACGTTACCGACCGTTACAATCAGATTATTGAAGAACTTGGAATTAAGGACTTTAGCCTTGACGATGAGTTTGCTTATATCAAAAAGTCTGTTGAGCATAAGGCGGGCCGTGACTACGTTGCCAGCCGCGGTGAGTATCTTAATGCAAAGATACTTTCCAAGTATATAGGATACGATTTTATTGACGCTGCAGAGGTTATCTTCTTCCGTGAGGACGGTAGCTTTGATGACGAGCGTACAAATCAGGTAATGGCAAAGGTTCTTGCCTGCCATGACCACGCGGTAATACCCGGCTTCTACGGTTCTATGCCTAACGATACCATTAAGACCTTCTCACGCGGAGGCTCTGATATCACAGGCTCCATCGTTGCCCGTGCCGCAAAGGCAGACCTTTACGAAAACTGGACAGACGTTTCAGGCTTCCTTATGGCTGACCCCAGAATAATCGAGAATCCCAAGGTTATTGATACAATTACATACCGTGAGCTCCGTGAGCTTTCCTATATGGGTGCTACCGTTCTTCACGAGGATGCTATCTTCCCCGTAAGATTTGCAGGTATTCCGATAAATATCCGCAACACCAACCATCCCGAGGATAAGGGTACTATGATAGTTCCCACAGCCGATACCAGCGCTTCCAATGACGTGCTTACAGGTATAGCGGGTAAGAAGGGCTTTAGCGTTATCACCCTTGAAAAGGATATGATGAACTCCGAACTCGGCTTTGGACGCAAGGTGCTTGAGGTGCTTGAGCAGGAGGGTATCTCTTTTGAGCATCTGCCCTCCGGTATAGACACAATGAGCGTAATTGTTAACACTAACGCTCTTGAGGGCAAGCGCGAACGCGTTATCAATCAGATATGCAAGGAAGCAGAGCCCGAAACAATAACTATTGAAGATGAACTTGCTCTTATTGCCGTGGTTGGACGCCGTATGGTTTCTGCCAAGGGTACTGCGGCAAGAATGCTTACTGCTATTGCAGATGCGGATATTAACATCCGTATGATAGATCAGGGCTCCTGTGAGCTCAATATCATAGTTGCCGTTTCCGAGGGTGACTTTGAAAAGGCTTTGGGCGCTATATACTCTGAGTTTGTGAAATGACGGACATCTGGAGTTACTTAGCGCGCGCCGATAAACCTATAGTAATATACGGAATGGGAAACGGAGCGGATAAGATCCTCTCCGTTTTTTCTGACTATGGCATTACCTGTTCGGGGGTGTTTTGCTCTGATGAGTTTGTGCGCCCGGGTAAGACCTTTCACGGTTTTGAAATAGGTAGTTATGCCGATATGTGTGAGCGCTTTGAGGATTTTATAGTGGTTGTGGCATTTGCCACCTTCCGTGATGAAGTGCTTGAAAACATATTCCGTATAAAAAAGGAGCGCGAGCTTTACGTTCCAAGCGTTCCGGTGTACGGTGAGGGCGTTTTTACAAAGGATTATTATACCGCTTTTGAAGAGCAAATAAAGTCTGCGGCAGGGCTGCTGTGTGACGAAAAATCAAGGGAAATATATGAGGGTATCATAGAGTACCGTCTTAACGCTTCCCTTGACACTCTGTTATCGGCGGTATCGGATAAAGAAGAAAGCTGGAACCTGCTTTCTTTTGAAAATTATACAAGCGCCGTTGATGCAGGTGCCTATACGGGTGACACGGCAAAGGAGCTTTTGGAGCGTTGCCCCGCAATAAAACGTATATGGGCACTTGAACCCGACCCCCGAAACTTTAAGCGGCTTTCAAAATTTGCCGAAGAGGAAAAACGGGTCTTGCCTTTAAACCTTGGAGCTTGGAGCAACCCTGCCCAAATGGAGTTTAATGCAGGTGCAGGCAGAGGGGCAGGCGCCGCAGGAGTAAAGAAAAGTAGTATCGTTAATTTTGAAAAAATCGATAATATTGCTCAAGAGAGTGCTTCCTATATTAAATATGACGTAGAAGGCGCAGAATACGAAGCCCTGCTTGGCAGTATTGAAACCATAAAAAGCTATAAGCCCGAACTGCGCATAGCTTTGTACCACAGAACAGAGGATATCTTTAAGCTGCCTTTGTTTATAGAAAGCCTTGGTATGGGCTACAGAATGTATATCCGCAGAACAAGGTGTATTCCCGATTGGGAAATAGATCTTATATGTATATAAAAGGATAGTTAACAAATGATAAAACTTACCCAGCGGGATGTTATATCCCTTCTGCCTGAAAGGGCGGATGACAGCCACAAGGGAAGCCACGGAACTCTGCTCAGCATATGCGGCAGCAGCATGTACAGGGGTGCGGCGGTGCTTTCATCACTTGGCGCTTTGCGTTGCGGCGTTGGAATACTGCGGCTTTGTTCGGTTGAAGGGGTGATAAGCGTCGTTGCGGCCAGATTGCCCGAAGCTACCTACCTTCCCGTAAATGGGGATGATAAGGGCTTTATTTGTGGGCTTGATTACAAGGCAACCCTTGAAAGCTTTAAGGGTATCACAGCCTGCCTTTGTGGTTGTGGACTTGGAAAAACACAGGCAACAGCGGATTTGGTAAAGCAGATTGTAAGTGAAACTCCCTTCACTCTTGTGCTTGATGCCGATGCCCTTAATATCATTTCCGAGAATACCGAAGTTCTCAAAAACGCCGTAGGTGATATTATAATTACACCCCATTTAGGAGAGTTTTCAAGGCTTACGAAAAGGGAAGTAGCGGATATAAAAAACAACCGTGAAAAATATGCCCTTGAATTTGCCGGGGAGTACGGTGTAACGGTTGTTTTAAAGGATAGTGATACGGTAATTGCTACACCAAACGGGGAAAGCTTTATTTCCTGCTTTGGTAACAGTGGGCTTGCAAGGGGCGGAAGCGGAGATATACTTGCAGGTATGATAGCCTCCTTTGCTGCCCAGGGCCTGGACTGCAAAAATGCCGCAATTTTAGGTGTTGGTCTGCAGGGTATGGCGGCGGATATCTGCGCAAAAAGAAGGTCAAAGCGCGGGATGCTTCCTTCGGAAATAACAGATTGTTTAACAGAAATATTTTTAAAATACGAGAGGTAAAAAAGATGGAATACAGCTATAAAACTAAAGGAACCTGCTCAAGGGAGATTCTTTTTTCCATTGAGGATGAAAAGGTAAAGAATATTAAATTTATCGGCGGTTGCGACGGCAACCTTAAGGCTATAGCAAAGCTGGCAGAGGGCATGGAAGCCCGTAAGGTAGCTCAGTTGTTGCGCGGCAACACCTGCGGCTTTAAAACAACCTCCTGCGGTGACCAGCTTGCCTGCGCTATTGATAAGGCCCTTGAAAAATAAGGAGCAGGAATATGGAAGAGATTTTAGGGAAATTTAAAAATTTTCTTGAGGCAGGTACAGGCAAGCTTACTGTGGGAACGGTGCTGCTTGCGCTTCTTACCTTTGTTGTTTGCGCGGTGATAATCCGCCTTATCCTGACAGTAGCAAAAAAAGCCTTTAAACGTTCCAAGCTGGACCACGTTGCTGTGGGCTATGCCCTTACGGTGGCAAGGATAATACTTTATTTTGTAGCTGTTATCATTGTGTGTGATATATTAGGTATACCTGTAAGCTCACTTCTTGCGGTGCTTAGTATTGCGGGTCTTGCCCTTTCCCTTGCGGTACAGGATCTTTTGTCTAATCTGATAAGCGGTTTTGTGTTGCTTGTTACAAAGCCTTTTTTAAGCGGGGATTTTGTGGAAGTGGCAGGGAACACCGGAACTGTTACCGAAATAGGGCTTATGTATACCACCCTGAAAACACCGGATAACAAGGTAATCTCTATTCCCAATAAGGATGTAAATACTTCAAACATAATCAATTATTCCAAGGAAAGTACGCGCCGAGTTGATATCAGCGTAAGCGCTTCCTATGATAACGCTACTGATGAAGTTAAAGAGAGCATACTAAAGGCTATCTCCAAGGTTGAGGGTATAAAAAATACACCCACCGAGCCTTTTGTGGGTGTAAAGGAGTATGCTTCAAGCGCTATATTCTACGACGTGAAGGTATGGTGCGAAAATGCAGATTATTGGAACGTTTATTATTCCTTGAACGAGCTTATAAAGAAGCAGTTTGATGAGGATGGCGTTGAAATGACCTACGACCATATAAACGTCCATATGAAATAGCGGCGGCAAGGTGCC
>JAZOTL010000015.1:0-6877 GCA_045657645.1 Eubacteriales bacterium
AAGGTCATCCTCGTGCCCTACAAAGGGGGTGGAAACGGTAACGTCATAGTTTTCCAAAAGCTTTTGAATAAGC
Organism: Eubacteriales bacterium; assembly: GCA_045657645.1. Taxonomy (GTDB): domain Bacteria; phylum Bacillota; class Clostridia; order Oscillospirales; family CAG-272; genus RGIG7300. The sequence continues at coordinate 74 of JAZOTL010000015.1, forward strand.
TCGCAGCGGAAACGGTAAAGCATATAGGAATGGTTTGTAACAACAAGTATCTTCTTACGTTCGCCGTCTTTTGCCATAGCGCCCGTGCCGCCTTCTACCACACCCTCGCTTTTAAGTACCGAGGTTATGGTGCCAAAAAAGCATTTTACATCAAGCTTAAAGCTCATATTTTCAACATAATATCCGTCGTATGCAGCCTTTACGTCTATTTCAAGCTCGTCACGGCCGTGTATCTGCGCCCAACCGGTAAGACCGGGTCGAACGTCGTTTGCGTGATATTTATCACGTTCATCTAAAAGGTCATACTGATTCCACAAAGCAGGTCTTGGCCCTATAACAGCCATATCACCTGCAATAATATTGAGAAGCTGAGGAAGCTCATCAAGAGAGGTCTTACGCAAAAATCCTCCCACCTTTGTTATGTATGCCGCAGGGTCGTTAAGAAGATGGGTAGGCATATCGGAGGGAGTATCCGTCCTCATTGTACGGAACTTATATATGTCAAACAGCTCTCTGCCCGCACCGCAACGCTTCTGCTTGAAGAAAACAGGACCCTTTGAGTCTATCTTTATAAGCAAAGCTATGATCAAAAATACCGGTGAAAGCAAAATCAAGGCAAATACACTGAGAATTAAATCTATAATTCTTTTAATATGATTTTTATACAAAGCAAACAACCCCCTAAAAAATCGTACCTTAATTAATTATATATAATATATAAATTATACAGCATCGTACACAATTTGTCAATAAATTAAGCCTCCCAAAAGGAGGCTTTATTATGATATTTACAGGTTATTTAAGGTATCATGGTGAAAGGTTGCCTTGTTTGTAAATAACTGTATAATTTTATCGCAACCAAGGACAAAAAGATAGCCTAAAACACACCCTATAGTATTTGAAATTATATCATCTGTTTCGGCAATCCCAAAGGTAAAAGCATACTGTAACAGCTCCACAAAAAAGCTCAAAGCAACACAGCTTCCGCTTACTGCAAAAAAACGCTTAATGGGGGTGAAACGAGTAAAGGCTACCTGTGCCGATAAAAGACCCATGGGTATAAAAAGCAGACAATTCATCCATGCAGAACGGAGCATTTCGATATTTTCACCACTAAAATACATTTTTAATTGTCTGAAGGGCTCCAGGTGAAACTCCCTTATTCCGTCAGGCAAACGTATAAATGTAAAACTGAAAAGCGTGGCACCCCAAAGCATAAAAAAGCAGTATGAAAGCTCATTCATCAAAAGAGACTTATACCTGCCGAGAGTGTGCCTTAAGGCAACCCACAATACCCCTACCAAAAGAGCAAACAGAACGGTAACGTATAATGGCAATACGTATATAAAAACCTTCACACACTTCATCCTTTCAAGTATTTATCTCGTATTTCAGTATACTATATTTTCAGGAGCTTGTCAAACCGAATGTCTTTAAAGATTTTTATTGACATACGGGGGTGTAAATGATAAAATTTTGTTATAAACTCTTGTATTTTGCAGGGAGGTATAAAAAATGTTTAATGCAGAAAAAATAAAAAATGAATGTGTAGAGTGGATCCGTAAGTTTTTTGAAGAAAACGGCCCCGGATGCAACGCTGTTATAGGAATTTCTGGCGGCAAGGATAGCTCCGTTGCGGCCGCACTTTGTGTTGAAGCACTGGGCAAAGAGCGTGTAATAGGAGTACTTATGCCCTGCGGCGAGCAGCACGATATAGATATGGCATATATGCTTGTAAACCACCTTGATATAAAGCATTTTGTTATTAACGTAAAGGACGCGGTAGAGGGGTTAAAAAACAGCCTTTCATCCGCACTCGAATTATCCGTTCAGACCCACACAAATATCCCGCCCAGAGTACGTATGACAACACTTTACGCCGTTTCCCAAAGCTGCAACGGCAGAGTGGTAAATACCTGCAATCTCTCCGAGGATTACGTAGGCTATTCCACCCGTTATGGGGATGCCGCAGGAGATTTCAGCCCCCTGTGCAAGCTTACCGTTCAGGAGGTAAAGGAAATAGGCAGAGCTCTCAATCTACCCGACGTACTTGTTGACAAGGTTCCCATAGACGGCCTGTGCGGAAAAACCGATGAGGACAACCTGGGCTTCACCTACGCAGAGCTGGACAGATACATCCGTGAAGGTGTTATAGAGGACCAAGCTAAAAAGGCCCGCATCGACGATTTGCACCGCAAAAATCTTTTCAAGCTGCAGCTTATGCCAAGCTTTGAGCCCGGCATTTGAAAACCAAAGAGGTAAAAATCCTTACGACACAAGCACGGCATATTGAAAAAATTGTACAGTGCCACTGTTTTTTGCGTAAAAAATATTGACAAAGCTATAGCTTTAGAGTAAAATTTATTAGTAAAAATATTGTTGAATTTTGCGTGTTTGAAGATATAAACAATCATAACGCGTAAGCCTTAAAATTGTTATAATTTAAGTTTTGCCCGAACGGCATTATAGAAGCGATAACTTTTTATCGCCGCCCCTTCAGGCAGAGAGGAAGGATAAAAATATGGAAAACAAAGAACGCAGAGTCGGTACGGTTTCCAGGGGTATTCGTTGCCCTATCATCCGTGAAGGAGATGATCTTGCGGCTATCGTTACACAGAGCGTATTGGAGGCGGCTGCTTCCGACGGCTTTGAGCTCCGCGACCGTGACGTTATCGCTATGACCGAATCTATCGTTGCAAGAGCCCAGGGTAACTACTGCTCTGTTGAAGATATTGCAACAGATGTTAAGGCAAAGCTCGGAGGCGAAACTGTCGGCGTTATTTTCCCCATACTCTCCCGTAACCGTTTTGCTATTTGCCTTCGCGGTATAGCGATGGGAGCAAAGAAGATAGTTCTTATGCTCAGCTACCCCTCCGACGAGGTTGGTAACGAGCTTGTAAGTCTTGATAAAATAGACGAAGCAGGTATAAATCCCTACAGCGATGTTCTCTCCCTTGAGCGCTACAGAGAGCTCTTTGGTGAAAACAAGCACGAGTTCACAGGTGTTGACTACGTTCAGTATTACGGAGACCTTGTACGTTCCTGCGGAGCTGAAGTTGAAATAGTTTTTGCAAACCAGGCAAAGGCTATCCTCGATTACACAGATTGCATCATTAACTGCGATATCCATACCCGCGCACGCACCAAGAGAATACTTCTCAATGCAGGCGCAAAGAAGGTATGCAGCCTTGATGAAATAATGAACGCTCCCGTAAACGGCAGCGGTTGCAATGAAAGATACGGCCTTCTCGGTTCCAACAAATCCACCGAGGATAAGGTAAAGCTCTTCCCCCGCGAGTGCAAGGATCTTGTACTTGACGTACAGAAGAGAGTACTTGATGCAACAGGCAAGCACGTTGAGGTTATGGTATACGGCGACGGTGCCTTCAAGGATCCCCAGGGTAAGATATGGGAACTTGCAGACCCGGTTGTATCCCCTGCATTTACCGACGGTCTTATCGGTACTCCCAACGAACTTAAGCTTAAGTACCTTGCTGATAACGACTTTAAGGATCTCTCCGGCGACGAGCTTAAAAAGGCTATCTCCGACAGTATCCGCGCAAAGGAAGGCAACCTTGTAGGTAATATGGCTTCTCAGGGTACAACTCCCCGTCAGCTTACAGACCTTATAGGCTCCCTCTGCGACCTTACAAGCGGTTCCGGAGATAAGGGTACCCCTGTAGTATTCATTCAGGGATACTTCGATAACTATACAACCTGATCGGGCATGCCCGAAGAAAATATCGCGTGCTGCAGCACGCGATATGATTTTAAGTAAATTCATCTATAAATATACGGAGGTTCAATATGGATTCCAACAAACGCCCTGAAACAATGGAGCGCATCACAACAAAAGCTCTGGCAGATGCTTTTATAAACGAACAGGTAGAGCTTGTACGCAAGCAGGTAGGTGACAAGAAGGTTCTTCTTGCCCTTTCAGGCGGTGTAGACTCCTCTGTTGTAGCGGCTCTTCTTATCAAAGCTATAGGCAAGCAGCTTGTTTGCGTTCACGTTAACCACGGCCTTATGCGCAAGGGCGAGAGCGAAGCTGTTATAGATATGTTCAGAGGCAAGCTTGACGCTAACCTGGTGTACGTAGACGCAACCGACCGCTTCCTTGACCTTCTTGACGGAGTGTCCGAGCCCGAAAAGAAGAGAAAGATAACCGGGGCAGAATTCATTAACGTTTTTGCTGACGAAGCAAGAAAGCTTGATGACGTTGATTTCCTTGCACAGGGTACTATCTACCCCGATATTTTAGAGAGTATAAAGGCTGCTGAAGGCAAGAAGGCAGTTAAGTCCCACCATAACGTAGGCGGACTTCCCGAGGACCTCAAATTCGAGCTTGTTGAACCCATAAAGCTCCTTTTCAAGGACGAGGTAAGAGTAGTAGGTGAGGCACTTGGTCTTCCCCACGCAATGGTATACCGTCAGCCCTTCCCCGGCCCCGGACTTGGTGTTCGTTGCCTTGGCGCTATCACCCGTGACAGACTTCACGCTCTGCGCGAGGCTGACGCAATTTTAAGAGAAGAATTCGACAAAAACGGCCTTGCTGAAAAGGTATGGCAGTACTTTGTTGTTATCCCCGATATCAAGAGTGTTGGCGTTAAGGACGAAAGCCGTTACGAGGGCTGGCCCCCAATCATCCGCGCGGTAAATACTACAGACGCAATGAGCGCTACCATTGAGGAGATCCCCTACGCTGTCCTCCATCACCTTACAGACCGCATCACCCACGAGGTAGAAGGCATCAACCGCGTCCTTCTCGATCTCACTCCCAAGCCTATTGGTACCATAGAGTGGGAATAAGGCTTTTGCCTTATTCCCATTCTATGGAGTTATGATTGCCTTCGGCAAACTATGGTTGGCTTCGCCAAGTTATAAATGGCTTGTGCCATGTTATGAGCGCTTCGCGCGTTTTTGGCAATCATACCATAACGTTTGCAAAGCAAACTCATAACTGCAACGTAGTTGCATCATAACATTCTGCGAAGCAGAATTTATAACTCAAAACTAACAAAATTCAACCGGCATTTTACTGTCGGTTGTTTTGATATAAGGAGCATTTATGGCTGACAGCATTTTGAGAGATAAATCTAAAACATTCGCAAAGGATGTGGTTTTCCTCTGCCGTAAAATGAAAGAAAAGCATACCGAAGGCGCACTTATAAATCAACTTCTACGATGTGCTACATCTGTAGGTGCTAACATTCACGAAGCTCAATACGCGCAGGGCACCCGTGATTTTATTTCCAAATTCGAGATAGCCCTCAAAGAGTGTAACGAAAGCGAGTATTGGTTAGAGTTGCTTTATGAGCTTGGTGATTTGCAACAAGAGGATTTCAACAAATTCCGTGGCGATTGTATCACTATCCGCCGTATGCTTGTTGCCTCTGTTACTACTCTTAAAAATAAAAACTGACATATAATTTACAACTAACCCACAAGCTGCGGCAGGGAGATTAACACTTCTCTGCCGCCATTTCTTTTTGTGAAATCGCAACTTCTTGCGATTTTTGGTTGTGTGATTGGCGAAATGCATTGACAAAATCGACAAAAAGATGTATAATACGTTTGTATCATTATTTTGGAGGTGCGTAGTATGAGGATGAGCTACAAGAAACTTTGGCTTATGCTTGTTGAAAAAGAGATTTCTCAAGCTACGCTGAGGAAGGATTTGAATATTGCAACTGGCACTATGACAAAACTACGTCGCAATGAAGAAGTAGCTTTGTCTGTTCTTTTACGCATTTGTGAGTATCTTGATTGTAATATCGGGGACATATGCGATGCTTTGCGTATAGATAATGACTATGATTGCTAAGGAGAATGAAGATGGTTGATTTAAAACTTGAACAAAACGAAGGTGTTTTGCTTCAGACGACCGACGTTGGGAGATACGACGGAAATAACGAACTGGAAGTTTATGAATTATACCTGACCAACAAGCATTTAATCAGTGTTTACGAAAAATCAAACGGCATCTTTTCAAAAGCAGAAACCGTGGTCGATCGCGTCCCATTGTCATCTATAAGTGTTGTTAATGGTATCGTTCAAGTGGATGTTGTAGATGACGATGACTATGGAAGAACAATGCAGATAATTTATACTTCTGGAAAACGCGAACTGTTTGAACTGAATGTTTCACCCAAGAAAGAATACCCCAAGTGGGAAACAGCAATTTCAGAAGCAGTTTTGAAATATGGATCTACGTCTCACGAAACTAAAAGAACTGAGCCAACTGTATCAAATGATAATGAAGGAGCAGTTCCGAATGGTACAAGTGTCGGTCAAAAGAGGTTTTGTCAGTATTGTGGTACAAAGTTAGATCCTGGTGCTCGCTTTTGCAAGAACTGTGGTAAACCACTTGAGCAAGGTTGTGCAACTGGCGGTGGATACACAGTTCCACAACCAGGAGAAACTTTTTCGCATAAGCAACATACCGAAAGAAAAACAGTGTATGAAGGTCAATTGCATAAGTGCCCCAATTGTGGTGAACTTTTAGATTCTTTCCGTTCACACTGTCCTGCTTGTAATTATGAAATAAGAGATGCTCGTTCTTCGAGTGCTGTTAGAGAGTTGGCACAAAAGCTCGAAAGAATTGAAGCTGAACGCATGGCGCCAATTGAGGAAAAGAAATCTCTTATGAAGATGGTCTTTGGAAAGGACTTCCAGGAAGAGAACGAAGTAGAAGAGGCGCAGGAGCGCTTTGATGAACACAAACGGCAACAGAAGGCAAACCTGATTATCAATTTCTCAGTGCCCAACACACGAGAGGATATTTTGGAGTTTATGATTTTGGCA
>JAZOTL010000016.1:0-9917 GCA_045657645.1 Eubacteriales bacterium
TCTTCGAGCAATATTCCTTGCCCTTTTCAGCGCAAGAGCTGCAACGCGAGCCTACGCACTGAACAAATACGATCTTTTCGGGATGCTTTCCGTCGGAAGGACGAAGGAGCTTACCTGCAGTAGGACCTGCAGCATTGGTAAGACGCTCAAACTCAAGAGAGGTAATTACGTCCTTGCTCTGGTTGTAAGCAAACTCGTCATACTTTTCCATACTAATGGGGTTAAAGCCTGTTGCCGCAACGATTGCACCGTAGTTTTCTTCGATTATCTCATCCTGCTGCTTGTAGTCGATAGCACCTGCGGCACACATCTTTGAACATACACCGCACTTGCCTGTTTTAAGCATTGTACAATAGTCGGGGTCGATAGTTGCTACCTTGGGAACTGCCTGAGCAAAAGGAATGTAGATTGCACGGCGGTTGTCCATACCCTCATTAAATTCGTTAGGAACCTTCTTCTGGGGGCACTTTTCGGTACAAATACCGCAACCTGTACAAAGTTCTTCATTTACAAATCTGGCCTTCTTGCGGATGCTTACGTTAAAGTTACCCACAAAGCCCTTAATTTCCTCAACCTCACTGTAAGAGAAGATACGAATCTTTTCGTGGCTTGCAACGTCAACCATCTTAGGTGTAAGAATACAAGCTGCACAGTCAAGTGTGGGGAAGGTTTTATCAAGCTGAGCCATTTTACCGCCGATGGTAGGCTTCTTTTCAACAATATCTACCTCAAAGCCTGCATCAGCAATATCAAGAGCTGTCTGGATACCTGCGATACCGCCGCCTATTACAAGAGCGCGCTTGGTAACAGGGGTTTCACCGGGAGTAAGAGGAGCATTAAGGTTAACCTTTGCTACTGCTGCCTTACCAAGGATGATAGCCTTTTCTGTACCTACGGGCATATCCTTATGTACCCAAGAGCACTGCTCACGGATATTTGCTATCTCAACCATATAGGGGTTAAGGCCCGCTTCCTTTGCTGTTTTACGGAAGGTTGCCTCGTGCATACGGGGAGAGCAGGAACAAACTACTACACCTGTAAGCTTATGCTCTTTTATGGCATCCTTCATTATGTTTTGTCCCGCCTGGGAACACATATACTGATAGTTGGTGGAAAATACAACGCCGGGCTCGTTCTTAAGAGCCTCGGAAACAGCCTCAACATCAACTGTTCCGGCTATATTGCTTCCGCACCAGCATACAAATACGCCTATTCTTTGCATTGTTTTTCCTCCTTTACTTAGCGTACTTACGGAACGCACTCATTATCGCCTGCTGAGGCATATCCTCATCAAGAAGCGCAGGGATCTGTTCCGCCTTTAAGTGGTTTTGACCCTTCTGTCTTATTACTGCAAGTCTGCAAGCTTCAACAAGCTTTGCGGGCTCAACACCTCTGGGACATCTGTCCACACAGGCAAAACATGTAAGGCATTTATATATCGAATCGGATGAAAGCAGAGGCTCTATATCACCGTTCTCTACCATATAAACGAACTGGTGAGGATGCCATTCCATTTCATCATAAGAGGGGCAGGTACCGGAGCACTTACCGCAACGCATACACTTACGGGGATTAACGCCGCTGCTCCTTAATATCTGTTCCTTTATTGCATCATTCTTGTGTGCCATTGTCTACCTCCATAAGTCCCAATGCCTCACAAAGAAGCTGGGTGAAATAAACACAAGGGATATTTCCCTTTCCGTTATGCTCAAGATTGTATTTGCAAAGGGGACAAGCGGTTGTAACACAGTCTGCCCCTGCCCTTTCGGCACTTGCAAGCACAGCATTGCTCTTCTTTTCAGCAATGGTCTTATCCTCTAAAACCGCATAACCGCCACAGCATTCATTACGCATGGGGTATACAACGGGTTCAGCGCCAAGGGCACGGATAAAATCTTCAATAATGGTAGGATTTTCAGCATCATCCATAGCCATTACCTTGCCGGGGCGAAGAAGCAGACAACCGTAATATGCGGCAATCTTTCTGCCCTTTAAAGGATTAACAACCTTTTCACGAAGCTTATCAAAGCCAACCTCATCACGAAGCAGCTCAAGGAAATGCATTACGCGGGCTTCACCGTTGTAATCATTTTCCTCTGCCATATAGTTGTTAACCTTAGATGCAAAGTCTGCATCTGTCTGCATAGCGTTGTTTGTTTGTTTAATAACGTTATGGCAAGCAGAGCACATAGTAACAAGTATCTGCTCTTTAGCTGCCGCGTCCTTAAGAGCGCGTACGGATGAAAGCTTTGATGCTATCTCATCCTTTGCAGTGGAATAAACACCGCCGCAGCACTGCCAGTTTTCGGGCTCTTCAAGGGTAATACCAAGAGCCTCGGCGCTTATACGGGCATAATTATCAAGATCCTTTGCTTTGGTTCTTAAAGTACAGCCCGGGAAGTAACTAACCTTCATATTTTCCTCCTCAAACCATCTCTTCGGGATGGAAAACCTCGTCAAATTTTTCACTTGTAAGGAAGCCAAGCTCTACACAAGCTTCCTTTAAAGATATATTATCCTTGTATGCCTTCTTTGCTGTTTTTGCGGCATTTTCATAACCTATATAAGGGTTAAGTGCTGTAACAAGCATAAGTGAGTTATGCAGGTTGTGGTGCATCTTTTCCTTGTTTGCGGTAATACCGGAAGCGCAGTTCTTATCAAAGGAAACTATTGCCTCTGCCATAAGTCTTGCAGACTGAAGGAAATTATATATAGCAACAGGCATAAATACGTTAAGCTCAAAGTTACCCTGAGAAGCTGCCATACCAACAGCAACGTCATTACCCATTACCTGTACCGCAACCATGGTCACAGCCTCGCACTGGGTGGGGTTAACCTTACCGGGCATTATGGATGAACCGGGCTCGTTTTCGGGAATGAATATTTCTCCCAAACCATCACGAGGACCGCTTGCAAGCCAACGTACGTCGTTTGCAATCTTCATCATATCTGCAGCAAGTGCCTTTATTGCACCGTGAGCAAATACAAGCTCGTCCTTAGAGGTAAGTGCGTGGAACTTGTTCTGTGCTGTAACAAAGGGCTTACCGGTAAGAGCAGCAACCTTTTCAGCTACCTTTACGTCAAATCCCTTGGGAGTGTTAAGACCTGTACCAACCGCAGTACCGCCGAGAGCAAGCTCGCAAAGAGGCTTGCAGGACATACGCAGAAGTTCAACGTCTCTTTCAAGGCTGGAACGCCAGCCGCTTATCTCCTGGCTGAACTTAATGGGGGTTGCATCCTGGAGATGTGTTCTACCGCTCTTAACTATTCCCTCGTTTTCTGCCTCAAGGCGAACAAAGGTAGCAATAAGTCTTTCAACTGCAGGTATAAGCTTATCTTCGATAGCCATAACTGCGGAAATGTGCATTGCTGTGGGGAAAGTATCATTGGAAGACTGGCTCATATTAATATCATCGTTGGGATGAAGTATCTTCTCGCCTGCTATCTGATTACCGCGGTTTGCAATAACCTCATTGGTATTCATATTAGACTGTGTACCGGAACCTGTCTGCCAAACAACAAGAGGAAAATGGTCATTCAAGCTGCCGGAAATAACTTCATCACAAGCAGCGGAAATAGCATTAAGCTTTTCAGCTGTCATCTTTTCGGGCTTAAGCTCGTGGTTTGCCTGAGCTGCGGCCTTCTTAAGTATACCAAATGCGTGGGTAATTTCACGGGGCATTGTTTCTATATCAACGCCAATCTCAAAATTTTCGTGACTACGCTGGGTCTGGGCTGCCCACAGGCGATCTGCAGGAACCTTCATTTCACCCATAGAGTCATGCTCAATACGGTATTCCATATTTTAAACCTCTCTTATATATCAAGCTGTTTTATTACGTCTTTAAGGCAATCTGCACTGTGACGAAGTTTGATTATTTCTTCATCATTAAGGGGAGTAAGCATCTTACCCTTAACCTTATTGCCACCTACTATATTAAGTACGGAAAGAGCAACGTCATCAATACCATACTCGCCGTGCATCATGGTAGATACGGTCATTGTAGTACCGATACCCTTGCTGAGAGCCTTTACGATGCTGCATACGGAAACGGATACTGCATAGAAGGTAGCACCCTTGCGCTCGATAACACGTGCACCGGACTTACGTACGTAAGCTTCAACCTCTTCACGGTCAAGCTTAGGATAAACGTTTTCTACCTGTGAAATAGATCTGGAGCATTCATCGATCGGGATATTGGAAATATTAGCAAGAGACCAGGGAATAAAGGATGAATCACCGTGCTCACCCATAACGTATGCGTGTACGTTCTTCTGGTTGATATCATAGTACTCGGAAAGTCTTGAACGCAGACGTGCTGTATCAAGAGTAGTACCTGAACCCATTATCTGACACTCGGGAAGACCGGAGCGCTTTAAGAATGTGTAGGTAAGAATATCAACGGGGTTACTTACGATTATGTAGCTTGCATCGGGAGCATAGCGAGTAATTTCGGGGATTATGCTCTTTGTAATATTAACGTTTGTCTGTGCAAGGTCAAGACGTGACTGACCGGGCTTGCGGGCAACACCGCTTGTGATGATAACAACGTCAGAACCAACAGCATCTCTGTAAGTACCTGCGTAAATAGAGCAAGGGCCTGTAAGGGGTGTTCCCTGTCTGATATCAAGCGCTTCGCCTAAAGCCTTTTCATTGTTAACGTCAATCATTACAATTTCAGAAACAATGTTGTAAAGGGTAAGTGAATAAGCTATTGTAGAGCCAACACTACCCATACCGATAATAGTAATTTTCTTCATGTGTCCTCTTCCTAACATAATTTTATTTATATTTTTTCAAACAAAGTCATTATATCACATTGTTAAAAATAAATCAATTATCAATATCGATGATTACAGAGGTTTTTTTTATAATAATTATAGTAAATTAGGCAATAATATGCCAAAAAACAACAAAAAACACACAAAATAAGGCATTTTTACCCCATTTTTGCGTGTTTTTTTGAATTTTTTTCACTTAATCCAGAGATTGTAAAAATTCTTTGAATTTTGCTGAAGTTTGCTTACAAAAGGCGATTGCCGTTTCATAAGGAAAGACTTTTGAGGGTCCAATAACGTTTTCTTTATGCCAAAGATAATTTCTATCCAAAAAGGCAGAAAGAAGTTCCGGCGTATACCACTCAAGTGTGGACACCCTTGTCATATCAAGAGCATACATTTCATCCCACAATTCCTTTGCCCAAGGCAGGCTTCTGTACAGATGTGAGGTGATAAGATTTATCTCATATCTGTAACTCAAGAACCAACCTTCCTCGGTATTATTTTTAATATAGTCAGCAAGATATGAATTATCCCATTCATAGTCGGTAAAAAGGTGCAAAAGGCAACCTAAAGCAAAGTTATCACCCGCTTTTAATTCACGAGCAGTTTTGAGCAGAGCTTCATAGCGCTCTTGCCCCTTTAAGGTTCGTAGGTGCAAAAGGTCTTTTTCTTCCCTGCCCCTTATACAGTCCGGAGCTATTGCGCCAAAATAGAACTCGGTAGTTGCATCCTTTTTAAATTCCTTTGCACACAAAAGGTGCATCATTGCACTTGGCATAGTCTTACTTCCTATTTATATATTATGGTCATATCCTCGCCATCACGCCAAAGACCGAAGGCTTCATTGTGCTCAGCTAAAAACATATCAATATATCTATCAAAGTTTTCAGCCTGTGGCATTGCCGCAGCTTCCTGTGCCGTTGCCCAAAACACTCTGCCTTCATCGGTTGCTTCAAGCAGCTCTCCCGAATAATCACAGGTTTTATAGCAGAAAACAAGATATCTTTCATCGGTATCCTTATTGCACCAATGAATCACACCGCAATGCTGAAGATTACGGATATCAAGACCCGTTTCTTCCTTTACCTCACGTATAGCAGAGTCAACAAAGCTTTCTCCCGGTTCTATATGTCCACCGGGAAAGGTTACACCCTTCCAGTACTTAATTCTTTCCTGGAAAAGATATTTACCCTTAGCCTTGTCCTCTACCATAACCATATTGGTAAGCTCTACTTTCACAGGATATCTCCCTGTAATTCAAGAAGAGTATCTACCATTATATCGCCTGTATCTTCAGACATATTAACGTAACGGTCAAAAGTAACCTCATAGCCGCCTTCCTTAAAGGCATGCTTTGTTGCAATATATCCGTAGCAACCGTTGGCAAGCTCTACGTTAACGTTTCTGTCAAACTCAGAGCGTTCCTTCAAATTAAGACCAAGCTCTGCAAAAAGCTCTCCGGGCGCTCCGTTAAATACTATATCACCAACCTTGATAACCTGCAGCTCTACGTCCTCAAAAAGGATGGGGTTTTCGGTAAGGGAAACGTTGCTCTTTGCATAGCAAAGTTCCATAAGCATATTATTGCCTGTAGAAGGCTTTTCAAAGCCGTCATCCTCTTCCTCTTCATCAGGAATAAGACCCATTGCTACGCGCTTTTTGCCCCATTCATACATCTCTTTTGTGGGCTGGCGGCGGTCAATACGGACTACCTTACTTGCAGCATCAAGAGTTTTGATATCATAACAGATAATATCGTCATATACGGAAAGTACGTCACGTGCAAGAAGTCTTCCGCATTGAATGTGAGCGTTAGGTCCAAAGGGATGTCCGCCGTTATAGTCAATATGGGTAACGTCTCCTGAAAAGCCGTTCATAAACACGGAAACAACGTTTTGACCAAGCTCATCCTTTATAACGCGGGAAAGCTCTGCAGGATAGTCTCCGGAATATGCGCATCCGCCTATAAGGTCAAGGTGATTTGCAAAGTCTGTAATAAGGGCAATAGTATTACCCTCTATATCATCAACACGAACAACGCAAATTTCGGGATCCATAGGAGCAGCTTCACGAACGTTATCGGGATTGCATATACCGGGCCAAGTATGCACTGCCCCGTCCTTCTGCCAGAAACGGCGGTTGAAGGAAAGGTCATATTCATAAGTTCTGCCAAAGCCAACCTTACAATCCTTACGTCTACGGTATGCAAGCACAAGGGCATCTGCAGATTTCATACAGGTAAAGCGTACCCAATCATCATCCGCTACGCCAAACTCGTCGTTATGCTCTATAGACTGGCCTGTATGTGCGTGGGTAGCACTTATCATTATATCCTTACCGCTGACACCTGTAAGCTCTTCAAAACGCTCACGTATGCTCTTTACCATTCCGGCAGTAACGTGAAGAATATCAAGCACCAAGAAGCCGCATACACGCTCTCCGTTATCAAATACAACAGCCTTTGCATAAAGCTCGTCAAGAACGTCTTCTGCAGGACGTATGATAAAATATCCGGGTATCATAAGCCCAAGGGCCGGGGTTATTTGTGTTTCATAAGCTCCGCATTTCATAACTAATTTCTCCTTATCTGAGCGCCTTATAGCGATCACTTATACAATATGAAAAATCTTCAAAGGTAAATTCAGGCTTTTCACCCTTTGCAATCTTCGCTTCAAAGTAGTCTATAAGGTCAACGTAAAGCTGACGAGTAATAGAATGGTTGCGAAGATATACGTAGGAATTTGCCTCTATACGGGTAGCTTCAACAGTTGCCATAAAGTCATTCTGACGTGCAAGCACATCGCGCAAGCCTTCAACAACAGCATTTGCATCGCACTTTTCCGCATGGTAATCGTCATACAGGGAAAGAACCTTCATATAGTTTACGCTGTAGGTGTAATAATGCTTTGCAATAGCATACCATACACGAGCAATATCAGAATCTATACCACTAAAGAAAGGCATAACTTCTTCTGTTGCTTTTATAACTCTTTCAAAATATTCAGTGAAAAGCTCGCGTTCTCTCAAAAGTCTTGAATAAACGGTACCGTGGAAGTTACGGGGATAGGGTTGGTCCTTTGTTACGTATGTAGACCAATAGTACTCTATACCGTTCATCAAATTGTTAACCTTATCACCGCAAACGGTATCATTTGCAGTTACAGAACCGATCTTATCAAGCATTTCCTTTGCCGCCTCAGGTGCTTCAGGGAAACGGTTTGCGGCATAACGGCGCAAAAAGCCTTCTACGTCATCGCGATGGTCGGTGTTCCAGGAAAGCTCTGCCTGATACATAAAGGGTCTGTCGAAGCAATATTCAAAGGAAGAATAGGACTCTATACCCTCAAAACCGTATTTAACGGCAAGATCGCAAAGATCCTTGATATTTGTATTGTACTCCATAGGTACCACCCAATGGTAATAACCTGTGAAAGGCTTTGCAATACCGCGGAAGATACCGTTTATCTCTTTCTTATCAAAGAGATTTTCCTTCTTTTCGTAGGACCACCAGTCAAGTACAACAACGTCATATATTCCTTCATCAATAAAGCGCTGCTTAAGCTCTTCATTAACAACGTCAAACTTTTCAAAGAGCATATCGTGATAGATATATACACTCTTCATACCCTTTTCCTTCAAATGCTTACAGATACGGATGATATATCTGATCATAAGCTCCTTGCGCTCAAGGCCACGGCACTTGTCGCACTTACAATAAGGATCAAATAAGCCGTAAATATCGTCAAGGTCCTCGCCTGCGCTGGGGTAAACCTCATCAAGACCGATCTCTATAGCATCAATTCCGTTAGGCGCAAGGTATCTCTCGATAATTTCATCATAGATGCTGAACATAAAGTCGTATACAGCATCGTTTGAAATACAGAAGCCATGCTTTGTAAGGTTGCCGTTTTCATCCTTTGCAGAAAGCTCGGGATGAAGTCTGGGGATAAGTGTGTTATGACCAAGACTGTTAAACAGGGGCTTAATCTTTATATTGCGTGCCGCAGCATAACGGATAAGCTCACCAAAGTAATCCTGGGCAAACATCGTAGGCAGAACGTCTTCGCGTATAACAAAGTCATTATTTTTGGGCGACCAGTATCTTATATCACGGCGTGTTTCAAGTTCCGGATGGCTCTTTAAGGGCAGATACAGAAACTCGGAAAGACGCATATCATACTGAACACACCAACAACCGTAAACACCAACGGTGAGCTGATTATATTTCATTGCGGCAAGGTAATCTATAGCCTTTTTATAATCCTCAAAGGTCATAAAATCACTGCCGTAGCGGTTTTCAAGCATAAGTCCTCTATCATAAAAATCGGGATAATCCTCGATATGAACGAGAGGAAGAGTGTTCTTTCCGTCTTCCTTTTCAAGAAGGTTTTTTATAGTTTGTGCGGCATAGAAAATACCCGCATCATCATTTGCTACTATTGAAATTTTATCCTTGGTGATATCAAGTACGTAAGCTTCTTTTCTACCATCAAGAACGCTTGAGATGGAAATATTACAAGCGAATTCACCTGCACCCATCTCCTCAAGCAAGGAAACAGCAGTATAATATACGGGAGTTTCGGCACCTGCGCCAACAACGGCTACACCGTTAAAGGTAATACTGCCTTCATTTTGTTCAAGCTTCTTAGGAAACGGAATAAGTTTGTCTTTTGCGTTTATCATTTGTATTTCTCCTAAAAAAATAATGTAGCCGCGCCGCCACGGCGCGGCTACAATCAATTAGTCAACTGTTGAAAAAGTATGGTTTTCTGTAGAATTATAAGCTGCCAGAGCAACCTTTTGAACGTGAATTGCGTCCTCAAGAGGAATGGTAAGAGCAGTACCATCGGTAATAGATCTGCCAAAGGATTCTATCTCCTTTGTATACATATTTCCAAGCTCTGCTTCTACCTTAAATGCACCTGCAGTAGAACGGTTCTGTGCCGCATTGTATCCATCATCATTTGCAGAAATAACAGCCTTAACCTCACCGCCTTCAACCTGTCCGATAGTTCCCTCACAAAGGATAGAGCCCTTTGTTCCGTAGAACTCAAGGCGGCAGAAAGCAGCTTCGTCGGGAATATTAAAGTGGCTGTCAACGTAAGCAACCGCCCCGTTATCAGATCTGCTAAGTC
>JAZOTL010000017.1:0-3164 GCA_045657645.1 Eubacteriales bacterium
AAATGAGTTCTCATGTTCAGCACTCCTAATTTGGGATAATTTATTGTATCACAAATACAACAAAAAGTAAATTCACGCAGGATAAATTTAGATGGCAAAAGCGAGGTGATTTCACCTCGCTTTTGTTATTTTGCAACTTTAGTTGACATATTTTTTTGTTTGTAATATAATAAACGGGTTGTAAATTAAAGTAGGTTTGGTGATAGCTTGAAGGTATTAAGATTTATTAAGAAAAATACTGTTTTTTGTATTGCGGCTTTGGCGGCAGCTCTTACCTGTTTTTTTGTACCGCCGGATAAAGCGTATTTAGATTATTTTGATTGGAAAACTCTTTCCTGTCTGTTTTTAACCTTGGCGGTTATTTGTGCGTTGAGAAACATTAAGTTTTTCACCATACTTGCGCGAAAGCTGGTAACCCTGACAGGTAATCTGCGCTCATTGTTTCTGCTTCTTATAGTCATTACCTTTTTGGGTTCTATGATCATAGCCAATGATATGGCACTTATAACCTTTTTGCCCCTCGGATATTTTGCGCTTACGGTAACAAAGCAGGAAAAATATATGGCGTATCTTTTCGTGCTTCAAAATATATCCGCAAATTTGGGCGGTATGCTTACCCCCTTCGGTAATCCGCAAAATCTTTATCTGTATTCCTATTTCAATATTCCCACCGGAGAATTTTGCGCAATTATGCTTCCTGCCTTTCTCCTTGCCGTTGCTCTTTTGGTGGTTGCTTGTATTCCTATAAAGCCGATAAAATTTTCTTTGAACGGGGAGCTGGGCGAAAAGCTAAACGCAGGCAAAACTATACTTTACGTTAGTTTGTTTCTGTTATCCATTCTTATCGTTTTCAGAATAATTCCTTTTATGGTGGGGCTTGCGGTCATTCCTGTTATTCTTTTCTTTGTTGACCGCGACTCTCTTAAAATGGTGGATTATTCTCTGCTTGGCACCTTTTTCTTTTTCTTTATATTTGCAGGCAATCTGGCAAGATTGGATTCGGTAAATAATATCGTTTCATCCTTGCTTGAAAAGGACACCCTCATTGTATCGGTGCTTACCTGTCAATTTATAAGCAATGTTCCTTCCGCTATTCTGCTTTCAAGGTTTACGGGGGATTATGCCGCACTGCTTCTGGGTGTTAATATAGGAGGTACGGGAACCCTTATTGCCTCCCTTGCAAGCCTTATAACCTTTAATGAGTTCAGGGTGTTATATCCCGGGCAAACTAAAAAATATATCTGCATTTTTGCGGCGGCAAACGCAGCCTTCCTCGTTATTTTAACAGTTTCCGCAAAGCTCTTTTGGCTGTAAAAAATAATAAAAAAGTAACAATAGATATTAAAAGCGAGGTGAATTTCACCTCGCTTTTAATTATTTAATATGCTCTAACGTGAGCTTTACCCTATCACTTATTTTTACGGTATCGATACCGAAAATAGAGGTGTGCAGAGTATCGTTGATAGGCTTGGTCCAATATTCCGGAATGTGCTCTATTCCGTATGCCATACCTAAAATCGAGCCAACGGTAGCACCGTTGCAGTCGGTATCAAAGCCGCAATCAACCGACATACAGATCGATCTGCCGAAGTCGCCGCCGCCGTAGAGTAAAGAGGCCGCTACGATCATTGCGTTGGATATTGTATGACACCAGTCGTGGGTTATATGCTCGTCATATTTTTCGTGAATAGATTTGAAGCAGGCTTCCTTTGAAACACCCTTTTCAAATCCGTCCAAAACAAGCATAATTTCTTCATATAATCTTGAGGTATGGGGAATCTCGGCCAGACCACCGAGTATAATGTCCTTTATATTATCTGTTTCTGCAGCGCAAGCAAGCATGGCTGCCACAAACATTTCGCCATAGATGCCATTCTTCGTGTGCGAGATTGAGGCATCGCGCCATGCCATTTCGGCGGCAAGCTCTGGATTGCCGGGATTAATATACCCAAAATAGTCGGCTCGTATCTGCGCGCCGATCCATTCGCGGTAAGGATTCTTATAAACTGCGGACTGGGACGGCTCGTAACCCTTGACAAAATTGCAAAACGCTACTCTTTCAGCGGTACAGTACGCGTCCTTCGGCTGATAGTTAAGCCAAGCACGTGAAACGTCAAAGGGTGTAAAATCTCTGCCGTATTTTTCGATGATCTCTTGATAAAGAACGGTATAGTTGGTGTCGTCATCCACAGGCATACCGTCAATTTCATCGGCGTAATCCCTGCTTGCAAAGGCGTATTTGTATTTGCCGAGGATATCTTCATTCAGGTCGCTGCGATAGATATATCTGTGCATAGGATAATTGTCGGTTTCCTTCAAAAAGGGAACCAGCTCGTCGGTGTGTATACCCTCTACAGTCTTACCCAGCATACAACCGCAAATTCTACCCATCCATGCACCGTGGATCTTGCTTTCCGTATCTAAACTGTTGTTTTTCTTATAAGAATATGGCCTTCTTAAAGCCTTTAACGATTCTAAATCCGAGGGCTCGTTATAGGTATAGCCTTCCTTTTTCTTTGCGTTTATTACGATATCAAAAAGAATATCTCCCATTCTTTTTCTGTATTCGCTTCTCGGGAGCCTTGATACAGAGGTAAAAACGTCCTTATAGGCTTCAATGTCCAGACCTTCCTCTACTGACTGCTGATACTCGATCAACAAATTAGAGGAATAAAACTCCCATACGTGAATATTGGAGTATTGGGGCTTTATCTGCTTCGTGCCCTTCATTTCTTCGGTGACACGGTTGTCGTTCCCCAGGATCAGAGCATCAAGAGAAACCCCAAAATGCTTGGATATCTTTATGATCTTACCTAATTCCGGAACAGATGCTTCATTCTCCCATTTCTGAACCGATTGCTGTGAAACGCCGAAAAACGCCGCAAACTCCTCCTGAGAGAGATTTGCGTCGGTTCTCAATTTATTGATCGCCTTACCTATCGTCATAACCCGACCTCCTTTTTATTATATTTTATAAATATTGCGAATAAAAAGCAATAAACCTTAAATAGTAATTAATACAACCGCAAGTTGTATTATATCGTTTTTCTTTTGTTGTGTCAATCTCCTCAAATATAGATACCGTCATTACGATTTGAATTTAAAGGAAATTTATATATGAAAGCCCCCGCAGGAAGTGCCCTTGGGGTGCAACAGGTATAGTC
>JAZOTL010000018.1:0-3083 GCA_045657645.1 Eubacteriales bacterium
CCCCTCAACGGGTGAGCTTTATCCGGGCACTAACTCCTGTGCTATGTGCAAAAGGCAGATACTTAATTCAGGCATAAAAACCGTTGTTGTACGCGATACAAAAGAAGATTACCGTATAATAGACGTTGCCGATTGGATTGAAAACGATGACAGCCTTGAAGGCAAATTCGGATATTAATATGAATTTAATGCTACGGGAACAAAATGAAAAGACAGACAATGCCGAGAACTTAAAGCTCTGCTTTGTTTGCACAGGCAATACCTGCCGTTCCCCTATGGCAGAAGCTTTAGTTAACGGCATATACAAAGGAAACGGTGTTACAGCCGTTTCCTGCGGTATTTATGCAGACGGTAGTTCCCCAATATCAAGCAATGCCGTTTTTGCCCTTGAGCAAAGAGGAATAGTCTCTTCCCTTCAAAACCCATACAAGGAACATATATCAACGCAGGCTACAGAAAGCATATTAAAGGATTGCGATAAGATAGTGGCAATTTCACAATCACATATGATGGCACTTATTATGGCATTCCCCCAGCTTGCCGAAAAGATAACAGTTATGCCTTTTGATATAAGCGACCCTTACGGTTCGGATAAGCAAGAGTACGTCCAATGCCTTGCACAAATAGAAAAAGGTATACAGGAGTTACTTTGTGATGATTGAGATTAAAAGAATGACTAAAGAGGATACCAAAGAGCTTGCGGATCTTGAAAAGCTCTGTTTTTCCTCTCCTTGGACCCAAGCCACGTTCACAAAAATGCTGGATAATACCGCAGCGGTATATTTTGTTGCAAGATATGAGGGCTGTTTTGCAGGTTACGTGGGTGCATACAACCTTATTGATGAATTTTCAATAATTAATATTGCAACTGTGCCCCATATACGTAACAAAGGAATAGCAACTGCTTTGATAGAAAAGCTACAGGCAGAGGCTATATCACTCAACGTTCCTAAAATTACACTCGAAGTAAGAGAATCTAATCACCCTGCCCGCTCCCTTTATGAAAAGGCGGGATTTACACTTTGCGGCACACAAAAGAATTATTATTCCTCTCCTAAAGAGGATGCAGCCCTATATACCAAAACCATTACAGAAGGTAATTTATAATGCTTATACTCGCCTTTGAAAGCTCTTGTGATGAAACCTCTTGCGCGGTTGTAAGAGCAGACGCAAACACAAGGGAAATACTTTCAAATATTGTTGCCTCGCAAATTTCGGTACACGCCCTTTACGGTGGTGTGGTTCCTGAGATAGCCAGCCGTGCTCACGTAGAGGCAATTTCATCAATAACCTATGAAGCACTTGAAACTGCAGGGATTACCCTTGAAGAAATAGAGCTTATCGCTGTTACAAACGCGCCCGGCCTTATTGGAGCTCTGCTTGTTGCAGTTAACTTTGCTAAATCCCTTGCATACGCAAACAATATTCCCCTTGTGGACGTTAACCACATTAAGGGACATACTGCAGCAAACTATTTTGTTTACCCGGAGCTTAAACCACCTTTTACGGCTCTTGTTGCTTCAGGCGGACATACTTCTATCATAGACGTAAAAAGCTACACCGAATTTAACACCATCGGCCGCACCCGCGATGACGCAATAGGAGAGGCCTTTGACAAGATTGGAAGAATAATGGGTCTTCCCTATCCCGGTGGTAAAGAGATGGACAGGCTTGCCTCCCTCGGTGATGAAAACGCCTTAAAGCTCCCTTCGGGTGCAATACATGATGACAGTCTTGATTTTTCCTTCAGCGGACTTAAGACCCATCTTGTAAACTATCTTCATACCCTTGAACAAAAGTCTATTCCCTATCCAACAGAGGATGTGGCAGCATCATTTACAAAAACGGTATGTGAATCGGTAGTTACTAAAATAGCAAAGGCTGTTGAGCAAACCGGGTACGATACCCTCGTAATTTCAGGGGGTGTTGCAGCAAACTCCCACTTAAGAAACTCCCTTAAAGAATATTGCAATGCTAACAACATAAAGCTGTGTGTTCCTACTCTTGAGCTATGCGGAGATAACGCGGCAATGATTGGAATACAAGGCTATTATGAATATATAAACGGAGCTGTAGCAGACGAAAGTCTTAATGCTTACGCTACAAAAAAGCTAAAATCTAACGTTACAATATAATGTGAATTATCCACTTTTTAACACTTTGGGGTGTGGATAACTCAAGGATTTTCACACAAAAAGGCGTGGAAAGTGTGGATAACTTCCCCTTTCACTCCAATAAATCGACATTTTATCACAAAACGTCCTTTTTGGGGTGTGGATAACCCTGTTAAAAACGTGGATTAAGGCCACTAAATAAAATTATATATCAAACCACAATATACATATTCGGAGGAAGAAAAAATGGAAAACAAGTATCAAAATCAGATAAACGAAGCAGCAGAAAAATTCAAAGAGCTTCTCCGTGACCAGCTTGAAAGAGTTGACAGAATTAATGCCGCAGGAGATGCTATTGACTATTCCAAGCTTGATAAAATAGTTATAGGTATCTGTGGTGGCGACGGTATCGGTCCCATCATAACCAACGCTTCCCAGCAGGTACTTGAATACCTTCTTGCTGATGAAGTAAAAGCGGGTAAGGTTGAATTCAAGGTTATCGACGGTCTTACCATCGAAAACCGTGCCGCAAAGCTCCAGGCAATTCCCGATGACGTTATGGAAGAGCTTAAGGCTTGCCACGTTATTCTTAAGGGCCCCACCACCACACCTCACCAGGGCGACGGCTGGCCTAACATTGAAAGTGCAAACGTTGCTATGCGTAAGGGGCTTGACCTCTTTGCAAACGTTCGCCCCGTTAAGGTACCCGAGCTTGGTATAGACTGGACCTTCTTCCGTGAAAACACCGAGGGTAGCTATGCAGTGGGTAGCAAGGGTATGAATATTGCCGATGACCTTGCTATGGACTTCTGCGTTACACCCACCGAGGGTACAGACCGCCTTGCAAAGCTTGCATACAATTTTGCAGAAGCTAACGGCAAAACAAGAGTTTCTATTGTTACAAAGGCAAATATTATTAAGACAACCGACGGTAAGTTCCTCAACCTTTGCCGTGCAGAGGCTGAAAAG
>JAZOTL010000019.1:0-7090 GCA_045657645.1 Eubacteriales bacterium
AAAAATTAGTATTATAAATTCATATCTGTTCACCATAAACAATGAGGTGAACGGATATGAAAAAGATAAAAGGGCTTAGTTTGATTTTCGCCACAGGCGCGGTACTGTATTCCATTATAGAAATACTATGGAGAGGGTATACCCATATATCAATGGCGTTTGCAGGCGGGAGCTGCCTGTTGGGATTGTACGGCTGTGATACTTTAATTAAAAAAAGCGGCAGAGTTAAAAAGTGCCTTGTGGGTACAGCTTTGATAACTGCGGTAGAGTTTATTTTCGGTTGTATTTTCAACAAGCTCCTTGGACTAAACGTATGGGATTATTCCGACAGGTTTTTAAATCTATGGGGACAGGTGTGCCCGCTTTTCAGCTTCTTTTGGTTTATACTCTGCTTTCCCGCCTTTTGGCTTTGCGGCAGATTACGAAAGTTAATTCAAAAACGGTAGTTATATGAGTAAGAAAAAAATTAGATTAATAATAATGACCATAGCTTGTATTGCGGCTATTGTTACCACCATTTCTGAATATTTTTCACAGGATAACGTTTTTAGCGGCAACGGCAGTCCCGAAAATTCGGAATTCACCGTTCATATGGTAGACGTAGGTCAGGGTGATTGTGTTTTTATTGATAACAAGGATATGGATATTATAATAGACGCAGGAACCAACGACTCCTGCCTGCAAATGATATCCTACCTTGACTCCATCGGGTGTACCGATATTGAATACGCCATATTCACCCATCCCCACGAAGACCATATAGGCGGTGCAGATGAGCTTATGGCAAAATACAATATCAAAAACGTACTTATGTCTAAAGTAGCGGCTGACTCTGCCTGTTACAGGGATCTGACCAAAGCTTCTAAAAACGAAAAAGCAACCGTACGCTATCCCCGAACAGGAGATGAAATACAGATTGGGGATGCAAAGATTACCGTACTTAGTGCAGATACAAAGGTTAATGAAAAAGACCTGAACCTTGCAAGTCTTGTTGTACGTATAGACTATAAAAACGTTTCGTATCTCTTTACAGGTGATGCAGAAAAACAAAACGAGAACTATATGCTTAACAGCAGATACTCCAGCCTTTTAGACACCGATCTTTATAAGGCGGCACACCACGGTTCAAGCACTTCAAATACCGAAAAGTTCCTTAATAAGGTGTCCCCCGAAATAATACTTATTCCCGTAGGCAAGGATAATGACTACGGTCATCCCCATACCGAAATACTAACCCTTTTCACACAGATAACCGACAACATATACCGTACCGACCTTGACGGCTCGGTGGTAATATGCACCGATGGCGAAAAGTTATGGAAAGCCTGATGATGAAAAAAACGCTGTTCTTTGGAACAGCGTTTTTATTTTATAAATTATTTTTATACCACTCTATTGCTTCATCAAGTCCGCGGGCAAAATCATATTCGGGGTCAAAACCAAGAAGGGTTCTTGCCTTTGTGATATCCGCGTTGCTGTGCTTAATATCACCCTTACGGTCGGGAGCAAAGTTAGGCTGTATATCAACGCCCAAAACCTCTGTAAGCTTATTGTAAACGTCGATAAGATATTCTCTGCCGCCGTATGCAATGTTAAAAGCCTCACCTGCCGCCTCGTGGGGAGCAAGGCAGGATTTAAGGTTACCCTCTATAACGTTTTCTATATAGGTAAAGTCACGGCTCTGCTTACCGTCGCCATTGATTGTGGGAGTTTCTCCACGAAGGAGCATCTTTATAAATTTTGGAATAACTGCAGCATAAGCTCCATCAGGGCTCTGGCGTCTGCCAAATACGTTAAAGTATCTCATACCGTAGGTGTCAAGACCAAAGTGCTTTGTATACTGCTTTGCCCATTCTTCATCACAACGCTTGGTAAGAGCGTAGGGTGAAAGAAGATTTCCTTCTCTTCCCTCTTTTTTGGGAAGATTAGGCTCGTCCCCGTAAACGGAGGAGCTGGAAGCGTAAACGAACTTCTTAACTCCGTTTATCCTTGACGCTTCAAGCATATTAAGAGTACCCTGTATATTATTCTCACAGAAAGCAAGGGGCTCCTCAATACTTCTGGGAACACTGATACTTGCCGCCTGATTAAGAACGTAGTCAACACCGCGTGTTGCCTCAAGGCAGGTATCAAAATCCTTAATATCGCCCTTTATGAACGTATAATTAGGGTTGCCTGCAAACATATCAACGTTTGCCTGCTTACCGGTAGAAAGGTTATCAAGGCAACGAACCGTATATCCTAAATTGAGTATAGCCTCACAAAGATTAGAACCGATAAAGCCTGCACCGCCTGTTACAAGGAATACAGAATTTTCGGGGAATTTCAAATGCTTGTAGCCCATAAATTACTCCTTTAATAAATCATATTCAACAAAAGATATTATACATCTGTACCTCTACAATGTCAAGAAACTTTTTCTCCCACATTGACTTGAAGAAAAAGAAGGGGTATAATATACCCGAAGGGACGTGATGCAATGACTTTCGAAGAAATAAAGCAAAACAATGCAATAAAAACATATATACAAAGGGCAGATGAATCTCTTATAGCTTTAGGTTATACAGAGCACAGCTTTGCCCACGTTACAAGTGTAGCACAAAAGGCAGGTTATATACTTGACACCCTCGGCTATGATAAGCGCACCTGTGAGCTTGCCCGTATAGCAGGCTATCTCCACGATATAGGAAATTTGGTGAACCGGCAGGAGCACAGCCAAAGCGGTGCGGTAATGGCCTTCCGTATACTTGACAATCTTGGCTTTGAAGCCGAAGAAATAGCAACCATAGTAACTGCCATAGGTAATCACGACGAGGGCACGGGACTGCCCGTAAACGAGGTGGCTGCCGCCTTGATACTTGCAGATAAATCGGACGTGCGTCGCACCCGTGTGCGTAATAACGATATCTCAACCTTTGATATTCACGACCGTGTAAATTACTCGGTAACAAAGGCAGAACTGAAGATAAACGAAGCCCATACATTAATAAAGCTAAAGCTTTCTGTAGATACCCACTTCAGCTCGGTTATGGATTATTTTGAAATATTCCTTGAAAGAATGATCCTCTGCCGCAAGGCCGCGGAAAAATTAGGTCTTAGCTTTAAACTAATGATAAACGAGCAACAGCTTATGTAATTTTTATCTAAAAGTATTGATAATTACTAAAAAAAGTGATATATTTTATAATAAGTTTTTTTGACAAAGGAATGATAATAAATGAGCATTAAAATAGCTATTGCAGGATACGGCAATCTTGGCCGAGGAGTAGAATGTGCCATAAAGCAAAATGATGATATGGAGCTTTACGGCATTTTTACCAGAAGAGCACCCGAAATGGTAAACACCCTTACAGGTGCAACTGTATATAACATAAAAGATATACTTGACCACAAGGAAGAAATAGACGTACTCATTATATGCGGCGGAAGTGCAACAGACCTTCCTACCCAAACCCCCGAGCTTGCAAAGCATTTCAACGTGGTAGACAGCTTTGACACCCACGCAAAAATCCCCCAGCATTTTGCAAACGTTGATAGTTCTGCAAAGGCATCAGGTAAAACAGCCCTCATTTCAGGCGGTTGGGACCCCGGTATGTTTTCACTTAACAGACTTTACGCACAGGCAGTACTGCCCGAGGGTAAGGACTATACCTTCTGGGGCAAGGGCGTAAGCCAAGGCCATTCTGATGCTATAAGACGTATAGAAGGCGTAATTGACGCAAGACAGTACACTATCCCCGTACCTGCTGCCCTTAATGCAGTAAGAACCGGAGAAAACCCCGAGCTTACCACAAGACAAAAGCATACAAGAGAATGTTTTGTAGTAGCAGCCGAAGATGCTGATAAGGCAAAAATAGAAGAAGAGATAGTTACAATGCCTAACTATTTTGCCGACTATGATACCACGGTACACTTTATAACAGCAGAGGAAATGAAGCGCGACCATAGCGGTATTCCCCACGGCGGTTTTGTTATCAGAAGCGGAAAAACAGGACTTAACAAGGAGCATAGCCATATAATCGAATACAGCTTAAAGCTTGACTCCAACCCTGAGTTCACATCCTCGGTGCTCGTTGCCTACGCAAGAGCAATAGCAAGGCTTAATAGTGAAGGCTGTGTAGGCTGCAAAACTGTTTTTGATATTGCACCCGCATATCTTTCACCCAAATCTGCCGAAGATTTAAGAGCACAATTACTTTAAAATAAAATGCTGTCGATAAAATTATCGACAGCATTTTTTATATCTTCATTATTCCAAGAGCTTCAAGTATAGAGGAAACAAGTATCAGCACTATAAATACAGGGGCTACGTACTTTATCATTACTTCAAAAAGCTTTTTACCTTTAAATTTAACTCCGTTTAATTCTATTTCATCAGAAAGGGTTTTGGGCTTTATAACAAATCCTATAAATATGCAGGTAAGGAATGCCGCTACAGGCATAAGCACGCTATTGCTTACAAAGTCAAACATATCAAGGAAGGCCATGCCGCCTATCTTTACGGAATCAAGCACTCCGTAACCTAATGCGGAAGGTACGCCTAAAATCAAACTGATAACGAAAACTATACCGCAAGCGTATTTTCTGCCAATTCCGGTTTTATCACGAACAATAGACACAACGGTTTCCATAAGGGAAATAGAAGAGGTAAGAGCTGCAAAAAATACCATAAGGAAGAAAGCAGCGCCTACGAACGTTCCACCCTTCATTGATTCAAAAACCTTGGGCAGTGTTTCAAACATAAGGGAAGGCCCCTTGCCGAGAGCCGCTTTGTCACCGCCTGAAAATACAAACACAGCGGGAACTATCATAAGACCTGCAAGGAAAGCAATTCCGGTATCAAAAATTTCTATCTGCCTTACTGATGTTTCAAGGTTAATATCCTTTTTCATATATGAACCGTAGGTTATCATAATACCCATAGCAAGGGACATTGAATAGAAGAGCTGTCCCATAGCGGAAAGGACTGTTGTGATAGAAAAGTTTTTAAAATCGGGCATAAGGTAGTATTTTAAACCATCCATAGCACCGGGCATAAACATTACGTAGATTGAGATAAATAAAGTAAGTATAATCAAAACAGGCATCATAAACTTACTTACCTTCTCAATACCCTTTTCAACCCCGAAAAGCACTATAAGAGAGGTTAAACCTATAAATATAAGAAACCATCCTATAGGTTCAAGAGGTTGTGTAATAAAGGCAGAAAAATAGGTATCCCCGGCCGCTGCTGCAGAATTTTGGCTTACAAATACTGCAAAGTATTTAGTTACCCAACCACCGATAACAGAATAGTACGGGAGTATAAGCGCAGGAATAACTGCCGCTATCCAGCCTATAAAGGCATATTTTTTATTAAGGGCACCAAAAGCCGCTATGGCGCTTTTACCTGTTTTACGTCCCAGTGCTATTTCTCCGCACATAAGCGCAAAGCCAAAGGTAAGTGCAAGAATAATATATACAAGAAGAAATATACCTCCCCCGTATTTTGCCGCAAGATAAGGGAAACGCCATATATTACCCAAACCTACAGCAGAGCCGGCCGCCGCAAGCACAAAGCCTATCTTGCCGGAAAAGCTACTTCTTTTTTCTTTCATTGACATATCTCCATATAATAAACAAAACTAAGGGGTATTATACCAACATTTTACTCAAAGGTCAATAGCATTTCTGGAAAAGGTGACAGGCTTCTTTTTAAAATTCCGTGAAGATGCGCAATTGCAATACCGTAATTTGTCATAGGTATATCCATATCTGAGGCCTGTCTTGCCCTGTATTGCATTTCACGCTCGGTTAGCATACAACCACCGCAATGAATCACAAGGGAGTATTGTGAAAGGTCCTCGGGGAAGCTTTTCCCCTGGGTAAATTCAAATTTTACTTCCTTGCCTGTATATTTTTTTATCCAGTTCGGCAGTTTTACCGTTCCTATATCACCGCATTGTCTATGGTGAGTACAGCCCTCGGAGATAAGAACCTTATCACCATCACAAAGCTTTGAAAGCATTGCAGCGCCCTTCACCGCCTGCAAAAGGTTACCCTTATATCTGGCAAAAAGAATTGAAAAAGAGGTAAGTAAAATGTTTTCAGGCACTATTTTTGAAACGGCACCAAATGCCTGTGAATCGGTTATAACCATTTTAGGGGGAGCAGCAAGCTTTGAAAGGGTATCGGCAAGCTCCTGGGTCTGGCATACCATACATATACCACCTACGTCTATTATATCCCGTATTGTCTGCTGCTGGGGCAGTATCAGTCTTCCCTTTGGGGCGCTTTCATCTATAGGAGTAACAAGCACCACCACGTCCCCTCTTTCAATCAGGTCTGCCACTATACGCTTTTTTTCACCGTCTGTTTTATTAAGTGAAGCTATACGGTTTTTTAGTTCCTCTATACCCCACCCCGTAAGAGCGCTTGCATATACGACGTCTTCGCTGTTTTCAGGAATTTGATGTATCAGGTCACTCTTGTTATATACGATAACGTAAGGTATATTTTTATCATTAAATCTATCAACAAGCCCCTTTTCCATATCACCCATACCCACGGTTGCATCTACCACAAGCACGGCAATATCGGTATAATTAAGGGCCTGCAGGGCTTTCTTTACACGCATCTGCCCAAGCTCTCCCTCATCATCAATACCGGGGGTGTCAACTATAACCACAGGGCCTATGGGTAAAAGCTCCATAGCCTTTTTCACAGGATCGGTTGTTGTACCCTTTACATCCGAAACAAGAGCCAATTCTTGATTTGTTATTGCATTTACAATACTGGACTTGCCCGCATTACGGAGTCCGAAAAAGCTTATGTGTACTCTATCTGCAGAAGCTGTATCGTTTAAGGACATTTTTCACCTCTTAAAATCTGAAATCACGTCTGTTTGAAGCCTTTATATCGGCAATATTCTGCTTTGCTATCTCCTTAACCTTTTCAGCAGGTATCTTTTCAAGCTCACTATCTATAAGCTTAAAGCCTATCTCCTGCGTATTGGGAGAAGCATAGTCCACAAGGTACTCGGTAAGGGTCATAAGTGCGTTTGGATGACAACAGTTAAGTATCTGTCCGTTTTTGCAAAGGCTCATAAAAC
>JAZOTL010000020.1:0-9094 GCA_045657645.1 Eubacteriales bacterium
AACGCCTTCCTTAAGAGGTACATTGAAGTCACATCTTGCAAGGACTCTTTTGCCGCGAACGTCGATGTCTTCGATGGTTTTCTTGTTGTAAGTCATTCTATTTTTCTCCTCATAAAATAAAAATTTGCAAATTCATACAGATATAATATTACCACACATTTCTTATTTAATCAACACTAAATTGTGAAAAAATCAACGAATTATCCCATTTTTACAGATAAAAATATAAGGGCGGGTATCTTTTTGATGAATTTTACTATTGAAAATTGACACGCAGAAAATATTTTGATATAATTGTCACATTATGAGTATTATAAATAAAAACAACATTAACAAATTCGCCTACAACAGTCTTGACCTTGTTAAAACAACTCCCCGTGCCATAGTTATAGAATTTTTTGGCCTTGGCGGCGGCACACGTATGATGAAGGAGCATCATCCCTTAAGCTATTTTTATGCTGAACGAGGGGTTGTTTTTGTAATGCCTTATTACGGTCCATGGGCGTGGATGAACGATGGGGCAGTAAAAATAGTTGATGAGGTTGTGGAAGCTATCTGCAGCCACTACGGCGTTGAAAATGGAAGTATACCCACCCTTTCAACAGGCTTAAGTATGGGAGGTCAGGGAGCGCTTATATATGCTTTGCGCTCAAAGTATACCCCCATAGGTGTTTCTGCGGTTTGCCCCGTATGTGACCTTGTGTATCATTCCACCGAGCGTGAGGATACCTTGCGCACCATATACTGCGCATATCCCACAGATGATTTTGAAGGCGCAATGAAGAAATCCTCTCCCTTACATCAGGCAGAAAATATGCCTAAAATACCCTATTTTCTTGTGGCCACTCTCGAAGACAACGAGGTGGACTACAGGATGCACGCAAACCCCTTTATGCAAAAAATGACCGAGCTTGGGCATGACGTAAGGTATATAGCAGTACCCGGACGCGGGCATTGTGATATGTCTGAGGAATCGGTTATAAAATACAAAGAATTTATTATGGAACAGGTAGATAAGTACGGCAAATGAACAAAAAATCAAAATTAAAACTCTGCTTTGAGCTTTTTAGTTCCTTTTTCAAGATAGGACTTTTTACATTTGGCGGCGGTATGGCAATGATACCCCTTATTGAAAAGGAGACCGTAGAAAAGCGCGGCTGGATAAAGGATAGTGATATTCTTGAGATAGTTGCACTTTCCGAAAGCACCCCCGGTCCTATAGCTATCAATACCGCAACCTTTATAGGAACACAGTGCTGCGGAATTGCAGGTGCTGTTGCGGCAACCCTTGGAGTGGTACTGCCTTCCTATCTTATTATTCTTGTTATTTCTGTATTTTTGCGTCAGTTTGAAGATCTTCAGGCTGTAAAATACGCCTTTATGGGTATACGCGCAGGTGTTATAGCCCTTGTTGTAAAGGCGTTGATCAAGCTGTACAAAAACTGCCCCAAAACCGCAGGCTCCTATGCCATTATGGCGGCGGCAGTTGTTGCATCTGTATTCTTTAAGGTGAACGCTATACTTGTGGTTATATGCGCAGGTCTTATAGGCTTGGGATGCACCCTGCTTTCCCGTGAGAAGGGAGGGGAAAGGAAATGATATTTTTTGAACTCTTCTGGACCTTTTTCAAGATAGGTCTTTTCACCTTCGGCGGCGGATATGCAATGATACCCCTTATCCAGTCTGAGGTGCTTTCAAAGGCGTGGATGACAGGTGAGGAGCTTATAAACTTTATTGCGGTTTCCGAAAGCACTCCGGGGCCTTTTGCGGTTAACATTTCTACCTATATCGGCAGCATAAAGGGAGGCGAGGTAGAAAGCCTTGGCTTTTTAGGCAACATTCTCGGTTCTGCTTGCGCAACCCTTGGTGTGGTTCTTCCTTCCTTTATTATCATCTCCATAATCGCTAAATTCTATCTTAAATTCAAAGCAAACAAATACGTTGCAGGAACAATGAGCGGACTTCGACCCTGTGCTATAGCCCTTATTTTTTCAGCAATAATTTCTATGGGCTCGGCGGTGTTCTTCCCCGCAGGAGTAGCGCTTAGTGTGTTTGCTACCTATGAATTCTGGGCTTCTGCCGTTATCTGTGTTGGTATGATCGTTCTTGTGTTCCGTAAGGTTCACCCCATTGCCGTTATATGTATTTCGGCTGTTTTGGGTATCCTTGCAGGCTACGGTCAGCAGTTGCTTGTATAAAGGAGAAGTAAAATGAACAAAATAGAAAGCTTTAAAATAGACCATAACAAATTAGATGCGGGAATATACGTTTCCCGTACCGACGGTGATATAGTTACCTATGACCTGCGTACCCGCAAGCCTAATATGGGTGATTATATGGATAACCTTACAATGCACTCCCTTGAGCATATGTTTGCTACCTATATAAGAAACAGCGATATGGCAGATGACGTAATATACTTTGGCCCTATGGGTTGCCAAACAGGATTTTACCTGCTTGTGCGCAATGCCGATAACCAAAGGGTTCTTTGCTGTGTTAAGAAAGTGCTTAAACAGATAATTGAGCATACGGGTGATGTTTTTGGTAATACTGCCGTTGAATGCGGTAATTACAGAAACCTTGATATAGACTCCGCAAAAAAGGAAGCGGCACTTTACCTTGGCGTTCTTGAAAACAAGAACAACGATTTTATTTATCCGTGAGGCAGGCTATGACAGGAATTATATGTGCAATGCAGATAGAGGCAGAGCTTATTGCCTCTAAAATGGAAAACGTAACTACAGAGGTCGTATCAGGTATGACCTTTACTGCAGGTGAAATAAACGGCAGGAAAGCGGTGCTTTGCGTGTGCGGTATAGGTAAGGTTTTTGCCGCCGCTTGCACCCAAACCATGATAATCAAATATAACGCTGATGAGATAATAAACGTGGGAGTTGCAGGTTCTCTTTCCCCCGATCTTCACGTGTTTGATATAGCTCTTAGCCAAAGTCTTTGCCAGCACGATATGGATACCAGCGCCATAGGTGATGACGTGGGACTTATATCGGGCATTAATATCGTTAATATACCCGCCTGCGATGAATTGATTGAAAAAATAGAAAAATGCATCCTTGAGGTAGGCCTTAACTATAAAAAGGGTGTTATAGCATCAGGCGACCAGTTTATAGCTGACCGGGAAAAGAAGAATTGGATAAGAGATACCTTTACCGCCATTGCTTGTGAAATGGAAGGAGCCGCTGTAGCTCAGGTTTGTTACATAAACGGTGTTAGGTTTGCGGTGCTTCGCGCAATAAGCGATGAAGAGGGAGGCGACTACGCCGTGTTTGCGGCAAAGGCTGCCCAGAACTCCGCCGCGGTTATTCTTAAATATTTTGAAAAATAAAAAAACGGCATATGCCGTTTTTTTTATTTACCTATGCAAAATCTCGAGAATATTGTGTTAACTATATCCTCGCTTACCGTGCGTGAATCTACCTCCGAAAGCGCGGAAAGGGCAAGCTCAAGCTCCATGCCCGCAACGTCCGGGGTATGGCCTGCGTTAAGTGTAGCAAGGGCCCGTTCCACCGCCTCGTTTGCACGCAGCAGAGCTGCAAACTGCCTGTGGTTTGCTATAACCGCACCGGAGTTATAGTCTATATCCTCCTTTATAAAGAGGCTCTCTATCATTTCTCTCAGCTGGTCTATACCTTCTCCCGTTTCACAGCTTACGCTTATTGCAAACTTAAAGGTGGGGAAATCCTCTTTTGAAAGCAGGGCTCCAAGGTCGCTTTTGTTAAGTATTACAACGGTTTTATTGGGGTCTTGCTTTTCAATTACCGTCATATCATCTTGGTCAAGGGGCTTTGATGCATCAATAACAAGCAGCGAAAGGTCTGCGCTTTCTATCTTTTCAATAGAACGGTCTATACCTAAAAGCTCAACCTCATCCCGTGTTTCGTGTATACCTGCGGTATCACAAAGGGCAAGGATAATTTTACCCAGGTTAACTCTTTCCTCTACCGTATCACGGGTGGTACCTGCAACCGATGTTACAATTGCTCTCTGAGTACCGGATAGAGCGTTAAGCAGGGAAGACTTACCGGTATTTGGTTTGCCGCATATAACGGTGGGTATGCCCTGGCGTACCGCCTTGCCTTGGTCATATGTGGAGCATAGCTTTGAAATACGTCGTCTTACCTCATAAGTTTTTTCAAGGGCTTCGTTTGAGGAAACGTCCGAAAGGTCTTCGTCGGGGTAATCTATAAATACGTAAACCTCGGATAGCAGGGATAACACAAGGGCTCTTATCTCTTCTATCTCCCGTGCAAGAACGCCCTTTGCATGGGAGTGTGCTAATTTTATCTGTTCTGTTGTTTCGGCATCAATCAGGTCTATTACGGCTTCTGCCTCGCTTAAGCTTAATTTGCCGTTGCAAAAAGCTCTTTTAGTAAACTCGCCTGCCTCGGCAGGTTGTGCGCCTGCAAGGTAGGTTGAACGCAGTACCTGCTCGGTAAGCATAATGCCGCCGTGGCAGGAAAGCTCAACTGTATCCTCTCCTGTAAAGGAAGCGGGGCCGCGGAAAACCGTGGCAATTCCGTCGTCGATTTCTTTTCCTTCATATAATATTGAACCGTAAACGGCGGTGTTGGCTGCCACCTGCGTAAGGCTTTTGCCGTTTGCGGGCTTAAAGATAGTGCTTGCCACCTCAATGGCATCAGTACCGCTTATTCTTATAACTGCAATGCCGCCCTTGCCAAAGGGGGTGGAAACAGCAGAAATTACTGAACTCATATATGTGTATCTCCGAAACTTTAAATTCATTCCAATTATACCATTGCGGGCTTTTCTTGTCAATTGCCCACTCTTGACTTTGAATTTTGGGTATGATATAATTTTAAAAAAGCGGGTGGCACCCGCAGGCAAAATCGGGCCTTGCACAACTGCAAACACAGAGCCCGAAGCTAAGGAAATTCCTATATATTAAAAAGGTGAAAACTATGAAAAAATTAAGATTTGCGGCAGTATTACTGCTTTGTGTTTGTCTTTGCTTTACCCTTATTTCCTGCAATAAAGGCAAAACGGTGGATGCCCGCGAAGCATATACACAGGCAAAGGGAAATACCGATGCGCTTAAGTCATTTGGCGCAAAAATGCTTATGGATATTAAGTACGGGGATGACGCATATTCCGCTTACGATAATTCTTCCGAAATGGAGATAACCGCGGATTTTGCTGATTTAGAACATCCCGTATATCTGCAGAACTACACCATCAAGGCGGCAGGCCAGGAGATGAAATCCAGCTCCTATTATGCTGACGGATGGACCTATACCGATGACGGCGCAAGTAAAACAAAAGTGGAGACCGATCCCGCAAGTGCTGCGGCAGGCTTTGCCTCTATTGCTTTTGATATTCCTTCCGCAATATTTGAAAAATCACAGCTTACAGAGGATGGGGGTAAAAAGACCTATCTTGTAAAACCTGCTCCGGCAGAAGTAAAAGCCCTGCTTGACGGTTTTTCATCCTCCGCTTCCTACTATTTTGCTTCAATTAACGAGGATGGTAGCTTTGATTATGATTACAGCGATATTGAAGTAAGCGCTTGTGTTACCGAAGATAATTATATAGAAAGTATGGTGCTTGACTATACAGCAAGCTTTGAGCATAGTGAAGGCGAAGCGAAGTTTGATGCCCTTATTTCCCTTATCTTTACAGCGCACGGAACACGTTTGAATATTGAAGCCCCTGCTGATCTTGATGCGTATACCGTAAATGATGACAGCGAGTTGGGCGGAGATCTGCCCCCCGAGCTTCAGGCAACCCTTATCGACGACGTGTTTACTCTCTTTGACAGGGATAATGATTTTGCCCCTGTAGCCAATTACGATGAATTGTATGCACAGCTTTGCGATAAATACGGTCAGCTTAACGTTGATGATACCATATCATATATAATGATGTTCAGTTCTATGTATAAAAAATAACAAGGTGAGATTAATCTCACCTTTATTTTTTTAATTTTTTCGAAAAACCTATTGACATCTGATGTCAATAGTGATATAATACAGCCAGAAAGGGGGAAAACAATGGAAAAGAGAACTACAAAACAGCTCGAAGCTGTAAAGCAATACGTCCTTTATTCCAAGGAGCACCCCACAGCCGAAGAGGTTTGCGAAAGGGTAGCAAGGGATTTTCCCGGAACAAGCCTGCGTACCGTATACCGCAATCTTAACAAACTGGTGGAAGAGGGAAGCCTGCGTAAGATAGAGATACCAAACGCGCCCGACCGCTTTGATTCCACCCTTGTGCCCCACCATCATATAATATGCAGGGATTGCGGCAGGTTTGAGGACGTACCCTTTGATGAAATAAACGGGGTACCACAGCTTAAAACCGAGGACTTTGGCTACAAAATAGAAAACGTGGAAGTTATCTTCCGCGGACTTTGCCCACAATGTAAATAATAAAATTAATATATAAAATTCGGAGGTATTAAAATGAATCTCAAGGGAACAAAAACAGAACAGAACTTACTTACAGCATTTGCAGGTGAAAGCCAGGCAAGAAACAAGTACACTTACTATGCTTCCAAGGCGAAGAAGGAAGGCTACAATCAGATAGCAAAGATTTTTGAAGAAACCGCAAACAACGAAAAGGAACACGCAAAGCTTTGGTTCAAGGCTCTTCACAATGACGGCGTACCCTCAACCGAGGAAAATCTCCTTGATGCGGCAGAGGGCGAAAACTACGAGTGGACAGATATGTACGCAACCTTTGCAAAGGATGCAAAGGAAGAGGGCTTTGATAAGCTTGCATACCTTTTTGAGGCAGTAGGCGCAATCGAAAAGGAACACGAAATGAGATACCGCACTCTCCTTGAAAACGTTAAGCAGGGAAGAGTATTCGTAAAGGAAGGCAAGCAGGCTTGGGTATGCTCCAACTGCGGACACCTCCACGTTGGTGAAGGCGCTCCCGAACTTTGCCCCGTATGTGCACATCCTCAGGCATACTTCGAGGTTAAGGCTGAGAACTATAAATAATCCGTAAAACACAAAAGGAGCCGAAGGGCTCCTTTTTATTTTGGCTTTCCTTTGCATACAAGCGCTACTATATATCCAAAGAAAAGGGCGGCGGCAATGCCTGCGGAACAGGCTGTAAAGCCACCCGTAAGGGCGCCGATAAGGCCGTACTCCTCCACCGCTTTTTCCACGCCCTTGGCTATGGAGTAGCCAAAGCCTGTCAAGGGAACGGTAGCACCACAGCTTGCAAATTTTACTAAGGGTTCGTAAAGCCTGAGGGCGGTTAATATAACACCTGCAACCACGTAAGAAACCAGTATACGTGCAGGGGTAAGCTTTGTTTTATCAATTAGTATCTGGGCAATTATGCAGATCACACCGCCTACAAGAAATACCCTCAGATAATGCAGAAGCATATCCATATTATATCTCCTTTTTAATTCGTACAAGGTGGGCAACGGCAGGTATGGAAAGTCCCTGCTGTATTGCCATAGGGCTCATAAGGGCTCCCGTACCCAAAAACAGTATGTCCTTCATTTTACCGCGCTTTATTTCCTCTATAAAATGTCCCGCCATCATTGCAGCACTACAGCCGCAACCCGAGGCTCCTGCGTGGACGTCATCCTTATCTATATTATACAAAAGCAGTCCGCAATCGGTATATACCTCTGCCATATCGTAGCCCTCTTTGTGCATAAGGTCTTTCACAATATTATACCCCTCGTGGCCAAGATCCCCTGTAATTATCTTATCAAAATCGGTGGGCTTTGTTTTTGTGTATTTAAAATATCTTATAAGTGTTTCAACCGCCGCAGGTGCCATAGCGGCCCCCATATTGTTGGCATCTGCAATTCCCATATCTATGGTGATGCCGCCTACCGCCTCTGTTATAAAGGGACCGCAGGGCTCATTTGAAAGTATAAATGCTCCTGCAGCTGTGGCAGTCCATTGTGAGGTAGGAGTACGTTGGCTACCGTATTCAAGGGGGAAACGGAACTGCCTTTCTGCCGAACAGTTATGGGAGGAGGTAACGGCTGCGCAGGTGTTAAAGGCGCCCTGTGATATTCCCATTGCAGAAAGTATCATAGATTCCGCACAGGTGGAGCAGGCACCGTACAGCCCAAAAAAGGGGACGTCAAAATCAAGCAGTCCGTAACCCGAGGAGGTGCATTGATTTATAAGGTCACCTGCAAAAATAGCATCAAGCTCGTCGGGGGATTTTTTAATTTTTGAAAGAGCTATATTAAGGGCTCTGCGCTGCATTTCCCCTTCTGATTGTTCCCAAGTGTCAGAGCCGAAACTGTCATTTTCATCATAAGCGTCAAAACAGTCGCCAAAGGGCCCCTCGTGCTCCTTTTTGCCTACAACCGATGCAGTTGAGATTATGGATACCGGCTCATTGAAATATATAACTTCTTTTCTCATATAAACCTCACTTTGTAACGTTGATATTATTTTGGTAAAAAAGGCAGAGATTTATACTATTTACTTTAAATAAGAAGTGTGGTAAGATGAGTATAAGGATTAATAAAAGAGAGGACCGCGATATGAAACGATTTTTTGTTATTCTATTAGCATTGTTATCAACAATACTGCTGTTTGCTTGCGCAAAAGGCAACACAGGTAGTTATACTGTGGACTACGGTTCCTCGGATGTATATACCAAGCAGGATATGGATTTGGCAATCAAAAAAATCACAGATGAATTTTCAGATTGGGAGGGTTGTGTTCTGTATTCTGTAAAGTATATGGGTGACGATGTGTGCGAGGAAAATCTTGAGTATTGCAATTCCTTAAAGGATGATGCGGAGTTTACACAATGTATGATTTTTGAATCCTCTTTTCGTTCACCTGTGAACGGCGGCGGAGCCTGGGAAGCTAATCATGTATATGAAAATTGGAGCTGGGTCATTGCAAGAGAGGCTGACGGCCCCTGGAATTTACTGACTTGGGGTTATGGATGAGTTTATGAAAGCCATCGCGGTGCATGGGCTCCCAGATACCTCAGTACCGAATCCTTACTGATGAATACCGCTATGATTCCGGCTATGAAAAAGGCAGGCAGCAGACACAGGATGACATGCTCCTGCGCATACCATTTTGCCAGATCCAGCGTAGCTTGTAGCGCAGTCTGA
>JAZOTL010000021.1:0-36561 GCA_045657645.1 Eubacteriales bacterium
ATTTGGGAAGGCTTTTTTCTCATCCTTTGTAAAAAAGCTTGGCAAAAACCACCTTGCGGTGGAGCCATAATCGCGTGAAGTTTAGTTTGAACATAAAATCTGTAGCACGAAAGGTGAGGTTTTTACAAACCCATTATTAAAAGCTTAATGTTTTGAATTAAATTGTTCCTTTAGGTGCTCGGATATTTTGTCTACATATTACTAAAGCCTTCCCAATAATTCGGGAAGGCTTTTTTCTAAAATTTTATGCTACATATTTTGAGTTTATATTAAACTCCACGCATTTACGTGGTTTTCTTTTTATTAAAAATAGTTTTATAAAAAGCGTTAAGTATGGTGGTTTTAGCTTTGGCGGCCTCATCACCTGTTGCGGCGGGTACGTCCTTTAGGGGATATTCTATGCCAAGCTTTTCGTACTTATTAACACCAAGGGTGTGATAGGGCAGTACGTCAAGAGCCTTAACGTTAGTAAGCGAGCCTATAAAGCACCCCAGGGCTGTGAGCTGCTTTTGACTGTCTGTAACACCGGGTACAAGCACGTGGCGCACCCAAATGGGCATCTTTTTTGCTTCAAGATATCTTGCAAAATCAAGTATGCCTTCGTTTGGCATACCGGTAAGCTCTTTATGTTCAGCGCTATCAATATGCTTAATATCCAGCATAACAAGATCACATACATCCATAAGCTTATCAAGCTTATGGGTAAACTCTGTATTTTTAGCGTTATACAAAGCACCCGAGGTATCTATACAGGTATGGATACCCTTTTCTTTTGCAAGGGTAAAAAGCTCTGTTACAAAGTCAATCTGCATGAGGGGTTCTCCCCCTGTAACGGTTATGCCGCCGTTGGAATAAAAGGAACGGTTTTTTTCAAACTGTGCCAAAATTTCCGCAACCGTCATCTCATTGCCCGTACCGGGCTCCCAGGTATCGGGGTTGTGGCAATACTTACATCTTAAGGGGCAACCCTGCAAAAACACCACAAAACGAATTCCGGGACCGTCAACGGTCCCGAAACTTTCTATGGAATGAATATATCCCTTCATATTAGATCTGGTCGTGGAAGGTACGGGAAATAACCTCGTCCTGCTGTTCCTTTGTGAGCTTTATGAAGTTTACTGCGTAACCGCTTACTCTTACGGTAAGCTGGGGATATCTTTCAGGGTGTGCCTGTGCATCAAGGAGAGTTTCCTTGGTGAACACATTTACGTTAAGGTGGTGTCCGCCCTTCTGAACGTAACCGTCAAGAAGAGTTACCAGGTTATCTATCTGATTCTGTGTTGCCTTCATTATTGTTCCTCCTCTACGTCAAGGGATTCAAAAAGTGTGGGTGAGAAGCAAGCGCCGTTGCCGCAATCTATATCAACGTCTATATCGCCTGCAAAAATCTTATCCTCTTTACCAAGTGCACCGGGGATTACAGAGAAGGTATTGGAAATACCGTCCTGAGCATCGATAAAGGGAAGCTTGGAAACAGAAGCAAGGGATGCAACAGCACCGTTTGTATCTCTGCGATGCATGGGGTTAGCACCGGGAGCAAATGCCTCGCCTGCCTTACGGCCGTCGGGAGTAGAGCCTGTAGCCTTACCGTATACAACGTTTGATGTGATTGTAAGGATAGAGGTTGTAGGAATACTGCGGCGGTAGGTGTGATTCTTTCTTACGTGCTCCATAAAGATGTGAACTATATCACGTGCGATAGAGTCAACGCGGTCATCGTCGTTACCGTATTTGGGGAAGTCACCCTCTACGGCGTAGTCAACTGCAAGACCCTGTTCATCACGAATAACCTTAACCTTTGCATACTTGATTGCAGAAAGGGAGTCTGCAACAACGGAAAGACCTGCAATACCTGTAGCAAACCATCTTGTAACGTTCTTATCGTGAAGCGCCATCTGGAGCTTTTCGTAGCAGTACTTATCGTGCATATAGTGGATAACGTTGAGGGTGTTTACATAAACCTCTGCAAGCCATCTCATCATTGCATCATACTTGCGCATTACTTCGTCATAATCGAGGTATTCGCTTGTGATTGCCTGGAATTCAGGACCTACCTGCTTCTTGGTTATCTCGTCCTTACCACCGTTTATAGCGTAAAGCAAGCACTTTGCAAGGTTTGCTCTTGCGCCGAAGAACTGCATTTCCTTACCAACACGCATAGATGATACACAGCAAGCAATTGCATAGTCATCACCGTGGGTAAATCTCATAAGGTCATCATTTTCATACTGTATAGAAGAGGTTTCGATAGAAATCTTTGCACAGTATTTCTTGAAGTTTTCAGGAAGATTTACAGACCAAAGTACTGTAAGGTTAGGCTCGGGTGAGGGGCCAAGGTTGTTAAGAGTGTGCAGGTAACGGTAGGACATCTTTGTTACCATGTGTCTGCCGTCGATTGCAACACCGCCGATAGACTCTGTTACCCACTGGGGGTCACCGGAGAAGAGTGCGTTGTACTCGGGAGTACGGGCAAACTTTACAAGACGGAGCTTCATAATGAAATGGTCGATCATTTCCTGAATTTCGCTCTCGGTGTAAATACCCTTCTTCAAGTCTCTTTCAGCGTATATATCAAGGAAGGTGGAGGTACGTCCAAGGGACATTGCAGCACCGTTCTGTTCCTTGATTGCAGCAAGGTAACCAAAGTAGAGCCACTGGATAGCTTCCTTTGTATCTCTTGCGGGCTTGGAAATATCATAGCCGTAGCTTGCTGCCATTTCCTTTAACTGGCCAAGGGCACGAATCTGCTCTGCCAATTCCTCACGCTCACGGATTATCTCGGAATACATTGCGGAACGGGTAGTTTCCTTCTGTTCCATCTTATCCTCGATAAGTCTGTCAACACCGTAAAGCGCAACACGGCGGTAGTCACCGATTATACGGCCACGGCCGTAAGCATCGGGAAGACCTGTGATTATGTGGCTGCTGCGGCAAGCACGCATTTCAGGGGTGTAAACGTCAAATACACCTGCGTTGTGGGTCTTGCGGTGTACGCTGAAGAACTCCTTCAAGTGGGAATCTATCTCGTAACCGTTATCCTTACAAGCCTTTTCTGCGGTTCTGATACCACCGTAAGGCATAAATGCACGCTTAAAGGGCTTGTCTGTCTGGAAGCCTACTATCTTTTCCTTATCCTTATCAAGGTAACCGGGGCCGTGAGAAGTAATTGTGGAAATAATATCGGTATCCATATCAAGAACACCGCCTGCCTCAATTTCCTTCTTGGAAAGTTCGCTTACCTGATCCCAAAGAGCAAGTGTATCTTCGGTAGCTTCACAAAGGAAGTCCTCATTACCGTCATAGGGTGTAAAATTATGTCTAATAAAACTGCGAACGTGGACATCATTCATCCAAGTTCCTTCTTCAAAGCCTTCCCAGGCTTCAAATGAATACTTCATATATATATTCTCCTTTCATAGGCATATTATTTATTTTTTTACCAGTACAATAGTATATCACTAATTAATAATATTTTCAATAGTAATTTACTCCCAAAATATTAATATTTTTATAAAAAATTATGTTATTTTTTTAATTGCGACCCCTTTTGAATTGCCTATCCCCTTACTTTTCCATTAATCATCTTTTGAAGCAAAAAAACATCATAAAAATACCTGCACGCAATGACAAAGTTATCAGAGGCTTTGGGATAATCTTATTATACAAATTAAAAGGATGGATAAAGAAATGGATAACAAAAAATCAAAAGACGTATGGTCCCGCAGAGCTTTGGCGGGAATTGAAGGAATAAAGCGAAAGACAAAGACCTTTTTTGAAAGGTATGTTACCGTAGAGGGTACTGCCGACGAAATAAAGCAGGAAGCAAAGTACAGGCTTAACTACGCATCCCTTGGTGTGGCCTTGGGGCTTTTGGCCTTCTTTTTAGCCAGGGGTACTTTCCCCTTTTCGGTTCGCCCCATGGGCGCCGCCCTTATGTGCGCCGCCACCGCTTACACCCCCTTTATATACGTGGGGCTTGTAATAGCATCAATTTTTGAAAATAACACCTTAATATACTTTGTTACATATACTGTGGGCTTTGTACTGCGCTTTGCAGGCAGTTATCTTTTTTCAAAAAACAAGCAAGAGCTTTTTTATTATGACGGCATAGTTATAAAGGCCCTTTGCGCCACCGTTATGATGTTTGTTTGTGGGGCAGGAAGCTGTGTTGCCGGGGGATTTTTATATTACGACCTTTTCGGCGCTCTTTTAGGTATTGTGTGCGCCCCCGTGCTTGTTTACCTGTATTCCGGTGTTTTCGATAAGAAGGCCCGCTTTACCGCCCTGCACGATGCAGGCACTGCTGCCCTTATGGCATCCCTTGTTTTTGCCCTTAGGGATATGCAGCTTTTCGGCTTTTCCCTTGGGGCGGTGGCGGCATTCGGGCTTTCGCTGTATATTTCAAAGGAATGCGGTATGCTGCGGGGAGGCATTATAGGGCTTATTTGCGGCCTTGCATATAATATGCTTTACGCTCCGCTTTTTGCAATCTCCGCTCTGGTTTCAGGACTTTTCTGGAAAACGGGAACGGTGGCGGCAAGTATTGCGGCGCTGCTGGGCGGTGTGTTTTACGGTGTATATGCAGGGGGCTTTGGCACCCTGCGCACCCTTGCGCCGGATCTTCTTTGCGCAACTCTCATATTTACCCCTCTTGCAAATATGGAGCTCCTGCCCCTGCCAACACTTTACCGTGGGGGTACAAGTGCAGGTATAGCACAAGCCAAGGAAACTGTAGCAAGCCAGAGCCTGCGAGGAACAAACCTTAAGCTTAAAAACATTTCGGATGCAATGACCACCCTTGCGGGCATATTTCATAAGCTTTCAAACGCAGAAAAGAAGCCGGAGCTTAAACGCACGGCACAGCGTTGCCGGGATTGTTTTTTTGAGCATTGTAACAAATGCGCTTCCTACGATATATGCTGGGATGATAAATACCCCGAATCGGAAGCAACGCTTCGGGATATTGCCATAGAGGTTTATGAAGGCGCCCTTGCCACAAAAGCATCCCTTGCCGCTACCCCCTTTGAGGATTGCCCCTGCATTGACGATATACTAAAGGATATCAACAACGCCTACGCAAAGGAGCTTTCCGAGGCTCTTGAGGGGAACAAGGCAGAGATTTTTGCCGTAGACTATAACGCTATGTCTGCTTTGTTAAACGAAGCCATAAACGAAAACGCACGGGAGTATGAAATTGACGAAGCTCTTACCTCAAGACTGAAAAACGCCGCCCGATACCTTAATTTTACCTCCCATACCCTTTGCGTATACGGAAAAAGACGAAAAAAGATAATTGCCTCCGGGGTGGACCTTGCAAGGGTAAAGCTTGGCGTTGAGGAAATACGCCGCAGCTTTGAAAGGGTTATAGGCGCGCCCCTTACCGGGCCTGCCTTTTCGGTGGAAGGGGGCAACGTTACAATGAGCCTTGCCGCCTCCCCCCTTTACAAATGCGAGTTCTTTTCCCGAAGCGCCAAAAAGCCGGGAGAGGATATTAACGGCGACAGCGTTACACACTTTAAAAATAACGAGGAGTATTTTTACACCGTGTTGAGTGACGGTATGGGAAGCGGCAGAGATGCCGCCCTTGCCAGCCGCCTTACAGCCGTTTACCTTGAAAAGATGCTTGCTTGCGGAAATAACAAAAGCCAGACCCTTTCTATGCTGAACTCCTTTATTTCACAA
This sequence comes from Eubacteriales bacterium, assembly GCA_045657645.1. Taxonomy (GTDB): domain Bacteria; phylum Bacillota; class Clostridia; order Oscillospirales; family CAG-272; genus RGIG7300. The sequence continues at coordinate 5,683 of JAZOTL010000021.1, forward strand.
AAAAGCAAGGAGTGCTTCGCAACGGTAGACCTATTAGAGGTAGACCTGCTGACCGGCAAGGCAAGCTTTATAAAAAGCGGGGCCGCAGCCTCTTACATTCTGCGGGGTTCAAGCCTTTTCAAGATAGCTTCCCAAACAATGCCCATAGGTATAGTAAGAGAGCTGAACGCAGAAGAGGTGACCTTTGAGCTTTTGGATAACGATATTATAGTTATGGTAAGTGACGGAGTTTCTGCCTGCTTTGAGGACGGGGTGTGGCTTACAGAGCTGCTCACCGAGGGCTGGCGCCGCAAGGACACCCCCGATGATATATGCCTGCGCATCCTTGACGCCGCCGCGGAGCACAACGGCAGACGGGACGATATGAGCGTTGCCATGATAAAGGTAAGTAAAACGTAAAAAGGAGATACAGCATGTCTGTATCTCCTTTTTTCAATCATAATATAAGTTTTTGCTTTTGGTTGGACAGCTTACCGCTTATTTACCTAACCAGTTGTTTACGTTACCAAAGTAATCAAACGCTCCACCTGCAACGTTGGTATAGTCAAATACCATAAGTCCGCCCAGATTAAAACGATTGATGTACTTACACTTTTCCTCGGTAGAACGCATATCGTCAAAGGAATAAAGATATCCTGTACTGGGGTTATAAAGGCTTACTGCCTTTACCACGTCATCCCAGTAGGTGTAAAATCCATCCATGGAAGCGGTGGGGTCATTGTAATTAATGAGGTGGTAAAGCTCGTTTAAGGTTTTGGGCTGATCGGAATTTGCTCTGCCGGGGCAGTACATACCAACGGTACCGTTACCCTGAACATCGCTCCACTGCTGAGAGTAAACGCCTGCGCCTACAAGGAGCTTTGAGCGCTGAAGACCTCTTCTAAGGCACTCCTGAATCTGTGCATCGGTTGAACCGCCTGTATAAACAGGAGGCAGGTTGGGGTTGGAATAAAGAGCGCACTGATTATAGGTCATATCTCTTTCGGAGTGCATATCGTAGTTCATAAGGTTAAAGTAATCTACGTAATGCTGAAGCTCCTCAAGGTTGCTGTAAAGGCTGAACACCCAGGTAGAACCGGGCAGAGCCATAGTTATAAGATAATCCTTGCCTGTCTTTTCTGCAAGCTTATCAAGCTTTGCACGCAAAGAGGTAAGGTAATATTCAAGATTTGCCTGGGGAATGTTGCCTGTAGGGAACTCATAGTCAAAGTCCACACCGTCAAAATCATACTTTTCCACCAACGCTACGGTTGCGTTAACAAAGGTATCGCAATTAGAATAGGGGTACATCCACTTTTCTATATCTTCACCACCGTTTGTAGCAATGGTAAGTACGTATTTAAGGTCGGGGTTAACGTATTTGGATTCGCGGCGAATAACGTTCACCCTTGTCATATAGTTTTCGTTAATGGTCTTCTTAACACCATCTGCGTGAGCAGGCTGGAAGTTAATTATATCAACCTTCGCAAGGTCGTCTATATTAATGGTGCCTGCCGCGTTACAGTACGCAACTACCTTCTTTTCATTAGGAGTGGTGATACGGTCTATAGCACCGCTGAAATTGTAGAGGAACATAGCCGCATCAGCTCTTGTTACAAGCTGTGTGGGGTACTGGCGGTTGTTTTCATCAAGGGGTATAAAACCTACCTTGTATGCGTAATCACAAGCATCCTGTGCCCAAGCAGCAGCCTTTGCATTACCACGGTCCATAGTGCGAACCTTTTCGTGTGTAAATTCAAGGAGCATACCGTTTACAGAAGCATAGTTCTTCATCATTACGGCAATCTGCTGTCTTGTAATAACGGTGTTGGGGGAGAAGTTTCCTCCGCCTGTTCCACTCATTATACCCTTTTCTGCCGCCCAAACAGATGTTGCAGCATACCAATCCTTAGCCTTTACGTCCTTAAAGGTATTCTTACCTGCATAAGGGGCAAGGTCATCACCGGAAAAGCTTGCCATAAGGGTAGCAAACTGTGCACGGGTAAGGGTCTTTTCGGGGCTGAATTTATTGCCGCCGGTTCCCTTCATATATCCCTTTTCTATCGCCCAGTTAACAGCCTCATAGTAGTCCGCATAGGGATCAACGTCTATGAAATCGTCAGCTGAGGCTGCACCTGCAGAAAATATCATACAGGAAAAAAGTGTTGCGCAGCAAAGCAACAACGCTGTTATTTTTTTGAGATTCATCATATTCGTACCTCTTTTAAAAGTTCGCTCCGTTGGAGCCTACATACATTCTACAGTATAATTGTTTCCTTTTTATGAATATTGAAATAAATAGTTATTCCTTGAATTGGTATTTATACAGCTTTGCGTAAATTCCGTCCCTTGAAATAAGCTCCTCGTGGTTTCCACGCTCTGCAATACCCTCTTTGGTAAGCACGATAATATCATCGGCATTTTTAACCGTTGAAAGGCGGTGGGCAACAACTATTGCGGTTCTTCCCACCAAAAGCTGGTCAAGGGCAGCCTGTATCTGCATTTCGGTTTCATTATCAAGGGCAGAGGTTGCTTCGTCAAGGATAAGTATTTTGGGGTCCTTTAAGAACACACGGGCAATGGATATTCTCTGCTTTTGTCCGCCCGAAAGCTTTACGCCTCGCTCACCCACCTCGGTATCATAGCCCTTTTCAAGGGTCATAATGTAATCGTGAATATTCGCCTTTTTCGCCGCCTCTATTATCTCTTCATCGGTTGCGCCAAATCTGCCGTATTCGATATTTTCACGCACGGTTCCGTCAAAAAGGAAAACGTCCTGTGCAACCATACCTATATTGCGGCGCAAGGAAGAGCGCGTAAGGCTTGTTATATCGTTACCGTCGATGGTAATACTGCCGCCGTCCACCTCATAAAAACGGGGGATAAGGTGGCACATGGTAGTCTTTCCGCCACCGCTTGGGCCTACAAGGGCAACCTTTGTACCCTGCTTGATATCAAGGGAAAGGCCGTTTATTACCCGTTCCTCTTCTTCATCCGTGCCGTAGCTGAAGCTTACGTCCTTAAAGGAAATATCGCCCCTTACGTCACAAAGCTCTGTTGCATCGGGTGCGTCAAGCTCCTGGGCCTCATTCATAAGCTCGGAAAAACGCTCCAAGCCCGTAAGTCCGTTCTGGAGCTGTTCAAAAAAGGCAACCAGCTTGTTAACAGGCTTTAAGAACATTGTTATATAAAGGATAAAGGCAACAAACTCACCTATATCTATCTGCTTGTAGTAGAAGAAAAGACCGCCGGCACAAAGCACGCAAAGATACAGAAAGTCTGTCATAAAGCCCATTCCCGCAAAGAACTGAGCCATAGACATATAAGCCTTGCGCCTTGCCTCCTTAAAGGCAGCGTTGGCACGGTCAAAACGGCTTTTTTCGTGCTGTTCCGCAGTATAAGAACGGGAAACGCGCACACCGGATATGGAGGTTTCTATATCCGCATTTATATCCGCAATCTTTTCACGGGATTCCTTAAAGGCACCGTGCATTTTTGTGCGCATACGAAAGGCAAAAAACACGATAAAGGGGAGTATGGCAAACACTATAAGGGTAAGCCAAAGGTTTATGTTAACAAGCATTATAAAGGAGCCTATGAGCATAATTCCCGAAATAAACAGGTCCTCAGGGCAATGATGGGCAAGCTCGGATATCTCCATCAGATCGTTGACTATCCTTGACATAACCGAGCCTGTTTTGTTTTCATCAAAAAAGGAAAAGGGGAGCTTTTCAAGATGATAGAAAAGATCTCTTCGCATATCTGCCTGTATACCAACACCCACCATATGACCCCAAAACTGGATTATATAGTTCAGCACCAGCTTTGCAAGGTATATGGCAAGCAGTACCGCTGACCACACAATAAGCAGGCGCAACTTGCCCTTGGGAACGTAATCGTTAATGATATTCTGAGTTATTACGGGATAGAAAAGGTCGCATACCGATACGGCAAGGGCGCAGACCATATCCATAATAAACAGTTTTTTATAAGGCTTATAATAACTAAATACTTTTTTTAATAACTTCATTTTCTCTTCCCCCGCTTTTTGAAAAAAGCGGGCCAAAAACTTTAATAATCGGTTTGTGCAAACTTTAATGTTCGTGCCACTAATTTTATTCTCAAACCAAACTCCACGAAGGACGGCACCACCGCAAGGTGGTTTTTCAAAAGAGCGTGATATTAGCCGATGGTAGCGATATAAGCCTCCAGTGCTTCTATTGCAAGATTATATACTTCCATAGTTGTGGTATGGAGCAATGCCAGAACAGCTATGTAGATCAATACAAGGCAAACAAAGCCGATAATTTTCCATATAAGGGCTGCTCTTGAGAAATGCTTAAGATTTTTGTTCTTTGGAGCAAAGGAAAGTATAAGTGCTACAAGGGCGCCTATAACGGGGATTGCGTAAACAAACATAAGTCCGAAAAATCCAAGGGTAGATGCCACTCTTTCCTTTTCCACCTGTACAGGGGCGGCCTTGACGGTTTGGGTTTTTACACTTTCTTTCTTTTCAGGCTCTTGTTTTACAGGCTCTTTTGTTATGGGTTCTTCTTTTACGGGCTCTTCGTTTACCACGATGGTTTCTTCGGGCTGAACAGCGGTTTCATTCACCTGCTCCTCGACTATCTTTGCGCCGCACTGTGTGCAAAACCTGGTATTGTTTTCAAGCTGGGCTCCGCACTGTGTACAAAACTTTTCCATATATATTTCCTCCTTAGTTTAAATAAAGTCTTGTGCCAAAAGGAACAAGACTTTCAAGGTTTCTGTTAAAATGATATCACAGCAAGGGTTCTTTGTCAAGAATTCCCTTTTCGCTTTTTGGATGCAGGGAGCTTTACGTTAAGCAGTACAACGGAGGATATAACAAGAGCTATACCGCAAACAGCGGGAAGATCTACCCCCTGGCCAAAATAGATAAGCCCCACAAGGGTTGCCACAACAAGCTCTATGGTTGACATAATGGATGCGTTTGCCGCATCGGTATATTTAAGGCCTATGGTGTAAAGAACGTAGGGTGCAAGGCAGGTAAGCACCGCCTGTAAAAGCGCATACACCAATATTTTGGGCTGCTCTGCTATCTTTGAAAAAAGCGCAGGAAGATTGCTAAAGGGGAGTACCGCAAGAAAGGCGAAGCAGAAAGCATAAACGGTAATGGAAAGGGGCTTTGAACCACGCAAAAGGGCAAGGGAGGAGAACACGCTGTAAAGAGCGTAAGAAAAGCCTGCCGCGCAGCCAAAAAGTATACCGGGTATGGAAACGTTACCCACACCGGACAAAATACCCGAAACCAATGCCGCACCCACAAAGGACGCTATACAGCATATGGTACGCAAAACGGTAAGGTGCTGGCGGAAAACAAAGATAGACAGCACTACCACGATTATGGGAGAGGTGTACATAAGCACCGCCGCAACAGAAAGAGAGGTCATGGAGATAGAATAGAAGTAGAACAGACTGCTTCCCACCATACCCACGGCACCTGCGCCGATATAATATTTTATATTTTTGCGCCTGATTATAAACACATCACGATTAAATACAAGCATAAAAGCAAGCATCATTATACAGGTAAATCCAAGGCGCATAACGGTTATCTCCACAGAGCTAACACCAAAAGCTTCAAGATTTTTTACAAAAAATCCGGTATGCCCCCACAGAAATCCTGCGCCAAGAACAAGCATTATACCCAAAAGGGTCTTTTTTAAGTCAGTTTTCATAGTCTTCCTTCAATTTTAAAGATAAGTTCTAACCTCAAAAATAATATCACAACCGCAAGGCTTTGTCAATCAACATTTGGTAAAACAGGCATAGTATAATAACGGAAACAATTTTTCCGCAAAAGAAAATCAAGGAGAATAGAAAATTGGAATACTACAGACAGAATATCTATCCTTACCGCACAGCACCCCGTAATACGCCTTGCTGTAAAAGCGTAAAGGAACAATGCCTTGACACCGACAAATGCGTCCCCTTGGCTATGGGTTATGTAAAATGGCAGACCTGGCAGGAAATCTACCCCTGCGATAAAGCCCTTATGCGGGGCACCTTGTTCTGCCAGCTCGACAAGCCCTTTATGGGGCAAAGGAGGGACTACAGATGAAGATGAATCAGCGAGAGCAGCTTTTATGGCAGGTACAAACGGCAGGCTTCGCCGTATATGAGCTTAATCTGTATTTAGACACCCACCCCTGTGATGCCGAAGCCCTTGAAGCAATGAAAAAATACCGCGAGCAGCTTGAAAAATGCACAAACGAATACGAAGCCACCTACGGTCCCCTTACGGCAAAGAGCCCCTATGCCTTATGCGACCGTTGGAAATGGACAGATGCTCCCATGCCTTGGGAAACGGAGGTATAGAATATGTGGATATATGAGAAAAAACTGCAATTCCCTGTTAAAATAACACGCCCTAATGCCGCGGCCGCAAAGGTTATAATAACACAGTTTGGCGGCCCTGATGGCGAGCTTGGCGCATCTATGCGTTATCTTTCACAGCGTTTTTCAATGAAAAACCCCAAGGTTGCAGGCCTGCTTACCGATATTGGCACAGAGGAGCTTGCCCACCTTGAAATGGTGTGCGCAATAGTGCGTCAGCTTACAAAAAACCTCTCTGTTGAGGAAATAAAACGGGAGGGCTTTGATGCCTACTTTGTAGACCATACCGTAGGTGTATGGCCCCAGGCGGCATCGGGTATGCCCTTTTCTTCCGCCACCTTCCAATCCAAGGGCGACCCCATAACAGACCTGCACGAGGATATGGGCGCGGAGCAGAAGGCACGCACCACCTATGATAACATAATCCGCCTTGTGGATGACCCGGACGTACTGGAGCCCATCCGCTTCCTTCGCCAGCGTGAGATAGTACACTACCAGCGTTTTGGTGAAGCACTGCGTATGGTAACCGACGACCTTGATGCAAAGAACTTCTTCGCTTATAATCCAAGCTTTGACAGATAACAAAAAACGACGATAACCGAATGTTATCGTCGTTCTTTTATTTCTTGACATAATTTTTTTAATATGATATTATTTTAATGTATACATATTTATATTATATAACCCCGAAAGGCAAAAGCATGGATACCAAATTAAAAATTGCCATAATAGGTTGCGGAGGCATAGCCCACGCACATATGTCCTCATATCTTAAAATGGAGGATGCGCAGGTAGTAGCCCTGTGTGATATAATCCCCGGCAAGGCAGAAAGCTTTGCAAAGGAATTTGAGCTCTGCGACGTAAAATTCTACACCAACCACAAGGAAATGCTCCAAAAGGAACAGCTTGATGCAGTAAGCATATGCACCTATAACGTAACCCATTGTGAGTGCACGGTAGATGCCCTGAAGGCTGGCGTTCACGTTATGCTTGAAAAGCCTATGAGCGTTACCCTTGAAGAGGGTATTGAAATGATGCGCGCAGAAAAGGAAAGCGGCAAGATACTTTCCATAGGCTTTCAGCCCCGTTTTGCACCTATGACAAAAACCTTGCGAGATATAGTGCAGGCAGACGAGGTTGGCGAGGTTTATTATATACAAACAGGCGGCGGCAGAAGAAGGGGCATACCCAACCGCACCTTTATAGAAAAAAAGACTGCGGGTATAGGAGCCCTTGGTGATATAGGCTGTTACGCCTTAGACCTTGTGCTTTATGCCCTGGACTACCCTACCCCTACCACCGTTTCGGCATATAAGTCTGACTTTTTCGGCAAAAGCACCGAATACCAGAAGCCCGAGGACGCAAGCCGCTTTGACGTAGACGATTTTGCAGCGGCGTTTATACGCTTTGATACGGGCCTTGTAATTGACTTCCGTATTGCCTGGGCAATGCATATAGACTCTCCCGGAGATACCATAATGCTTGGCAAAAAGGGCGGCATACGCATACCCGCCACCGACTGCTGGAACTACGGGCCGGGAGGTGACCTTACCATTTACCACGACGTTGCAGGAAAACAGGTTGAAACCGTAATTCCTGCCGATATGGATTTTGCAAACAAAAAGGACCTTTTCTACAACAAGATACGATCCTTCCTTGACGCAATAAAAACAGGCGGCAAAGCCCCTGTACCCACCTCACAGATCATAAAAAATCAGGCTATTCTTGATGCCATACAGCGTTCCGCAGAGTTGGGACGAGAGGTTGAGGTAAAAATTCCCGAAGTATAAGAGGTATTTTATGACTAAAAGAACCATAGCTTACGTTTTGGGCGCACTGATATTGCTTTTTGCAATTCTGCCCCCTGTTTCTGCTTCCCTTGCCCTTGCTGTATGCCTTATCCCCATACTTGTTTTTGGCACGGAGCTTGCGTTAAGCTACACAAAGCAGGTTAAAAAGGGCAGATTTTTCTGCGAGGAGATATACATAATAATATCCGCCCTTGCTCTTTTGATCGGGGGCAACCCCGTGCAATCTGCACTTTTATTGCTCCTTGCTTCCATTGCCTTTTTCTTTTTCAAAAAGGCGGCAAGGACCTCTGTTATACAGTCCGACCTTTACCTGCCCAAAAGAGCAGTGCTAAAGCACCCCGCAGGAGATAAGCTGATACTTACAAAGGAGATCGTACCCGGTAATATCATTGAGGTAAAAGAGGGAGATATAGTCCCCTGTGACGGTATTGTAATGTCGGGCGAGGGACTGCTTGACTACACCAACATCTACGGCCCCGGAGAGCCCTTTGCGGTAAAATTCCAAACCACCTGCCACGCAGGCGGAATACTCCAGCAGGGTAATATTACTGTCAAGTGCTCCCATCCTATAGAAAATTCATTATACGCAATGATAAATGCCCAATCAAAGAACAGATTGAAGGCATCTGCATACCACAGCTCGGTTAAAACTATAGGCTTTATCTTTAAGCTCGCCTTTACTGCCCTTGCCATAGTGGCAACGGTTATATGCGGCATAGTTACAAAAAAGGCAGGTATGGCAATAAACTTCGGCACCGTTCTGCTGATAGGTGCATCCACTATTTCCTTGGAACGCCCCATAAACACCCTTTACCGTAACGCAATGACCTCGTTAGGTAAAAAGGGCGGTATTATCAGCTCGGAAAGCGACCTTGAAGCTTTGGCACAGCTTAAAACCGTTTATCTTGCCCAGCCACCTGCGCAGGAAACCCTTGCACGGCTTGAAGAGCTCAGGCTTTCGGTGCTTAAAAAGGATATTGGACTTAACACAAACGCCGTATGCTTTACCGCTGAAAGAGAGCTTCGCAATTACAGAGGCAAAAGCCTGCCTGTTGCACTCGGCTTCTTTTCTCCAAAGGCAGGTGCAGTAATTACCGACGGAAACGTACAAAGGCTTGCAGGAGTGGTACGCTCGGCAAAGAATTTCAAAATTCTTCTTACCCAAAATATTATTTGCACCATAACAGAAAAACTGCTTATTATATTACTGCTTTTCTGCGTAACAATTACCCCTGCCGCAGCATTGGTAATTGAATTTGCACTTTGGATGCTTTGTATCCTTAACGCTTCCAGACTTGTTTGATGAGTGAGGTAAGATTCTTGTTAAAACGACATAATTTTTATTATAAGCTTTTTAGACCTCTTGTAGTTCTCTTCTTAAAAATACGCTTTGGCTATAAGTTCCAGTATGCAAAGAACCTCCCGGATAACTACATAGTGCTTTCAAACCACACCACCGACTACGATATGCTTTTCGTGGGTGCCTCATTTAAAAAGCAGATGTACTTTGTGGGAAGCGAGCATATTGCCCGCTGGAAAACCTTATATAAATTCATAAAGCACGCCTTTGCACCCATAATGCGTTTAAAGGGTGCCTCTGCAACCTCGGCAATACTTGATATAAAGAGAAAAACCAAAAAGGGAGCTAACGTATGTATGTTCCCGGAAGGTGTGCGCAGCTGGGACGGACGTACCTGCCCCATTCTTGAATCCACCGCACAGCTTGTTAAGTCTGCAGGCTGCGGTCTTGTTACCTACAGAATACAGGGCGGTTATTTTGCAAGCCCTATGTGGGGCGGAGCCTCGGTACGCCGGGGTAGAGTTTACGGCGCACCTGTAAGAGTGTTTACAAAAGAGCAGCTTGCGCAGATGACCCCTGAGGAGATATATGAGGTAATAAAGACCGACCTTTGGGAGGATGCCTATGAGCGACAGGAAAGATCCCCTGAAAAGTACAAGAGTAAAACGGCGGCAGAGCACCTCGAAAATCTCCTGTTCGTTTGCCCCTACTGCCAAAGCAAAGATGGCATTTCTTCAAGCAAAGACAAGGTAAGCTGCAGTCATTGCGGCAACAGCTTTACATACAATCAATACGGTATGCTTGAGGGAGCGCCCTACACTACAGTAAGGGAACTTTCCGATTGGCAGAAGAAATGTATTGAACATGATGTTGAAAACAATACAGAATACAGCGCTTCAAACGCAAAGCTGATATCGGTAATAAAGCACCAGGAGACCCCCGTAACCGAGGGAAAACTGATAATTACTCCCCTTTTTCTCAAATGCGGCAATACCGAATTCCCACTTTCCGACATTACAGACCTTGCAATGCACGGCCAGCACGCAGTAGTATTTACCGTAGGCAAGCAATACTACGAGCTTAACGTTAACAAAGGGGAAAACGCCCTTAAATTTATGCTTTATTATAACCAAGCTATAAAACAAAAGAACGGAGTACAATGATATGGATTTTTCAGCAGCTAATACAAACCTATGGAGTCCTGTAGTACAATTAGGTATTATAGCGGGCTTGATACTACTTGCAAACGTCCTTCGCCGCAAGGTGAAATTTATCAGTACAAGCCTATTGCCTACCGCGGTATTGGCAGGCTTTATTCTGCTTATACTGCGCACCACCAACATTATCAAAATAGACACCAACTTTCTTGAGGGAATAACCTACCACGCAATAGCCCTTGGCTTTATTGCATTATCACTGCGTGTTCCCGAAAAGCAGAGCGAGTCAAGTGCGGCTATGGGCAGCAAAAGCGGGGCATTGATTGTAAGCACCTATCTTGTGCAGGCAATAGTAGGCCTTGTAATATCCCTCGTCCTTGCTTACACCTTTATGCCAAACCTTTTTAAGGCAAGCGGAATACTCCTTCCTATGGCATACGGCCAGGGCCCCGGACAAGCAAACAACGTAGGTACCACCTACGAAGCCCTTGGTATGACAGGCGGTCGTTGCTTTGGTCTTTCACTTGCGGCAGCGGGTTATCTGTGTGCCTGCGCTGTTGGAGTTGTGTATCTTAACGTACTCAACCGTAAAGGTAAAATAAACAGAAAATGCGGAAAAAGCGAGGTTTCGGGTTCTGTAACTTTAGATGAATTTCAGGACACAAACGAAATTCCCGTTGCCGAGTCTATAGATAAATTCAGCGTACAGGCGGCTCTTGTTTCCCTTCTTTACCTGCTCACTTATCTTTTAACGTTAGGCATAACTACCCTGATTGAAAAATTTGCACCCGGACTTGCAAACACAGTTGCGCCGCTGCTTTGGGGATTTAACTTCATTTTAGGTTCCCTTTTGGCGGTAATATGCAGAAGCTTGTTCAAACACCTGCGCCGTTATAAAATAATGAACCGCCAGTATCAGAACAACTATCTGCTCAGCCGCATTTCGGGCGTAGCATTTGACTTTATGATAGTTGCGGGTATTGCAAGCATTAATATTGAGGACCTTGCAGGTTACCTTGTACCCTTTATCCTTATGGCGGTACTCGGCGGTATTGCCACACATTACTATATCTACTACGTGTGCAAAAAATTATATCCCGATTATTTCTACGAAGCTTATTTCTCTATGTTTGGTATGCTTACAGGTACCATAAGCTCCGGCGTACTGCTCCTTCGCGAGGTAGACCCCGAACTTAAGACCCCGGCTTCAAACAATCTTGTAACCGGCAGTTCTTTCGGCATCGTGTTCGGTATGCCTATGCTGCTGATAGTAAGCTTTGCACCTAAAGGTACTCTGGCCATACTCATTTCCCTTGGTTTAATATTTGTTTATTTACTGGCGCTGCTCTTCATTATGTTTAAACCAACAAAAAAGAAATGATTTTCGCTGTTAAATAGTTTTAACTTTAAAAGCCTTCCTTTTCAGGAAGGCTTTTATATTTGTGCAAATAACATTACCACGCATCTAAAGAAACAGCTAAATTAAAATATATAACGGTTATTGCCCCACCGCAAGGTGGTTGTGGCATACTTTTTTTGCAAAAAAACAGGCACGCTTCTAAATGAAGCGTGCCTTAATTTTAATATTTGGTTATTAACCTACGATACCCGAACGCTCGATACCCTGAACCATAAACTTCTGACAGAAGAGGTAGATGATTATAAGGGGAGCAATTATAAGCATTGCGCCTGCGTTACGTACAGCAGCCTCGAACATAGAGGGCGCTACAGAAACGTCAAGGGAGTTAGGCAATGTAATAATACTGGGCATAAGCTGTGTTTTTGTACCAACAAAGAACAGCTTGGTGTAGAAGTTATCAGTCCACTGCCATGAGAAGGAGAACAGGAATACTGTTATCATCATAGGAACTGACAGGGGAATGATTATCTTAATGAAGGTCTCAAAGGGTCCGTAACCGTCAAGGTAAGCAGACTCTTCAAGCTCATCGGGAACGCCGCGGAAATACTGGCGCATCATAAACACATACAAACCGTTCTTAAAGCCAAGACCTGTGAGTGAGAGCAATGCCAAAGGCCAGAAGGTGTTAAGCATATTGGTTTTGGGAATGGGAATGATGTTAAACACATTCAATACTCCCAACCAGTCAAACTCTTTAAATCTCATAAACATTGAGAACTGTATGGTCTTATGAGGTACGATCATTGTAAGTATAACAAGCGCGAAGAATAATCCGGAGCCCTTAAACTTAAACTTTGCAAAGCCGTAACCGATAGTAGAGCATATAAAGGTCTGGAGAATACCGCAGCCTATTGAAAGGAGCAGGGTGTTAAACAGTGCCGAGAAATATGCATTATCCTTGATAACAGCTTTATAGGTATCAAGGGTAGGATATCTGGGAACAAGCTTTACTGTTGCGTCTATAAAGTCCTTACCACTCATAAATGATGAGGATATCTTTGTAAAGAAGGGCATCAGTATTACATATGAAATACCGAGAAGCAGGAGGAATCTTGCAAGCTTCCAGAGCATTTCTGCAGCGAAGCTTGTCTGGAGATACTTAAGTTTAAAGCGTGTACCTGCAGAGGTACGGTCAAACTCAACGCGTATCTTGTTTTTGGTCTCCTTAGTAACCTTAGGAGCGGCATTAGGTGTGTTGTGTACGTTATCCATTTTTACCCCTCCTTAATCTCTTCTCTGATAGAATATGTAAACCGAAAGAATACCTGATACAGCAGCTATTATTGCAATAACTATGAGGAAGTATATCCACGCCATTGCAGAGGAAAGCTCCTGTCCGCCCGCGCTGTTGTATACGCTTGAAATATAGCGCATAACAGTATTGGTAGATGAGGTAAACGCATCGATTACCGTGTAGATGGCATTAACCAAAATCATAGGGCTTACCATAGGAATGGTTATCTTCCAGAAAGACTCCCAGCCGGATGCACCGTCGATGTTACAGGACTCGTATATCGCAGGGGATATAGACTGAAGACCTGCAAGGAAGATAAGCATCTGAACGCCTGAACGGTTAATGATATCGTAAATGTTGTTCATTATGTTTACAACGTAGGTGGTAAGCTCTGTACCAACCTTCATTGAATTAAACATCCACTGTATATCGGTTGCAGCTACGATGCTGTTTACAGCATCGGAACCGCTACCGGTATCTATAGAAGACGTTGTATCCGACATATATGCGGAAAGTGAGTTGGAGGAGTCTATTTCTCCAATAAGACCGGTACACAGTATAACGGGAATAAAGAATATTGCACGGAATACTGCGCGGCCGAACATCTTTTGGTTAAGAAGCACCGCCATAAACAGCGAGAATATAACAATTGCAGGGATATCAAAGAGCAAGCTCTTGATACCTGTTACAAGTGTCTGGTTAAACTCGGGGTCTACGGTAAGAGCCTCAGTATAGTTTGCCAAACCAACGAATTTAAGTGCATATCCGCCCTCGGGATGAATACTTACGTCAGAAAAACTGAAGTGTATGGAGTTAACTATGATGGGGGCGTATATGAAGAAAAGACCGATTAAGAAGGGAAGAATAAATAACCAACCGCTTCTTGCCTTGCGGGCATCAAGTGATGCTATCTTTGCTCTGCTCTTTTTAGGAGCTGATTTAACTGCATTATTCACTTTATTCTTCCTCCTTTCAGCCTATTCTTACGTAGTCAAGAGCTTCTATAGTATAACCCTCAACTGTTACATCATATCTGTTGTAGTTAAGTATAAACTGTGTACCGTTTTCATATGTTACGCGAACCAAGGTTCCGTCGGTAACAGCGTACTTAACGTTTACAGCAGCAATTGCCTCTTCTTCGGTAAGGCCTGCCTTTACATACTCGGCAACTGTCATCTTATCAGCTTCAAGCTCTGCTGCTTCAGCCACACGAACACCGGAAAGGAACTCGTGGTTTACAATAGCGCTTGCGCGAAGATCCTTTGTTACCTCGTTAAGCTCGGTATATATTTCTACCAGGTCTTCAAACCAGATATCGTATTCAACCGAGTAGTATTTAGCAAGGTCCTTATCATCCTTAAGCAAAGGAGTGTTCTGGTATGAAAGTGTGAAGTAGAGATCGGAACCGTTCTCTATCATCTTAAGCTTTTCATATCCGCTGTCGCTTGCCATATTTGTAGGATCGCCTGCAAAATCAACAAATCCGTGAAGCACCAAGCCCATAAAGGGAACCGAGCGGTTTGCCTTTGTATAGTGGCTGGAGTCAAGGGGTGCGTTGAGGATAACGTCAGCATACTTCCAGGTGAAGGCGTTACCGCCGTCTACCATAACGCTGTCATAATCCTTATTTGCAGTTTCAAGCAGATTAGATACTACAGACTTACTATCCTCTCTGTCATAGAAATCATCGTCATCAAAGTCGGAATTAAGATCGGTACCCAAAGTAGAAAGGGAGATGCCGCTCTTACCAAGCTTTGTGAGATCCTCGGTCACCTTATCATAGAAACCGGGGAATGCAGCGGGAGATACGTTTACAAGACCTGTGGTCATTGACTGCTGATAGGAGCTGTAGTAACGGCGCTGTGTGGTATATCTTTCGTCGATAGCCTTAGCAGCATCGTTCTTTGCCTTGTAGCCGTCAAAGGATTCGTCCTTTCCTACGTAGGAAAGATCGAATTCAGGATAAAGGGTAATTCCCTTTTCCTTTGCGTATTTAACGAATTCGGTATAGCCCTTATCGCCGCCTACTGCCTTTTCAAAGCTTGCCTCGGTGGGAACACCGGGCTTCATACCGCCGTTAACAAAGCCTGTAAGGCGGAAGTTTACGTTGTTTATACCCTTTTCGTTAAGCTCACCACTCATAGTCTTCAAATCCTCGAAGGTGGTGAGAGCTTCGTATACTGTTACGGGAACGGAAAGGAAGGTACCGTCTGTTTCAACAGCACCGAAGGATTCGATATAAAGAGGAATATCCTTTTCATTCTCTTCCTTTTGTACAAGAACTTCCTTTTCTATAAGGTAGTCACGGTAAGCCTTTGCCATACCCATATAGCTTACGGGGTAATACTCGGCAATGCCGTTTTCCTCAGCCTTTGCCTTATCGGTAAGCATTACTATACGCATACGGTAGCTACCGGTATACTTGTTATCAGCAAAGATTGTAAGGTCTGTATCATCACCTACTGCAACTGCGTCCGAAAGGTTATAGGTATCGGATGCCTTGGGGCTGTATTCTGCGTATACAGAATTATATCTGTGCTGTGTACCGCCGCTTGCAGCGATGAGGGATGCCATAGAGTCACCCTCTTCAATAATAGCAAGGAAGCCTCTATCCATTGTTACGGGGGTATAGGATTCTGCTACTGTTTCTTCGTGAGCGGGGATAACGTTTCCTTCCTCGTCAACAGATTCGGGAATTAATTTTGTGGAAACTACGGCAGACTGACCGGCATAGTGTTCAACAACACCGTATACGGGCATTCTGAGAGTTTCGGTCTTAAGTGCACCGGAGGCTATTTCGTGATATGCATAGTCCTCACCGTACATCTTTCTCTTAATGTTAAGGGATGTACCCTTGAGCTGCTGGAAATCGAACAGCGCGCCGCTACCGTCGGGGTAGAAGCTGTAACCGCCGCCTGCCTGCTCGTTAGAGCCTGCACCCAGATAAGGAAGCACCTTTACAGAGGTAAGGGTGTATTCGTCCTCATCATAACGGATGCTGTTTGCAGGAAGACGAATGGAAAGTCCGTTTTCGTCAAGGATATATTCCAGTGCCATCTTAAACAGCGGAGGAGCCTTCTTTACCGATGTGTAACCGGTCATAGAATGGTCTTCTTCAAGGGCTGCAAAGTTGTACTTGGGGCAGTGCTCCTTGATAATATCCTCAACCTCTCCGATAGATCTGTCGCTTTCATCAGAGCTTGTATCGAATACGTATATAGCCATCTTTTCAGCTATAGGATACTGCTGCTGATACTTTTCACGAACCGAATCCTGGAGCTTTTCGTCATTAAGGTCTATAAGGGTATAGTAGCTGGCAATCTTATTTGCCTGGAATCCGGAAGCGATATTGTTAAGTATCTGCTCCTCAAAGCGGGATTTTTCTATAAGCATAGGAACAAGGTATCTTGTTTCCTCTTCACCAATAGAATACTCTACTCTTATACCGTTTTTAAGGCCCTTAAATCTTATCTGTGATTTGATAGCTGCATCATAACAGCTGTTCATGCTCTTATCAGCGCCGGAGGAATCAACGTAAGTGATAAGAAGCTGGGAGATAAGCTGCTGCTTTATCTCTTCGGAGGAAGCGCTGGATGCAAGGTCATAGGGATTTGTGAAAAGCACCTCACCTGTTGCAACGTTCTTTAACGCCACCTCGCCTGTGCCTGCACTGTAATAAAGCTGATAGCCGTAAGCTTCATACTTCATTTCCATATTTGCAAGCTTTTCCTCTATTGAACCGTATACAGCGTCGGGTGCAAGGTAGTTTTTGAAGAAAATATCCTCAGGCTTTACCTTGCCGTCCTCTTCTTCGGAATCGGCATCTTCTGCGTTTTCCTCTGTATCGGTGATCTCTGCGTCATCTGTACCCACTGTAGTATCTACATCTTCTTCATCTGCAAATACCGCAAGGCTAAATGAACCTAAAACCATCATTATGGCAAGGATCAGAGATAAAAATCTTTTTGTGATATTCAGTTTGTTCATTTTATCTTACCTCCTTGCCTACTACATTCTAAATGAAATTTCCGTTACTATACTTGTAACAAATCCTACTATCTTCTGGAGAAGACCTGTAAAGAGAAGTCCTATGAACATTATAAATGCCACACCAACTATTGTTCCAAGACAAGTTACCACGTTAACACCAAGGGAATAACCGTGTGTCACGAGCATTCCAAAGAATACCATTATAGCAACCCACGCCCAAGCAATGGTAACTAAGAGAGAAACAAGGCCGGCCTCGTTAAGAGAGAAAATGTGAGTAAGAAGAACGGAAGGTATTACAAGCAGGGGCAGGGGCGCAAGTGAATAGCCTACTGCTATATATACGTCCTTGTAGCTGCCTTCACCATCACAAAGAGTGGTAAGACACCAGTTAGCGGTAACCCAAAGGAATACCGGCATTACAATGGAAACTGCCTGTACAAATACAGAGCTTGTTATACCTGTGGGGTTAAACAGATAAGCCTGACCAACTGCCTGATATGTAAATGCAAGAGCTGCAAGTACAAGCCAGAAGGTAGCACCGCGTACCGAACCACGTTTTTCGTGCTTCAGATCCCAGAAGCCGTCAAAGGGATGGCCGAACAGATGGAATGCATACAGCACTTCTTCCTTGAAGGAACGTCTGCCGCTCTTGAGGATAGCGCCGTCGTTTACCTTGTTTACCCATTTAAAGAACTTGGAAAGAACAAATACTATTGCGATAACCGCTACGGGAACAACAAGCACGTACTTTGATATCCATTCCTTACGGTATTCCTGGAACGCCTTGGAATATCCATCGGTATCATATGCATACTTGTAATACTCCATAGCATCCTCCCACTGACCGCTGCGGTAGTATGCGTTACCGATACCAACGTAAGCGGCGTCAAAGTTACCGTTTCTCTGGAGTATCTTTTCCCAGTCCTCAACTGCGGCGTCATAATTACGCTCGTTATCGTTATGGAGCGCATTTATAAGGATGTCGCCGTATTCGGTTCTCTCGTAAACTGTGATATTGGTAGATAAGCCCTTATCAAGAAGCAAGAGCTTTGAGCCCTGATACGTAAGAGCCTCTGCTGTTTCGATGTTACCAAGCATTTCGCCCTTATCACCGAAAACAAACAGCAATCTTCCGTATGCATCATAGGTGTATACCTTGGAACGCTTTTCATCAAGGATGGACCAGGTTCCCTCTTCACCCATAGCAACGTCGATTATCTTGGAAGCACCGGTGATAACGTTGTCGTCCTTGGAATCCCAGATTACAGAAACCTCACCGCCGGGGCCGAAGAAGCCGCTTCGTGCCATTACGTCATCACCTGAAGAGTTAAGCTTCTTTACAGGTGAGTGAGCACTGCTCTTGCCTTCAATTGCAGCCTGCTGGTCAGCTTCTGCAATGTTGGAGCTTGTAACGAATACAAAGCCCTCTTCGTCGATTGTAATATTGTTATACTCTGTAGAAAGGTAGGAAGCAGTCTGTGCTCTCTGTTCAGCAGTCATAAACTGGAGCCAGATAAGCTCTGCAGCGTTTACAGAAACCTGCTGTGCACCCAGATAACACTGGAAGCTTCCGTCTTCCTTAAGAACTATAACACCTTCGTATGTTGTAGAAGATACGATATACATATTGCCTATGCTGTCAACTGCAAGAGCAACAGGCTTATAGATAGAGTCGGAACGCATAATATCTGCGCTGGGCTCTTCAACTATGTGGTGGAAATTACCCAAACGGTCAAAAACAACGATACGGCTGTTCTCGGTATCTGCAACATAGATGAACTGCTCTGTTACATACATACCGCTGGGGCTTTCAAGAGAGTCCGGAACTCCCTGGTCATTGTAGAAGCTCATACCGAACTCAAGCTTGAACTTGTAATACTTATCAAGCATTAAGATACGGTTGTTTCCACGGTCAACGATATAAACGTTTTCCTCTTTATCGGTAACCATATCAGCGGGGTCGTTGAGTGTGTCAAGACCGCTGGGGGCTGCCGCAAGGTTCATATCTGCCGGTGTTACCTGCCTGTCCGGGGTATATCCATCGGGGGAATCCACAGGGAAACCATCGATGGAATATGTGTAGGACTTATATGCTGCTGCATAGCTGGAAAATGAGCCCAGCAGCATAATAAAGCACATGAGGACAGTGATAAATGAAATAAATCTCTTCATTATATATTACTAACCTCCTTAGTCCTTCATACCCGAAGAAGCCATTGTTTCAACGATCTGGCTCTGGTTAACAACGAATACGATTATCGGTACGCTCATCATAAGCACGGAACCTGCTGTTGCCGCACCAACGCTTGTACCTGCCGCTGCTGTGATCTGTGCAACCGCAGAGTTAAAGGTTTTGAGCTGTTCACTCCATACGTATACGGAAGCACCTGCGTTCCATACCTGCTGGAATGTTGTAACTATAAGGGTAAGCCATGCGGGCTTTACCAGGGGCATCGCTATCTTCCAATATATATAAAGCTCCTTTGCGCCGTCGATACGCGCTGCCTCGATCATCTCATCGGAAATACCGTCATCGATAAAGTTCTTCATAAGGTAAAGACCAAGGGTGGATGCCCATACGGGAAGAATTGAGATGGAGTAGGTGTTAAGCATACCTACCTTACAGTAGATGATGAAGTTATATGTACCTGTAATGGTAGAACCTATCATCAGGGAGTAAACTATAAGGTCGTTCATCCACTTGTAACCGGGCATACGGATCTTGGAAAGAGCGTATGCGGTCATGGAACCGAAAAGCAGGGCACCAAAGGTAGATGCTACCGAGATATATACTGTATTGAAGATATATCTGGAGATAGGAACCCAGGTCTGGTTCATATTGGTGAACAGGTCGATATAGTTTTTGAAGGTGGGCTTCATTACGTAGAACTTAGGGGGTGTGATGGAAAGCTCACCAAGGGGTTTAAAGGATGTAATGAGTGCGTTGTACATAGGAAGGAACATAAGCACGCCCAGGACAACCAGCATTACTGTAATAGCTGTATCGCCGCCAACGGAACGGTTAAGTACGACCTTATGTTTTCTGACACGTAATCTTTTTTCTCTTGCCATACTACTGTCCCACCTTTGCCAACATTTTGTTTATAAGCTTATTTGCACCGAAGCACAGAATAAACATTACAAGTGCGATAGCCGAAGCATAACCAAACTCAAAACGAGTGGTCATATACTCTGCAAGGTGATGATTAAGTGTCCATGCACAGTAGTTTACCGAAGGGGTACCGCAAAGCTGAGTTACGATAGTACCGAAACTGAAGGCACTGGTAATAGACATTACCGCACCGAACATCAGCATAGATTTCATATTGGGAAGTGTGATAAACCACACCTCCTGCCATCTGTTTTTAATTCCGTCAACCGCGCCTGCCTCGTACTGGCTTCTGTCGATAGCCTGAAGACCTGCGATAAATGACAGGAAGGACATACCCAAGCTGGTCCAGATGGAAATAAAGATCATCAGGGGTACGATATAGGTTTCATCCTGGAACCAAAGTATAGGCTCTGTGATAAGACCAAGCTTCATCATCCAACCGTTTGCGTATCCGTAGATATCATTTTTAAATATAAGCTGGAAGATGGGCACAGCACCGCCGGAAATACCGGGGGCATAGAATATAAATGTAACTAATGCACGAAGCTTCGGAGGAAGCTCGTTAATAAACCAAGCGAGTATAAAACTCAAGAGGAAGGATGCGGGACCTGTGGTTACAGCGAATATAAGTGTATTCTTTAAAGCTGTTATAAACAGGTCGTCATCCAAAAACATTCTGATAAAGTTATCAAATCCGATGAACTGCGGCCAGGTAAACATATCAAAGGATGTAAAGCCCAGCAGTATGGAAAGGATAACCGGCAGCACGGTGAAGATGCAGAACATTATCATAAAGGGAGCGATCATAAAGTAACCGGCTCTTGTTCTCTTCATCTCACTGCGTGTGTACTGCCATTTAGTCATATCTTTTTTTGAGATAGGCTCTTTAGACTTTCTCGGCTTGGTACTCTTTTTTACAGCAGTATCTTGCATGAGTAAATTCTCCTTCTTTACTTATTTTTCAGATGAATTACTGTCAGTCTTCCTTTTGACCGGACTTATCGTCCTTATCATAGGAAATCTCGTTGTAGTCCAAACCGAATTCTTTACGCTTACGCGTTAATTCCTTATTCATATAGGATATCTGCTCAAGCATTGCATCAGCAGGGTTCTGTCCGTCGTTATACGCATTAAGGAAAGCAAACTGTACGTACTGGGTAAGAATGTAGGAACCGGGATATTCGGGAACTGCATCTACCTGCCCAAGCATTGATGCTATAGCAGCGCGCTCCTGCTCGGTCCACTTCTGTGCCAGAAGTACCTGTGTATTCGCGGTAGAGAACTTATTTGTAGGCATTGTAACCGCAATATTTTCTCTTGCCTGTCTTTGCTGAGAATCAGCACCGCAGTACCACTTGATGTATTCCCAAGCAGCTTCGGGATCCTCACCGCCACGGGGGATGATCATTGCCTGAGTATTTACTGTTGCGGTACGGTTGATACTTCCGTCCTCACGAACGGTACCGATTGCGGGAGCCATCTGCCACAAGCCTCTTATATCATAGAATGCCATAAGCTGGTTGTAGGTTGTAATAGCGTCCTCGGCTACCATTATGGGAACCTCACCTGTACGGAAACGGGTTATATCATAAGCTACGGGGCAGCTGTACTTCTGGAACATTTCGCACATTGTTTTGAATGCAGAAAGTGAAACCTTATCGTCAAGGTTTACTGCCTTACCGTTATCCTTGTACATATTTCCGCCCTCCTGCTGATATACAAAGAGCTGTGTACCAACAAGACCGTTAGGCAAGCCAACGTCCATATTATTATTAAGAAGTGCGGGCATACAAGCAAGCAGCTCGTCCCAGGACTGGGGTGCCTCAATACCAAGCTCTGCAAGTACGTCAAGTCTGTAGAAGGTCATAGGAACTATGATGTTGGTAGGTACACCGTAGGTATGCCAGTTGTCCGGGTCGTTTTTACCAACCATAGTCAGCTTATCCTTAAGGGGCGCCGGGTACTGGGCCATAACTTCATCAAAGCCCTCGTAATTTTCAAGGGGAAGAAGTGCAGTACGCATACCAAACGTGATGGTATTTGCCGAATCCATAAAGGAAACGTCAGGACCAATGCCTGCCAGTATCGCCTCGGTAAGACCCGCGGTAATAACCTTGATTCGTAGGCTTATGCCGGAATCGGGTGTAAAGTAGTTATCCACCAGATATCTGTATATAAGCATAGACTCACGGTCGGATATCGCCCACATTTCAATTTCGCGCTTTGTAGTGGTGTTAGCATCATCAGAGAAACCGATTGTGGTATAGTCCATTGTGAAGCTGGCAACAAAGGCCTTGCACTCAAACCACGCCTTTTCAAAGCCGTTTGATACGGCACGGGGCAGCTTTGCATCTGCTGCGGCAAATACAAAGAAGTCAAGCTTAAGGGGCTGTGCCAGTGCTGAATATAACCAGTCACTAAGTGAAATTATATAGTTTTTAAACGTCAGGAAGTTGGGGGCTATTTCGTATTCGTTAAGCGCCATCTTTTCATAGAGCTCCGCTATCGTGTGAAGGGTGTTTGTCATATCGCCCTTCTCGCCTGTCATTTCGACAATGGATTCCTCTATGTCATACAGCTCGTTTGCTGCATTTGCTATTGTAACAATATGCTCGGGAACAAGTCTCTGGAAGCCGTAGTCACGGTTGGAGTCCGGCACGGGACCTGTTATCTTAAGCATTTCCTGATATGCAAAGTTAAGGTCGTTGATAAGCTCCTTGATACGGTAAACGTACTGCTCCATATCGCCAAGCACTATCTCCAGCTCAACAACGTTTGTTCCCTTTTCAAGGTAGAACAGGTATGTATCTTCACCGTTGGTAGCGTAAGAGCTCTGGAAGCCTGTTTCAAAGGGGAAACGCAGGTAGCTTGCTTCGCGGAACTGTATCTCGTTGTTTATCTTCACACGTCTTGAAGTAAACATACCGATCTGTGTGTTCTGACGGAAGCGGAATGAAAGTGAGTAAAGTCCTGTTTCGGGAGCTTCTACCTCATACTTCATCCAGTTGTTCGCAGTTGCGTTATCAAGAAGATTATATCTGATCTGCGCGGGATGCTGGGGAATACTGATGGAAGATGTTCTGTCATTACTGGGAATAACGTTCTGTACGGAAACGCTTGTGGGGTTCTCCGCCTGTACGATTATTCTTTCGTCACCTGTGTATTCCTTAACGCCCTTCTTCTTCATCTCCTTGAGGAAATCCTCGTAGCTTATTTCCTCTTCGTAAGGATAGAAGCGCAGGGAGTGTATTACCATCTGCTCGCGGTTGGAAGTAAGGGTTATGGTGTGCTCGCCCTCGGTAAAATATACCTGGAGGGGGTCGATCTCGTAACCCAGCCAGTCACGCATATAGTAGGTCTGCCATTCGGGCACCTCCCAACGGCGGGGACGGGTATCGTTACCGTTCTTGTCGTTGATGAAGGACTTGGTTTCTACCTTTTCCTTGCCGTCCTCAAAGTATACGGTGCTTTCAAGGAGCACCTCTTCACCGTTTTTATCGGTTTCATACTCATACTCCCAGGTACGGGGGAAGTAAAGATATCTTGCTTCAGAGAAGGGCATTTCGCCGTCCACGTACATCATACGCTCGATGGTGGTGGATATCTCGGTTGCATCGGTATCGTCCACAACAACGGATGCGTATGTAAGTTCGATAGCGTATCTGCCTTCTGCGGGTACGTCTATCTTGAGTACGGTATTACCGGAATCGGGGGTAACAAGAACCTTATCGGTTATGCTGCCGTCACCGTAAACGGAACCGTCTTCAATAGTGGACTTTACTGTGGAAGCCGCATCGTCATATGCATCTGCCGCATATACGATAAACTCCTCCTCCTTGTAGTCCTTGCCTTCGTGGAGCTTTGTGTACTCATCGTAGGACACAGCGTTACCAAGCTTAAGAATGGCCTCTGCATCATACTCGAAGACATAATCATCCGCAGCGCCTGTAATATCTGTGCCTGCTGCGGGCTCGTTTTCATCTGCGAATACGCCGGTGGTCAGTGACAGGCTGCCCATAAGCATTATTACCGCCAATAAAAACGACAGGATTCTTTTGATCCCATGCTTCATTTTTTCTACCTCCTAACGGAATGCTTGTCAATGTAAGAAAACCTCTAAAAGAGGACGACAAACCCGACGGGTACCCCGATTTTAAAAAAATCAGGCACCCGCCAAGCAGGGTGCGCACATCAGTTGAAATATGCACAATTTTCTTTCATTTTTTACTGTATAATATAATACCACGGCTGCCTTTAAATGTCAAGTACGCACTTTAATTGTCGCCTTATGTCATAAGCCTTCGCAGGCAATTTTGTAACTTGTTTTTGAACCGATTTTCAGATACAAAAAAATCATCTTTTCGGGGAATGAAAATGTTTTTTGAACAAGAGTAAAAAATCAGTCGGTGAATTTGAAAACATTTTGCAAAATTACCCCTCTTTTTCCTGCGGTTTGTGAATTTTTTTGATATATTTTGTTAACTTTTTGTTTTCAGGTTGCCACAATTTAAAAAATTTGACCCGACAAAAAAGTTCAAAATTTTTGTGCACTTTTCACAAAATTCGCATAGGATTTTTTTACACTATAAATATATTAGATTTTTCCTTATTTATGCAAAGTTTTGTGAAAAAGCCTTAATGTTCACACACAATTGACACATAAACGAAAAGATAGTATAATAAATGCACCCCTTTAGATGACAGGAGAAGATAGTATGAAAAACGCATTTTACCCCATGGTGTTCCGCCAGAAGCATATCATAAGATGGGGTCTTATGAGAAATATAGATAAGGAATCATTAAGCGAGCACTCCTATAACGTAGCGGTACTTGCCCACGCCCTCTGCCTTATAGGAAACAGGTATTTTAACAAAAACCTCAACGCCGACAGAGCCGCAAGCCTTGCTCTTTTCCATGACGTAACCGAGGTGTATACAGGAGATATGCCCACCCCCGCAAAATACTATAACGAGGATATGCGCCGCAACTATAAGGTTATAGAAGAAAATGCGGTAAGCCAGCTTTTATCAAAGCTCCCCGAAGATCTTGTCCCCGATTACGAGCCCCTTTTGCGTGAAGCGGATAAAGAGCTTTACCCCTACGTAAAGGCGGCAGACAAACTGGATGCTTACATTAAGTGCATTGATGAGTGCAAGTGCAATAACGCGGAGTTTAAAAGTGCTGCAAAGACCACGTATAACGCCCTTCTCTCCTACAAGCTACCCGAGCTTGAATATTTTATGGAGCACTTCCTCCCCGCCTTTTCCGAAGACCTTGATACACTGCAAAAGTAAATATAAACGTAAAAACACCCTGCATTTTGCAGGGTGTTTTCTATTTCTGTTTATTTCTTATATACCGCAATCTCAAAGCAAACCTCTGTTGTAAGGCTTTCAAGCTTATCCAGCTTTGCAATATCCTCCTTTGAGGTTTTATGTGAATAGGGAGTCATGGAAAACAGGTCCTTTATCTCCTTATTTGAGTTAAGGTGTATGGTGTAGTCAAGGCTCTGCCTTGCTGCGAGGGTAAAGCCTTCAAGGGCAAAATCATCAAGGGTGTTTTCGTAGGGCTCATCGTACACGGCAGCTTTAAGGGACCACAGGTGACGGGCACCGGGGCCTGCAATAACAAGATGACCGCCGGGCTTTAATACCCGCAAAAACTCTTCTTTTGCCATAGGGGAAAAGACCGAAAGCACTCCATCAACGCTGTTATCCGCCAAAGGCAGGGCGTAAACGCTGGCACAAGCCGTTTGTGCCGCCTTAAAATGCCTTGCGCCAAAGCGGGTGGCTTCCTTTGAAACGTCCACGCATATAAACTGTGCGCCGATATCCTTTTCCAAAAGGCGGTCGCCTATATACTTACTGTAGTAACAGTCACCGCAGCCTGCATCAAGAAGGATATCTCCTTTTTTTGAAAAGCCGCAAAACTGCTCTGAAATTGCATCGGCAAGGCTTTGATAATAACCCTTAGATAAAAAATCCTGTCTTGCTTTTATCATTTCACGGCTGTCACCGTGATTACCTCCACCGCCCGAAAGCAGATTTACGTATCCGTATTTTGAGATATCAAATGTATGGCGGTTTTGGCAAACAAGGCTTTTTTCCTTTTGCACCAAGGGCTCTTTACATACAGGGCATATGAATTTATCCATTTTTATCATTCCTTTTATCAAGCAGCTTGGCAATAAGGGGTCGCTTTACCTTAAGAGCCCCTTTCGGGCAGAACTCCTGACAGCAAAAACAACAAATACAGCTGCTCCTGTCAATTACCGCCCTTTTATCCCGTATGGTTATTGCCTTTGCAGGGCATATATCACGGCAAACACCGCAACCAACACATTCCTCCGATTTAAGGTGGGGTCTGGAGCGAAGGGCGCTTTCCATAAACTTATACACAAACCTTCCCCAAAAGCCCTCTTTATTGCTGAAAACAATGCTCTTGCGCTGTTCTACAAGCTTATAATCGGGTATTTTAAGAGAGCTTATATCTCCGTACACCTTAAGCTCCTCTACCAACGCGGGGCAAAGACCGCGGCGCACAGCACAAGCAAGGGTCGGGGCATCCTTGACCCCAAGACCGATAATTTGTGCACCCACAAGGTCTGCCTTATGGGGAGAAGCAGAAGCTATTATTGCCCCTATATGACGAGGCGTACCCATTGTGGGGCCGTTACCCTCCATACCGTCTATAGCGTCAACTATAGTAAGGGTAGGCTTAAAATGCTCCACTATATCCACTATAACCGAAGCAAATTTATCATAATCGGGGTATTTAAAGTGATATTCAGGCTTTACCGTTCCGGGAACTGCGCCAAAAAAGTTCTTTGCCCCGCAGGACATACTCATCATACCGTGGGTCTTAAGCTTGCAAAAGTTTATAAGCACATCGCACTTATCAAGCCAAGCGGTATATTTGAACTCTTTCAGCGTTTCGGCGTTTTTACAAAGGGTTTCCTTTTCCGAAAAATCCTGATTAAGGCTTACCCCTTCCCCCTCAAGGGCTTTCATCCCGGAGGCTGAATATATGCGGTTTACGTAAAGAGAGCTATAAAGACCGCCGGGGCTGTCGCCTATTATGACCCTTGCTCCCTTTTGGCGTAGCATTGCACAAAGCTCTGCCACAAGGGCAGGGTGGGTGGTCACAGCCTTTTCAGGCTTTGCCCCTGCCACAAGGTTGACCTTTATTCCAACGGTCATACCAGGCTTAACAGCGTTAAGTCCGCCAACTGCATCAATTGCTTCGCTAAGGGCAGGGCGTATATTTTCTATACTGTAGTCGGGGCATTTTATACAAGCAACGTCGTACATCAGTTGCCTACCTTTAAGGTAAATTCAAAGCTCAGTTCCTTATCTCCAACGCGGTAGGGCTCGGGAAGCTCGGGACCGCAGGAGTGGGAGCCGATACCGCTCATCTTGCCGTCAAGGCAGATAACGGTTTGTGCCAAAGGCTCAAGCTCATAGTTATGAGCTGTGTTTGTTAACTGCATAGGGGTGTAGTGAGATGCGTTAAAGCTCATTCCCTTGGCAGAAGCAAAGGTAATGGGGGTAGCACCGTCACTTAACTGCGCATAAAGGGTGCCTGTGTGACTGCCGTTCTCCTGGGGGCGGATATAGTCCTCAAAGTTTTCGGTAACGGTAGTTTCAAACTCACCCATACGGCAAGCGTGTATCTTATCAATGTAGCTCTCAGTGGGGCCGTAGCCAAAGTAACGGATGTTTTCGTAACCTTCTGCAAGGCTTGCAATTACACCTATACGGGGAAGGGCGGGAACGTTTTGCGCCACCTTAAGCTCTGCTCCTATTGTAACAAGACCGTTCTTTTTAACGGTGTATCTAATCTCACCCTTTAATACGGGCTGATATATAGGTGCGCACATACCCACCTGAGCCTTGAAGGTGAATTCTTCACCACAGCTATAGCTTGCGCCATAGCACTTTTGAGCAGCGTAGGGGAAGCCGTTCATATACCAATGGTGCTTTACAACACGGTCGTTATCTATAGGCGCACGCCAAATGTTAAGCTTAAAGGGATCACAAAGCAGAGCCTTGCCCGCTTTTTCTATTCCGCAAAGGGTTCCGTTAAGGGTGTCAAAGGTGTATTTTACATCCCCTGCACTCACTTTTACAAAATTACCCTCTTCTTCAACCAAAAGCTCATATTCCTTATCCGCAGTAAGGTTATACTCTGCTCTTTTGTACTCCTTTTGCACGCTGTAAACCTCGTATCCCGCGGCGCAATAGGGGGTAGCTTCCTTCTGCACAAAGGAAAGGTCAAGGTATATGTAATCCCCTTCGGGAATATCAACGGTAAAGGATTTTTCACCCTTGGGAGCAATTTCAAGAGCTTCGCTTCCCTGCGCAACCACCTTACCGTTACAGGTAAGGGTGTATTTCATTTCAAGGTCGCAAAGGCAGGTAAAATCTCTTTTATTTATAACGGTTACCCGGTTATCCTCAAATATCACCTTTACGGGAGAGTAAGCCTGTTTTGCTTCAAGCATACCCGTACCGATGCGGCGGTCGGGGAAAACAAGTCCGTCAACGCAGAAGTTAAGGTCATTTGGATATTCACCAAAATCTCCACCGTAGGTAAAGTGACCGTCCTTATCCAAAATACTGTGGTCGCAGTATTCCCATATACAGCCGCCCATAAAGCGGTCGTCGCTATCAAAAAGCTCGTTGTATTCTACAAGGTCACCGGGGCCGTTACCCATTGCGTGGCTGTATTCGCAAAGGAAAAGGGGCTGGGTATATTCCTTGTTTGCAAGATACTCACGGCAGAGGGCAGGGGGAGAGTACATATGGCTCTCCATATCCACGTTTACGGTGTCCTGCACGTTTTCGTTCTGTATGGTATTAGCACCCTCGTAGTGTACAAGACGAGTAGGATCATTTTCACGGAGCAGGCGGGACATTGCCTTGTGGTTTTCGCCGTAGCCGCTTTCATTTCCCAAGGACCACATTATAATGCAAGGGCGGTTTTTATCCCTTTCCACCATCTCAAAAAGGCGCATAAGATAAATTTCGCGCCAGGCGGGGTCGTCGGAAATAAGGGAGCGGTTGCCTACTGCGTCAAATCCGTGGGTTTCTATATCGGTTTCGTCTATTACGTAAAGTCCTATCCTGTCGCACATCTCGTAAAAACGGGGGTCGTTGGGGTAGTGGCTTGTACGAACGGTGTTCATATTGTGGCGCTTGATTATGCAAAGATCCTCCCACATATGGGGAACGGGGGTGGCGTAGCCGAGCACAGGGTGGCTGTCGTGGCGGTTTACACCACGTATCTTTACCTTTTTGCCGTTAATAAGGAAAATTCCGTCCTTTATTTCTACACGGCGCACGCCTACCTGCTGAAGAATATATTCACCCTTGTATTCAAGCTGCAGGGTGTAAAGATAAGGATCCTCCGCACTCCAAAGGCGGGGATTTTCTATTTTGGCTTCAAAGCCTTCCTCGCTACTGCCAAAGGCAAGCTCCTTACCATCAGCATCAAACAGGCGGTAGATAACCTCACCCGCACCTGTCTTTTTAAGCTTACAGCTAACCTTTGCACCGCCAAAATCCTCGTCGGGCAGGGCGGTTATAGCTATATCCTCTATATGCTCTTTGTTTCTTATAAGGCAATATACGTCACGGAAAATGCCGGAAAGTCGCCATTTATCCTGATCACACAGGTAGCTTGTAGAGCTCCATTTAAGCACAAGCACACGGAAGGTGTTGCTGCCCTCTTTAAGATAATCGTTTATGCAAACGCTTGTTGTGGTATGGCAAGCCTGTGACCAGCACACAAGCTTATCCCCTATCCAAAGGTAAAAGGCGTTATCCACACCCTCAAAAGAAAGGGTTATATCTTTATTTTCTATATCCTCACAGCTAAAGGTGAAGTCCTTTTTGTAAAGTCCGCAGGGGATATCATCGGGCACGTGGGGCGGGTCTATTGCAAAGGGATAGTTGAAGTTGGTGTATTGGGGCTTGTCGTAGTTGCGCTCGGTATAGGTCTGCCAACAACGGGGCACCTCTATCTTATCAAAGCCATCCTCCCCAAACTCGGTAATTCTATCCACAGAGTCAAAGTATTTAAAATCCCATTCTCCGTTCATATCAAAATAAAAATCAGAAGCAGCGCGAACCTCAGTTCTTGCTTTATATGCCGATTCGTAGGGCATAAAATAAGCCGCAGGCTCCTTGCAGTTGTACTGCAATACCTCAAGACTACGGTGATATTTTGGAATAGTAATCATATCTCCTCCTCCGACTTTTTTGTAAAAAAGTCGGCCAAAAAACTTGAATAATCGTTTTATGTTTTAAATTAATTGTTTCTTTAGATGCTCGGAAATGTTATTGGTATAACAAAAGAATCAGTTAGCACTCTCCCAAGCCTCCCTTGCCTAAAGGCGTCTGACACTCCAAATCTGTGATTTGGCAAGTGGAAGTGTGCCTTGTGCTGAGGGGGACCGCTTGCGGTGGTGGGTTTTATATATAGAACACTTAAACAT
>JAZOTL010000022.1:0-6914 GCA_045657645.1 Eubacteriales bacterium
AGTTACTGTACAATCTGTAGTGGGAACCTCAGGTTCTTCGCCTGTTGCGGGAACGCTTTGTGTTTCCTTTGCTCCGCAGGTGCCACAGGTGCGTGTTTCTTCACCTTCGGTAGTTGTGGTGGGTTCGGTTGTTACTACCCAGCCACCCCATGCGTGACCTGTTGCAGGTACTTCTACGGTAGAAATTTCAGCACTGCATACTGCACAGCTTACAGTTCCAACACCCGGTTCAGTACAGGTAGGCTCGGTTGTTACAACAACATCGCCGGGAGTGTGACCGGCAAAATCAAGTGTCTGTTTTTCGCTTGCGCCGCATACTGTACAAGTAACAGTCTGGTGACCCTTGGTATTACAAGTAGACTCGGTAACATCGGTGGGTTCACCCCAAGAATGACCTAATGCTTCAACGGGGAGAGTATAAAGCTCTGTTCCGCATACTGAGCAGGAGGTAACCTCTTCACCTGCTTGGGTACAGGTAGGCTCGTTTACACGAACGGGAGTACCGGGTATATGAGGCTGAATACCTATATTTCTGGTATATACGTCGCCGCAAATAGTACATGTAAAGGTTTCAACACCTGCTTCTTTACAGGTAGCTTCCTTTGTTATCTCGGAGGTGTAGTTGTGAGCACATTCAACACCGCCTGTAGCAGGAATGGTTTCGGTTTCGGTTTCACCGCAGATTGAGCAGGTTCTGGTTTGGGATCCAACTGTAGTTTCAGTAGGCTCCTTAGTAACAGTCCAATCGCTCCAATCATGAGAAGCATAATCGGTCTGATAATCAGTTATAGCACCACAGTCGGAGCACTGATAAACAGTGTAAGCATCCTCTGTACAAGAGCCTTCTGTTTGAAGGATCAATTCAGGAGTATGGGTGTGAAGAGAAGCTGATTCACCGGTCCAGCTTGCTGCGGGAACGCCGTTAACTGTCTTAAGTGTTGCTTCGCAGGTATCGCCGTTATTGGAAATACCGGAAACACCAACGGTAAGATAACCTGTGTTGCCTACAAGGCCTGTAAAGTCGATGTCAGCTTTTGCATAGGTCATAGACTCAAGATAATTTGTGGTGAGGTTTACATAGTCATCCTCGAAAAGTCTTACGTTGTTTGTAGGGAAATAACCTACCTTTTCGCCCAGGCAGTAGTCAACACCGTTTACGGATACGATATATCCGAGGGTTTCATCAGCGCGAACTGCAAAGGTAACACCGTAGTTACAGTCTACTCTTTCGAAGGGAGTAGAAATTCCGGAAGAGTCTGCATTACCGGTCATAGGATTGTTACGAGCGGTAAAGGACCATCTGTAACCATATACATTGTCTGCTTTGTCCATAAAGGAACCGTCAAAGTAATATACCTTAACGTCTGAAGCAATAGCTTCGTTCTGGAATGTACCGTAAGCATTGGTCAGAGTAACCATAAGCGCCTTACTTGTGGGGCGAACAAGGTTTCTGAAACCGTTGGAAAGGGAGCCGGAGTTTGTGAAGGGGAGTGTGCTGTCTGCCGCAAGCTCTGCCTGTGTATAGGGCGCTTCAGTAGACCAAAGGAAGGATACTGAAGAAATTGCACTTCCGAGACCGAACTTAAAGGTATCTTCAAGTTCAAAAGTAGCAGTAAGTCCGTCAAGTTCAACGGGCTGCTTATAGGTAAGTGCAGTAACCGGGTATCTTGCGTTTTTGAGAAGGGCTGCTACACCTGTAGAGCCTGCAGCTGAATATTCTGCGCCTGAAGGAACGTCCATAAATATTCCGCCGTTTTCATCTTCGGTAAACTTAAAGCCAAAGGCACCGTTTGCCGACCAGTTTGAGCCCTGATACTTACCTGCAAGTATTGTCCAGTTGTCTTCTACAGCCGCAGAAGCAGGAACAACAAACATAGGTACGATCATCAGGATTGCTAAAAGAATTGCCGTTATTCTTCTAGTCATTTTGTTTTCCTCCTAAAAAATATTTTTTTGGATAAATATACTTCATTAATTACAACATTATACCAAAACAAAAGCAATAGTTACCTGCATTTTTGGTGAAAAACAAAAGCACCTGCCGAAGCAGGTGCTCAATTTATAAAAACTATTTAAGCAGAAAAGCTTTCATCAAAGGACTGAAGTATCTTTGCTGCCGCTGCTCTTGTAGCGGGATTCTTGGGAGAAAGAACGGTTCCATCGCCTGTGCCGGAGATAAGACCGTTTGCTACAGCCCAGCTTACACCCTCATATGCCCATACTGCAATAGAGGTTCTGTCTGTAAACTTCATAAGTGAAGTTCTTGTTTCAACGTTATAGCCCTTAAGTGAAGCGTAGTTCATAAGGAACTGTGCAAGCTGCTCACGGGTAAGAACGGTGGTGGGAGAGAAGTTTCCACGGCCATCACCGGAGGAAACACCCGTTTGGCCTGCCCATTTAACCGCTGCCGCATACCAAGCGCCTTCGGCTGCGTCTTTAAAGCCTGTATCGCCTGCGAAGTCCTCGGCTTTCATACCTTCCATATTAAAGAGCATCTGCACAAGGCCTGCACGGGTAAGCTGTGTTGCGGGAGCGAACTTTGTATCGGAAACTCCGTTCATATAGCCCTTCTTTACGCAATACTCAACAGAAGAAGCGTACCAAGCCTGAGTATCTACGTCTTCAAATTTATTTTCATAGGGACGAACGGGAATAACCTCGCGGGCAACCTCTGTGTTACATACTGTACAAAGCTTATACTGGGAACCCTCTGTAAAATATGTAGGCTGGGTTTCTATCACCCAATTCTCCATAGGAGTATGATCTAACATAGGAATAGTGTTAGAGGACATCTGTGTATTGCAGAAAGTACAATAGGTCTTCTTTACACCTGTAGCGGTACAGGTAGGTTCTTTTTCAACAACGGGCTCACCTGCCACGTGACCAAAGGAACCTGTTTTTGACTCCATAACCTTACCGCAGGTAACGCATTTACGCTCCTTAAGCTCACGGGCTGTACAGGAAGCGGGGGTTGTTATAACCCAGTCGCCTGCCTTACATATGTGGTCTACGGTATGAAGATATATACCGGAGCTTCTTACCTGCTGCGCATTTGAGTGGCTACCGGGAGTGCTGGTGCCGGGGAGTATATCACAGGGGGTAAAATGTCTGGAAATGGTACAGATTTCGCCCTGTGCGGGGTATCCCAGGATCTGACCGGAATAGTCGGGCATAGAAGAATCTCTATACTTATATCGGTCCATATATATCATTTTTGCATTATGTGTAACGCCTGTAGCGATACAATCGGAAGGAGAAACCTTAATTGCGTTATTTGTTACCTGCTTAACACCGTCACAAATCACACTCCAAGGAATAAGTGCCTCAAAGCTCCAATAGTTTTTACCGTTAACAGTACCAATAAGGCTTATCTGATCGGTAAGGTCCTCATACTGACCGGACACTACGTGTGTACGGCGGATAGCAGCATTACCGTCTTCCATAATAGTAAAGCAATACCAAGGAGCTGTTACAGAGGAGTAGTTGCTGTAGGTCATAGCCTGCTTGGGGTCGAACTGGAGTATAAGTGTATCTCCGTTAAAGCCGTGCTCGGGCTTCCACTCGGAAGCTGTGGTATATATATCACAAAAGTCATCGCCTGAGGAACGAACAGGGGAATCGTCAAAGGTTACTGCGCCAACATAGATACCTGCCGCACTATACGCAAAGCGTATTTCGGTGGAAGTATGTATTACAGCTCTGTATATCCAGGACGGAACCATATTAGTCACGTCAAGGGTAGTGGGTTCAAGCTTGCCCCACACCTCGTTGGTAGTGTCAATAACACCGTCTATAGCAACAAAGTCCTTAAGGCCGATATCAAGCAGATTAACGTCGCCTACCTCTTTATAGGTTGCGGCAGATGAAGAAAATGCCAAAGGAATTGCCGTTACAAGACAGGCAATGGTGAGTACAACAGATAAAAATCTTTTCATCGTTTTGCTCCTTTTTTGTTTTTACTGTAAAAATATTTTATCATAAACACCCACACTTTTCAATAGAATAGCAGGATTTTTTGTTATTTTTGTAAAAGCAGTTGATTAAATGCAAAAATAAATATATAATGTATAGGATAACGACAAATCCGAACTTATATCAGGAGATTGATATGAATACCGATTTCAAAAACAAAAGAGTTACCGTAATAGGTCTTGGCATCTCAAACAGACCTTTAATAAAATTTCTTTTAGAGCGCAATGCTATAGTAAGCGCACGCGATAAAAAAGAATACGCAGATATGCCCGCCGAAGTGCTTGAGCTTGAGGCGCAGGGCGTAAAGCTGATATGCGGTGAAAATTACCTTGAAGAAATTGATGAAGAATACATATTCCGTACCCCCGGTCTGCGTTATGACGTACCCCAGCTTAAAAAAGCAGTTGAACAGGGCTCTGTTCTTACCTCTGAAATGGAGCTTTTCTTTGAGCTTTGCCCTGCAAATATGATAGCAGTAACGGGAAGTGACGGTAAAACCACAACAACCACCCTTATTTCAAAGATTATAGAAAAGAAGTTTGGTAAGGTATATGTGGGAGGCAACATCGGTGCTCCCCTGCTCCCCTACGTTAATGAAATGACAAAGGATGATTGGGCGGTGCTTGAGCTTTCAAGCTTCCAGCTTCACACAATGAAGAGTTCTCCCAATATAGCTGTTATTACAAACCTTTCCCCTAATCATCTTGACTACCACACCAATATGCAGGAATATATAGATGCAAAGAAAAACATATTCCTCCATATGAAGGATTCCTCAAAGCTGGTACTCAATTATGCAAACGAACCTACAAAGGCTCTTGCAAATGAGGCTATGCAGGGGACCCGGGTAATGTACTTTGCAGATAAAAGCGGCGTGTGGGAAGACGATGACTGTATATATTACAAAGACGAAAAGGTTATAGATAAAAAGGATATACTCCTGCCCGGTCATCACAATATAGAAAACTATATGGCGGCAATAGCGGCCACATACCCCATAGTGGGCAAAGAAGTAATAAAGGATATTGCCACAACCTTCGGCGGCGTTGAGCACCGTTTGGAGCTTGTGCGTGAAAAGGACGGAGTACGCTTCTACAATTCTTCTATTGACAGCAGTCCCACAAGAACTGCGGCAGCGCTTTCTGCTTTTAGTGAAAAGGTAATTGTAATCTGCGGAGGATATGATAAGCATATCCCCTTCGAGCCCCTTGCGCTCTCCCTTTGCGAAAAGGCAAAAACCGTAGTTCTTACAGGCGCTACCGGTGAGAAGATAAAACAGGTTCTGCTTTCCTGCCCCGAGTATAAAGAGGGTATGCCCAAAATAATTTCAGAGCCCGACTTTGAAAAGGCGGTTATAGCTGCGGCAAGCGATGCAAAAGCAGGAGATAACGTTCTGCTCTCCCCTGCCTGTGCAAGCTTTGATGCTTTCCCCAACTTTATGGTACGCGGCGAAAAATTCAGAAGCATAATTAAATCGTTATAAGGAAATAAATATGAGTTTTGACAAAAAGATACTTGACCTTGCGGCAAAAGCAGAAGCAAGCCTTGCAGATACCTTTGCCGCAATAGACGAAAGAGCGTTTATAAACACCGAAAAGGTGATGCGCGCCTTTAACGAATTCAGGGTTTCTAAAGAATGCCTTGACGGTACTGACGGCTACGGCTATGACGACCGCGGCAGAGATACCCTTGATAAGGTGGTGGCAAGGGTATTTAACGCCCCTTCTGCCTTCATACGCCATAACATAATAAACGGCACCCATGCCCTTACCATTGCTCTGTTTGGAATACTGCGCCCGGGTGACGTAATGCTTTCGGTTACGGGCAAGCCCTACGATACCCTTGACGAGGTTATAGGCATAGGCCAAAAGGATCAACCCGGTTCCTTAAAGGACTTTGGCATAGAATACCGCCAGGTAGAAATGGGCGAGGACTTTTCCGAACAGCTTAAGGACAAGCGGGTAAAAATGGTATACATTCAGCGTTCCAAGGGCTATGTAAACCGCCACACCCTTTCGGTTGATGAAACAAACCGCATAGTGGAGTTCACCCGTAAGCACAGCGATGCATATGTTGTAGTAGATAACTGCTACGGCGAATTTGTAGATATAAAGGAACCCGCAGCCGACCTTATCATCGGTTCTCTTATCAAAAACCCCGGTGGCGGTATGGCGCAAAGCGGCGCTTATATAGCAGGAAGTGAAAAGGCGGTAGAAATGTGCGCTAACCGTTTCTCCTGCCCCGCCCTTGGTCTTGAAGCAGGGGCTACGCTTGACCAGAACCGCAATATGTATAAAGGCTTTTTCTACGCCCCCCACACGGTAGCACAGGCGTTGAAAACCGCCCACTTTGCAGCGGCAGTCTTCGGTGAATGCGGATTTGACGTTTCCCCTGCCCCCGGCGAATTAAGAAATGACATTATTCAGTGTATCACCTTAAACGACCCCGACAAGCTGGTAAAATTCTGCCAGGGTATACAGGCAGGCTCACCTATAGACTCCTACGTTGCCCCCATGCCTTGGGCAATGCCGGGCTATTCGGACGAGGTAATTATGGCGGCAGGCGCCTTTGTGCAGGGCTCATCTATAGAGCTTTCTGCTGACGGCCCCATGCGCCCCCCCTACACCGCGTATCTCCAGGGCGGTCTTACCTACGAAAGCGGTAAGTACGGAATTATGAAGGCTTTGGAGTTTATACTTAATTAATTTAACAAAAAACACACCCGTGTAGGGTGTGTTTTTTATTAACGCTTTGGCTTCCAATCCGAAACGTCGCTTTTCTGCATTGCGTTGAATATGCGGTGCTTTACGCCTTTGTGCTTAATTTCAAGGGATTCAAGAAGCTGCTTCATGGTTTCTCGCTCGGTGTGCTTATCCTCGGGACAAGGACTTACAAATACGGGCAGGTCGTTCTGCCTTGAAAAATACTTTATATCTTTTTCG
>JAZOTL010000023.1:0-20468 GCA_045657645.1 Eubacteriales bacterium
TTGCCGTACTGGCCGCTGAACTCGCCGCCGCCCATATCATGGTAGGTGATAGAGTAAAAACCTATATCCGCGGTCTTTATAACCTCGTGTCCGTCGGTAAGCTTAACTGCAAAGGTATAGCTGCCTGCAGTTGTAATATTAAGCGCATAGTTGTTATTGCTTATAGCCTTTGAAATGGTAGATTTGCTTACTGTCTTTGCACTATCAGCTGCCTCTACCTCCGCAAAGGTACTATAGTTACCTACTGCATAGGTAATGGAGTCTATTTCACTTGCGTAATCAAAAACAGCCTTAACTCCGTCAACGGTTACATTTATATCGCGGTTAAACTTAAAGGAATAAAGGTCAGCTGTATCGGCTTCAAAGGTAAGGGTAACGGTTTTACCTTCAAAATCAGAAACGCTGCCATTTGCAAACTCAACCTTTGCAGCGGTATCATCACCCTCAAGCCAGTCACTTGAAATGCTGTTGCCATCGGTATCGGTCATAGTAACGCGAACTCTACCGCTGTAGTTAAGCTCAAGCTCATCACCCTCAAAGGTGAATGCCTTGGTAACAAGTGTTCCCTCGCCTACAGCGCTATGGGAAGCAAAGCCATCAAGACGAAGAGCGTAGCGGTAAAGATTTCTTACACCCTTTGAATTCTTTTCCTGCATAAAGAAGGAAAGCTCGTCGCCGGTTTCGATAAATCCTACACTGGGATAGCAGTCACCATGGGAGCTGCTTTCATTAACAGAGGGTGTAAGGAATGCCTCTGTGGTTCTGGTCCACTTTTTAAGGTCACGACTGTGCATAAGTATAGCATCAGTAGTATATTCCCCTGTTCCTGTTCCAAAACGTGTGGGAAGACCTATATACATTCCGGGAGCTCTGTCATAAGGAGCTATGGCGTTGGTATAGAGTGCAAAATCATTATCATCGGTATACTTAAGCGCTACAGGCTTGCTCCAGCTATAGCCGTCTGCACTTTCTGTATAGCGGATATCACGGATAATAGAAGAGGAATTTGCGGAAACATAGCTGGTGGCAAGATTGTAATTATCACCGTCGTGGAAGCCGCGTACAAAGGCTACGTATTTTTGGCGTGCGGTATCATAATAAACGGTATTGAGAGAGTCAAAATAACATCCGCCTGTTTGTGCCGCAGTTCCCAGTATCTTTCTTTCGTCGGGCCAGAAGGGGAAGCTTGTACCGTTATCGGTTGAATACTCAAAATAAAGTCCGTCACCCCACTGTCCGTATACGCCAGTTATCTTATCAGATTCTGCAACCTTGGGGTTTTCATCATAAAAAACGAAAAGGTTATCGGGATTTGCAGAGGTGCTGGACACTATATTAGAGGAAGAGGGGCGGGTCCAGGTAAGACCGTCTTCAGACTCTATGTAGCAGATAGTGCGCTTGTTTGCAGAGCTTGTTGCCTTATAGTACATACGGTATGTTCCGTCGGGCATATTAACAACGCTGAAGTATACGGCGCCGTTCGCCTCGTGGCTCTTATCAAACACCATAACCGATTCCATCTTTTCGGGAGTGGCTATAACACGGGTAGTGGTGGTTTGACTTTTGTTGATGATATAATCATCAAGGAACAACTGTCTGTTGGTGCCTATAACCCTAACAGTTGCAGCGGATACACTGACACCCAAAAGCATAGAGGGAACTATAGCAGCAACACAAAGCACTACAGCAATTAATCTTTTAAAAGTTTTCATCTTTCCTCCAAATCACATAAAAATACAGCCTTGTAGCATTCTTTACCCAAAGCTGTGAAAATAAGTCGACTGTATATGTTAAAATTTCCACATACATCTTTATTGTAACATTAACAAATTGATTTGTCAACATAGAAAATCTAAAATGAAAAAGCCTGCAAAAAGCAGGCTTTTTAACTTATCTAACTCTCACAAAGAGTATTCCCTTCCAACCGTTATCCGAAATGATATCAGAGATACCAAAGCCGTTTTCCTCAAGGCACTTTATAACCTCAGGTGCGCGCTCGTCTATAACGCCGGAAACGGCAAGCACCGAACCGAATTTGGTTACTCTTGAAAGGTCGGGCGCCATACGGATGATAATATCAGATACTATGTTAGCGCTGATAAAATCATAAGGGGCGCTATCTACGTCACGGAGAAGATCAGATACACCGAATGTTATATCAACGCCGTTCTTCTCTGCATTTTCCTTTGCCACCCTTACCGCAATGGGGTCTATATCATAGGCAAAAACCTCTTTTGCGCCAAGCATAACCTCACAGATAGCGAGTATACCACTACCCGTGCCCACGTCAAGCACGCGGCTGCCGGGCTTCATATACTTTTCTATAAGCTCTGCACAAAGGCGGGTAGTTTCGTGTGTTCCCGAGCCGAAAGCAAGACCGGGGTCCATTTTTACAACTATCTCACCCTCAGCAGGAGTATATTCCTCCCACATAGGCACTATTTTAATTCTTTCGCCTATCTTAAGGGGCTTATAATACTTTTTCCAATTATTTTCCCAGTCCTCATCGCCAACGCCGATAAGTTCTATCTTGCAATCAAGACCCTCGGTTGCAAATCTTTCACGCAAAAAGAGCAGGTAATCATTGTAATTATGCTTTTCATCCACATACATACTTACCTTTGCGTGGGTCTTATCTGCCTTAAGTATGCTTTCGTCAATAAGGTCACCGTATACGGTATTAAGACCGCTTGCAATATCGCTGTAATCCTCTATCATAAGGCGGTTGTCAAGCATACTCATAACCGCAGTTACACGGTCGAGTATCTCAATTCTACAGGTGACTTTTATCTGTGTCCAGTTCATTGCCTCTCCTTACTTTTTGAATTTGTCAAAAAACTTCTTCTTTTTCTGGTAGTGCTTTTCTCCGCAGGCATCTGCAAAGGACTTAAGTATATCCTTTTGCTTGGAATCAAGGTTACGGGGAACCTCAACGTTTACCGCAAATTCAAGATCTCCCTTATATTTGGGATTATTAACGGAACATATACCCTTACCTCTTATACGGAATACAGTACCGCTTTGCGTTCCCTCAGGAATTTTAAACTTTTCATCCCCTTCAAGGGTAGGAATGTTTATCTCCGCACCCAAAGCCGCTTCGGTAAATGTAATAGGCACATCACAATAGAGGTCGTTTCCGCGGCGGGTAAACACGTGATGAGGGCGAACACTTACAAAAATTATAAGATCGCCTGTGCCACCGCCGTTACGTCCGTCGTCACCAAGTCCGCGCAGGGATATTCTTTGCCCATCGGCAATACCTGCAGGAATGGATACCTCTATCTTCTTTCTTAACTTAACGTATCCCGTACCGCGGCACTCACCGCAAGGATTTTTTATTATCTTACCTGTGCCCCTACATTCATCGCAGGCACGGGTAGACTGCATCATACCTAATGGTGTGCGCTGTGTAACCTTAATTTGTCCGCTGCCGTGGCATTTTGAACAGGTTTCTGCATTTGTGCCCTTTGCAGCGCCGGTACCGGAGCACTCGGAGCAACGCTCTATCTTACTGTAGGATATCTCCTTTTTACAGCCAAAGGCCGCTTCTTCAAAGGAGATAAACACCTGTGCGCTTACGTCATCACCGCGCATTGGTGCATTACGTCTTGAGCTTGAGGAGCCACCGCCGAAAAAGCTGCCGAAAATATCACCGATATCCCCAAAGTCAAAGCCGCCAAAGCCGCCGCCGAAGCCACCAAAGCCGCCGCCTGCACCCATATTTGGGTCAACACCTGCGTGACCGTACTGGTCGTACATAGACTTCTTTTCTGCATCCGAAAGAATTGAATAGGCTTCGTTTACCTCTTTAAAATTCTTTTCGGCATCAGCATCCCCGGGATGAAGGTCGGGGTGATATTTTTTCGCCATGGAGCGATAGGCCTTTTTTATTTCCTGCTCGCTTGCGCCCTTGGAAATACCCAAGACCTCATAGTAATCTCTTTTTTCTGCCATCGTTATAACCGTTTTAATGGGGCTGCCCTATTACGGGCAGTCCCATTATACCTTTTAGCTATTATTTATTGTCGCCGGTCTTATCTTCGTAATCGGCATTGTAGTAGGTGCCGTCATCAGCGCCACCCTGTGCTGCGCCAAAACCGGAGGGATCTGCCTGACCCTGTGCTCCGCTCTGTGCGTAAAGCTTTTCAGAAAGCTTGTAGAACGCCTGCTCAAGAGCTTCAGTATCAGCCTTTATTGCCTCGTAGTTATCGGTCTTTACGGTTTCCTTAAGCTTTTCAAGAGCGCTCTGTACGGGAGCCTTATCCTCTTCGGTAACCTTATCGCCTATCTCGTTTAAGGTCTTTTCGCTCTGGAACACCATGCTCTCTGCACGGTTCTTTGTTTCCACGTTATCCTTGAGCTTCTTATCCTCTTCAGCAAACTTTTCAGCTTCCTTTACGGCACGGTCGATATCTTCCTGTGACATATTTGTAGAGGATGTGATGGTAATGTGCTGTTCCTTACCTGTGCCCGTATCCTGTGCGGTAACGTTTACGATACCGTTAGCATCGATATCA
Organism: Eubacteriales bacterium; assembly: GCA_045657645.1. GTDB lineage: Bacteria > Bacillota > Clostridia > Oscillospirales > CAG-272 > RGIG7300. The sequence continues at coordinate 4,518 of JAZOTL010000023.1, forward strand.
AAGGTAACTTCGATCTGGGGTACGCCTCTGGGTGCGGGAGTGATGCCGTCAAGGGTAAACTGACCGAGAGTGGTGTTACCGCTTGCCATTTCACGCTCACCCTGAAGAACGTGTATCTGTACAGAGGTCTGACCGTCTGCCGCAGTAGAATAAATCTGGCTCTTCTTTGTAGGAATAGTAGTGTTACGCTCGATTATCTTGTTGAATACTCCGCCGAGGGTTTCAATACCAAGAGAAAGGGGAGTAACGTCGAGAAGGAGAAGGTCCTTTACGTCACCACCGAGAACGCCTGCCTGTACTGCCGCACCTATAGCAACACATTCGTCGGGGTTGATACCCTTGAAGGGATCCTTGCCTATAAAGTTCTTAACAGCTTCCTGTACTGCAGGAATACGGCTGGAACCACCAACAAGCAGAACCTTATCTACCTGAGATGCGCTAAGACCTGCATCGGAAAGAACGCGTCTTGTAGGAGCCATAGTAGCTTCAACAAGATCTGCAGTAAGCTCGTTGAACTTTGCACGTGTAAGTGTTGCATCAAAGTGCTTAGGTCCTGTAGCATCCGCTGTAATAAAGGGAAGGTTGATATTTGTGGATGCAACGCCGGAAAGCTCGATCTTTGCCTTTTCTGCTGCTTCCTTAAGTCTCTGATGAGCCATCTTATCGTTACGGAGGTCAATGCCGTTTTCAGCCTTGAAGGTTTCTGCTATCCAATCGATAACGCGCTTATCAAAGTCATCACCGCCAAGACGGTTGTTACCTGCTGTTGCAAGAACCTCAAATACGCCTTCGCTGATTTCAAGAAGGGATACGTCAAATGTACCGCCACCAAGATCAAATATAAGAATTCTCTGGTCCTGTTCCTTATCCATACCGTAAGCAAGAGCTGCGGCTGTAGGCTCGTTGATTATACGAAGAACCTCAAGACCTGCGATCTTACCTGCATCCTTTGTTGCCTGGCGCTGTGCGTCAGAGAAGTATGCAGGAACGGTGATAACAGCCTGTGAAACAGGGCTGCCAAGATATGCTTCTGCATCAGCCTTAAGCTTCTGCAGGATCATTGCGGAAATTTCCTGGGGAGTATAGTTCTTATCGTCGATAGCTACCTTATAGTTGGTACCCATTTCGCGCTTAATACTCATAATGGTCTTGTCGGGGTTGGTTATAGCCTGGCGCTTAGCAACCTGACCTACCATTCTTTCGTTATCCTTTGTGAATGCCACAACGGAAGGTGTGGTTCTTGCTCCTTCGGGATTAGGGATAACTATGGGCTCACCGCCCTCGTATACTGCAACGCAAGAGTTTGTTGTTCCAAGGTCAATACCTATTATCTTTGCCATTTTTTATTTCCTCCTAAAATTGGTTGATTTTTATTTAAAAGCGTTTCCGCTTAGTTTGCTACCTTTACCATTGCGTATCTTATTACGCGCTCACCTCTGATGTATCCCTTCTGGAATACCTCGGATATCTGGTTTTCACCAAACTCCTCGTTCTCCTCGTGCATTACCGCATTGTGGAGATTGGGGTCAAAGGCTGTTCCGGGTGCGGATTCTATTTCTGTTACACCCAGCTTTTCAAGTGCGGTCTTGAACTGTGTAAGGGTAAGCTCAAGGCCTTCGGACACCTTATCGTTATCCTTAAAAGCTGTTGCTCTTTCAAGATTATCTATGATAGGAAGTATCTCCTTCAGGGCATCGGCGTAAGCATCAGCATAAGAGTTTTCCTTTTCCTTTTGACTGCGGCGTCTGAAGTTATCATACTCTGCTGCAAGGCGAAGATATTTATCATTTGCCTCTGCCTTTTCAGCCTCAAGCTTTTCTATCTCTTTTTTAAGCTTACTGTCCTTTTTGCATTTTTTCTTTTCAGGCTCGCAATTTTCTTCTTCGGGAGTCTGTACCTGTTCTTCAACTACTTCTTCCTTTATTTCTTCCATACTCATTACTTATCCTCACTTTCGTTGCCGGGGAGAAGATTTTCACCCTCCAGCATATTCTGTATATTATTTTTGAGGTAATCCATCATTGTTACCACCTTTGAATAATCCATACGGCGGGGACCGATAATTCCTATACCGCCCACCACCTTACCGTCACGGGTTATGGTGCTGAATATAAGGGTGGAATCATTCATTACCTCAACGGAATTTTCAGAACCTATATATATATTTATATCATCCTTTTTGGAATGAGATACTATATCAAGGAATTCATCCTTCTTTTCAATGGTACCAAGCAGTCTGCGCAGTTTTTCGGTATCACTGTATTCGGGATATTGCAATAAGCGGTTTAAACCTGCAAATTTAACGTCCCTATCACCCTGCTCGTTTACCGTTTCATAAACCGATTTAACGATGGGATTAATAAGCACCACCGCTTCTTCGTCAACCTCTCGCTCCATTTCGGAAATACGGGCAAGGGTAACGTCGTTCATATCCACACCGCCCAGATACTTATTAAGCACCTGTTCAAGGCGTTCAAGGGCTTCGTATGAAACGTCAAGGGAGTGATTTATAACCTTTGTTTTAACGTTTTCTCTTCCCGTCATCATTACAAGCAAAAATCTGCTTGAATCCATAGGAACCACCTTAAACTGATTGATAACCGAAGCAGAATTACCTTTGAATGCAAGAGCCGTGTAGTTGGTTACATCCCCCATAAGTGCGGCGGCACTTTCCAGAATTTCATCAAGCTTTTTCATTTTAGACTTAGTAAGCCGATTAAGCTCGGAAAGCTCGTTTATGGTCATCTCATAATTACGCATAAGAGAATCCACGTAAAATCTGTAGCCGTATTCACTTGGCACTCTGCCTGCAGAGGTGTGAGGCTGTTCCAACAAGCCCATTTCTTCAAGCTCCGCCATTTCGTTTCTTATAGTAGCCGAAGATATGCTTATGGGAAGATTGGAGGTAAGATATTTAGAGCCAACAGGCTCACCGCCCTTGATATGGGCATCGATTATAGCTTTTAATATCAGCTTTTTACGATCGCTGAGCTGTCCAAAGTCAAAACTCATACCCTTCCTCCTATCTTTAGCACTCAAATCGTTCAAGTGCTAATCTTGATATTAATTTACCATTATTCTCCCCTTATGTCAAGAGAAAACACCCTTAATTATTGTTAATTATTTGTTAAGTGGCACCTGCGAGTGCTAAAGCCATAAAAAAGCGGCGAATCTCCGCTAATATAATCGTGCTTTTACCTGAATTTCAACTATTTCTACAGTGCACGATTCAGAAAAATTTCCTAAAAGTAAAAAAGCAGCAAGTTTACAACTTGCTGCTTTTTTACTTTTAGTTATTACCTACGATATTTTTACCTATTTTATACACATCCCCTGCGCCCATAGTAAGGATAAGGTCGCCCCTGGAAGCATTGTTGCGTAAGAATTCTTCTATCTTATCAAAACCGCCAAGGTACATCGCCTTTTCCCCTGCTGCCTTGGCAAGCTTTTCAGAGCTTACACCAAGGGTATCGGTTTCTCTTGCTGCGTATATATCTGCAAATATAACGCAGTCCACATCATCAAAGGCGCGGGCAAACTCATCAAAAAGTCCTGCCGTTCTTGAATAGGTGTGGGGTTGGAAAATGCACCATACCTTATTATAGCCAAGCTTTGATATACCTCCAAGGGTAGTTTTTATTTCACTTGGGTGGTGTGCGTAATCATCATACACGTCAATTCCGTTATACACGCCTGTTTTTTCAAAGCGGCGGTTAGCACCGTTAAATTCGCCAAGAGCAAAGGCAACCTTTTCAAAATCAAGTTCTGCAAGGTCTGCTACAGCGCAAGTAATAAGAGCATCAAATACACTATGCTCACCGGGAACGCCTAATTTTACGTTACCTAAAGCTTTATCGCCCTTCATTACTCTAAAGGCGCCCTTACCGTTCTCATAGCTTACATCACTTGCCCAATAATCGCAAGAGCTGTCTGCCATACTTACCTTTACAAGCTTACCTTCATAACCTTGGCACGCTTCTTTTACGTAGTCATCATCCCAATTCACAACCGCAGTTTTGGAAAGCGCAATGTATCTCCTAAAAGAGTCTATGGTCTGCTCCATAGAAAGGAAGTAATCCACGTGGTCACGGTCTATATTAAGCACTACCGCAACGGTGGGGAAAAATGAAAGGAAGGAATCTGTATATTCGCAAGCCTCAAATATAAAATGATTTTTGGAGCCAACTCTGTAAGCGCCGCCCAATTTTGCAAGATTAACACCGTTTACGATAGTAGGATCAGCCCCTGCTTCTAAAAAGGCTTCCGACACCATAGAGGTAGTAGTGCTCTTTCCGTGCATACCGGCAACGCCCACACGGTTAGCATAAGGGCGCATAATATGCCCTAAAAATTCAGCGCGCTTTATTTTGGGTATACCAAGCTCGGTAGCCTTGGCCATTTCTGGGTTATCCTCGTGCACTGCCGCGGTATAAACCACCGCATCTGCTCCCAAAACGCACTCCGCCTTATGCTCATATGTTATTTTTATACCCGCTGCTTCAAGCTTACGGGTTGCATCGCTTTCGGCTCTATCGGTACCTGTTACCTCATATCCACGTCTGCAGGCAATCATAGCAAGGCTGGACATACTGATGCCGCCAATACCTATAAAATGAAGTTTTTTAGCATTTTCAAGCAATTCAATATAATTATTACTCATTTATCAGATTCACGCTCCAAATAATTATTTTACACATTTGTGTTTCAAGGTCACAAAAATCGTCATATACCGCTGTATTTTTTCCATTTTCTGTAAATAGTTTACGAAATAATAATGCCGACTTTTTAAAATATTAACATACCAACAGTATAATATAGCCATGCAACGGACAAAAACGTAAGCAAGACTAATAAGGAGGAAAACGAGATGGAAATCACCGACATCAAAATCAGAAAAATCTTCAACGATGAGGGTCCTATGAAGGCTATAGCATCTGTGACCCTTGATAATCAGCTTGCAGTTCATGACATCAAAGTAATCAATGCCCGTGATAAATTCTTTATCGTAATGCCGTCACGTAAAAACCCGGACGGTACTTACAGGGACATCGTTCATCCCATTAATGCAGACTTCCGTACACTATTGGAGGACTGTGTTATAGGAGAATATGAAAGAGAACTGGCAAGAGCTGCCGATTCCGAAGAATACATATACAACTAAATAGCCCTGATATTATTCCCATTCCATTTGGAATGGGAATTTTAATTTTGCTCTTACTTTTCTTCAGAGAGGAAGAATTCTTTAAAATAGGGGAGCTGTTCTATTACCTCGCACATAGTATGCCATTCCTGAAGCTTGTGGTGGCGGCGTGCATGGTATATATTTACAAGGTTTTCGTAATTAAGTGTGCAGGTACGCATTTGATTATAGCTTGAAGGCAGGAACTGTATCATATCGTACCAATACTTTTTATCGTTATTTTCAAGGTACTTACCGCGCAAAACCTCAAGATAAGCAACAATCGAATCGAATTCCGCAAGGGTTTCTTCTGTCATATGGTCACAGCTAAAATCATCACGTGTAAATTCCTTTGAGTGTATCTTATGCATAGTAGAGGTGGAATTGGCAACTGTACCTACCTTATATGTATCAAACTCCTTCCACCAATACAAGGGGGCTGTTATATCCATAGAAACCATTATCTGGCGCACAAACTTACGATGATCGCTTCCTGCGCGGCAAAGACGCTTTGCAAGACCTAAATCATTTTCACCAAGAACGTAATTACCCTTTTCATCGTAGTCACTATCCATTTTAGCCCAGCTGTTCAAGGGATTGCGGGCGCCTCTTATGGCATTTTCAAAATTCATTACACTTACGCGTTCTATCTTTATCATATGCTTTTCTCCCTATCATTTACATTATACGATTATTGTAACATATAAAGCGCAAGAATTCAACAAAAATAAAAAAAAGACAGGCACAAGCCTGTCTTTTTGTAATTACTCTTCGCTATAGGATCTGATAACTTCCTTAAGTCTGCGTGTGTAACCCTTTTCGTTAGCACCGTAGTAAGAAACGAAGTTGGGGTTTTCGTCTGCTATACAGGTTCTGAAGATGTTACCGCAACCGATGTGGTAGCCGTAGAAGTAACCAAAGTTGAAGCGGATACCGTCACGGATGATGTTAAGCATTGTACCTGTATCCTCATCACGGGAATACTTGAACTTAAGTGCCTGATCGTAGTATGCAGGAACAACCTTTGCATTGCTGATACCGGAAATTACATCAAGTACCGCACCGCTGAGTTCCTTATTGGGAGCGTCGGTAGGAATAACTGCAACAGAGAAACCGTCCTGTGCGTGTGTGTAATAGGTTTCCTGAGCCTCGTCCCACTTGGGATAAGGAATTATACCGTAGTCATCCTCCATATCCTGGAAAGACTGAGCCTTACCAAGTGCATCGGGATAGAAGAGTGCTCTTCCTTCAACGAATATTTCGTCAAGGGGATTTTCACCCTTAGGAGTATCGGAACCGATACCAACCATATAAGTGTCGTTGGTCTTCTTGAAGTCTATCATTGTTTCAAGAATATTAACAACCTTACCCTGGTCCATATTAACAACGATATTGCCGTTCTCATCCTTCTGTGTTACAGGAACGTCGAACTGAGAAACAAGAGCGTCGGTAGTGTTGTTAATATCAGAGATATAACCAAATGTATCCTCTGAACCTACCTCGGTGTTACCGTCATCGGTATATCTGTCCTTGGAAAGCTCGATAAGCTTATCCACGGTCCATTCACCGTTGTTAACAAGGTCATAGATGTTTTCAAGGTTGTAGTCCTCTGCAAGGTTCTTGTTAAAGAACATTACGTAGATATTTTCCCAATATGTAAGGGAGTAGTCACCTACTATAAACTTAAGCTGTCCGTTAACTGTAAGTTCGTTTGTAACGTCACTAAAGTAGTGAGGTGCGTTAAGGTTATCCTTAACGTAGGGAACCTCATACATATTCATGTAAAGGTCTGTAAGGTCGGGGTTTGCCATATAAGCCGCCTGGCTCATTATAAGGTCGTAGCTCTGGCTACCTGCCTGGATGGAGTTTCTGTAGGTGTTAACAAAGTCTTCAGCTACAGTCCAATGGCCGGGAATATCAAGAGCAACAAGGTCTTCAAGGCCGAAACGCGCCTTAACCTCTTCGTTACGCTCATAGATAGCCTGGTTTACAAGCTCGGTTTCACCTTCGTCTGCTGCAATCTCGTGCTTGTAGTCGCCCCAAGCGTTGTCCTCACGGCAGAGTACGGTAAAGGTCTGACCTTCAAACTTAAGATCATCCGGTACAGTTGTGTTTATTTCGGTAGAAACAACGTTGCCGTTTGAACCGCCCTTCTTTTCGCCGCATGCAACAAGCATGGGGATAAGAGTGAGAACAACGAGTACCAGAGCGATCACTCTGTTAAAGTTTTTCATCGATATTTACCTCTCGTAAAATTTCTTTTCATACGAATGATATCACAACAAGCGTTAAATGTCAAGATTGCTAAGCGCCAACTAATCAAAATACAAGATTTATTTACAAATTAAACACAGTGCTTCAACAACTTTTATTACTTAAATTAGTTACTATATTTTCCCCAAACCCTTGAATTTCACCCTTGCAGATGATATAATCAAGTGGATAGTATATTATCAGGAGATAACATTATGACAAATTACGATCTTTACAAAATGCTGACCACCAAGGAGATAGAGCCCAAGGGCTGGCTTCTTGAACAGCTTAAAATCCAAGCCGAAGGCCTTTCCGGCAATCTTCAGCGCGTTTGGCCCGACATCAGCGACAGCCAATGGATAGGCGGTGAAAAGGAAGGTTGGGAAAGAGTTCCCTACTGGCTTGACGGCTTTGTTCCTCTTGCTTACCTGCTTAAGGATGAGGAGCTTATTGCCACCGCAAAGAAATATATAGACTTTATACTTTCAAAGCAGGGTAATGACCCTAACGACCTTTACCGTTACGGTTGGATATGCCCCTGCAAAACACACGAGGAGCTCCTCAACTTTGACGAGTGGGGTGTTATACTTATATGCAAGGCGCTTATAGTTTATCACGATTGCTCCGGAGACGAAAGAATACCCGACGTTGTATACAGAATAATCAAGCAGCTTAAATGGCGCCTTGAGCATCACGCTATAAGCACCTGGGGCGCATACCGCTGGTTTGAGACCCTTATCCCCATATACTGGCTGTACGACAGATGCCACGAGGATTGGCTCATTATTATGTGTGACAACTTAGTTGAGCAGGGCGCTGATTACCGCCGCTTGTTCAGCCATTGGAAGGACCAGGAGCCCCACGATACCTGGAAGGCTTCCACCCACGTTGTTAATCTTGCTATGGCACTTAAGTGTGAGGCTATGGCATACAGATACCGCGTAAACGAGGGAGAGGACGTTGACAAGGAATCCTTTGTTACCGATATGCTTAACAAGCTTTTAAAGTACCACGGCAACGTATTTGACCACTTTAACGGCGACGAGTGTATTTCCGGTAACACCCCCATCCGCGGAACAGAAACCTGCGGTATAGTCGAAGCAATGTACTCCTATGAATGGCTTTACGCTATCACAGGTAACGTAAAATACATAGACCATCTTGAAAAGCTTGCATTTAATATGCTGCCTGCTGCCCTTTCCGAGGATATGTGGGTAAGACAGTACAACCAGATGGTAAATCAGGTTGCTTGCCCCAAGTTTGAAGGCCCCGAGGTTCCCTTTATGACAAACGGTCCTGAAGGTAATATGTACGGTCTTGAAACAAACTACGGCTGCTGCACCGCAAACTTCAATCAGGGTTGGCCTAAGTTTGCCCTTTCCACCTTTATGAGAAGCAAAACCGGTCTTGCAAGCGTAGCTCACGCTCCTGCAAAGGCTACACTTGATATAAACGGCGCAAAGGTAGAGTGTGAGCTTGATACCATGTACCCCTTCAGAGAAAAGCTTACATACACCATTACAACAGACAGACCTGTTGAGTTCGATTTTGAAATAGCAATCCCCTCCTGCCTTGATGCTGCTATCGTAGACGGTGTTTACGTGCAGACAGGCGCAAAAAAGGTAATCTCCCGCGTGTGGGAAGGTACCACAAAGATAGAGTGTACCTTTAAGTTTAAGGTAGAATTCAAGCAGCGCCCCGAAGGACTTGTTACACTTTTCCGCGGTCCTGTTGCCTTTGCTCTTCCTATTGATGCAGAGTGGACAAAGGTAGAGTACACCCTTGAAGGTATAGAGCGCAAGTTCCCCTACTGTGACTACGAGGTTATGCCTAAGTCTGATTGGAACTATGCTTACGCTTCTGATATGGTTACCTTTGAAGAAATTGACGATTATGCAATCCCCTTCTCCGGAACAAAGCCCCCCGTTGTTGCATACGCAGATATGAACAAGATCAACTGGGGCTGGAAGGAAGGCTTTGAAGGTACCGTTTGCCGCGAATATCCTCTTGAAAGAGAGCCTATTTCCGAGGTTGAAAGAAAGAAACTTATCCCCTACGGCGGCGCAAAGCTCCGTATGACCGAAATGCCTATCAAGAAATAAGGAGTCAACAGATGAACGTTCTTGCTATCGGGTGCCATCCCGATGATATTGAAATTTCCTGCGCAGGTACACTTGCAAAATGTGTAAAGCGCGGAGACCGTGTTGTAGTATGCCACGTATGCAACGGTGATATGGGTCACGTTATTATACCTCCCCAAGAGCTTGGTCCCCTGCGTAACGGCGAGGCTGAAAAGGCAGGCGCCCTTGCAGGTATTGAGGTAATAAGCCTTGATATAGGCGACCTTCTACCTAACGGTTGCAGTATGGAGCAGCGTGATAAGGTTATAGAGGTTATACGCTATGCGGACCCCGACTTTATAATCACCCACTCCCCTACAGACTATATGCCCGACCACCTTGCGGTTCAAAAGCTGGTGTTCGATGCGGCTTTTGCAGCATCAGTTCCCCACTATGCACCCGGTGAGCATAAGGCATCAAAGGTAACACCCCTTTACTATATGGATAATCTTGCGGGTATGAGATTTGAGCCTACCACCTACGTGGATATAACCGACGAGATAGAGCTTAAGCTTGAAATGCTTGAATGTCACGAAAGCCAGCTAAAATGGATGCGCGACCACGACCATATAGACTTTGCAGACTTTGTACGCACCTGCTCTAAGTTCAGAGGCTACCAGTCTAACTGCGCTTACGCAGAGGGCTTTACCGAAGAGCTTGTATATCCCAAGGTTATTACAAAGAGATTACTCCCCTAATAAATACAAAATTTAATTCAGAGGTGAAATAAAATGGATTTTATATCAACAGTTAAAGGCAGCCTTCTTGAAAACTTCTACCCCCGCGGATGGGATATGAAGAAGATAGACGAGTGCTGCGAAAAGGGCACAAAAAGAGAAGCTTTCTGGAACAAGAAGTTCAGCGTTTCCGAGTGTGAAAACGTAGCTGAGTTCGACGTTCTTATGGGTCACGAAATTGCAATGCAGATAAAAGAGACCCGCCAGAAGGGCAGAAAGTGCGCAATGATACTCCCCGTTGGCCCTATGGGTATGTACAGATGGGCAGTTTACTTCCTGCGTGAATGGAAGGTATGTTGCGACCACGTTTACACTTTCAATATGGACGAGTGGTCTGATGCAGAGGGTAACACCCTGCCCAACACAAGTACTGCATCCTTTGAATACAGTATGAAGGAAGCTTTCTTTAACAAGCTTGGCAAGTACACAGTACCCGAAGCACAGCGCAACTTTGCAACAAAAGAAAACCTTCCTACCTATCCCGAAAAGATAGCAAAGCTTAAGGCAGAGGGCGCAAAGCTCGTACTTGTATACGGTATAGGCAGAATGTGCCACATAGCTTTCTGGGAACCCCAGTTTGCAGAAGAATTTGACTCTGTTGAGGAATGGAAGAAGCAGAACTACAGAATAGCTGCAAAGCTTCATCCCCTTACCATAGAGCAGAACGCAATCACATCCTTTAAGAGCAGAACCACCCTTGTTCCCTGCCGTGCAAATACTATAGGCCCCGGTCTTTTCCTCCAGGCTGATTATGCTATCGGCGGTGCTGACGGAGCACTCTCCCGCGGAATGGGCTGGCAGGGTATGAGCTTCCTCACCACCCTTCACTACGGTCCCGATATGAATATAACCTCAACATTCATACCCACCCTTCCCGGCAAGCTCTTCTACCTTAAGGAGCTTAAGGGTCCCCTTACCGCAGAGTGTAACTAAATTACAATATACAAAAAAGATGCCTTACGATAAAGGCATCTTTTTTTCGTTTGTTTTAGATAAATAGCTCCAAGGGTTTTGATAGTTGACCCTTGCAACAAATATTTCGCCATCCTTATATTGACGCGGCGCGTCAATATACAGGGTAGAAGAATCTACATACTCTGTATTTTTTCTGTTACCGTTAATATAAACGGCACAGTGCTCGTTGAAATTCTCACCCTTAACGTAGAGCCTATCATCCTCATAATAAACCTCATCTAAGGTAAATTCATCAACACCAAAAACTATTTCCGTAGGTTTATAAGGAGTTTCTCCACCGTAAATTATATTTTCCGTACTTGTTATATCATAGGCGAGAAGCTGCAGCTTATCATAAAAATCCTTGTCATTGCTGAACTTCTGGTGGAACTGGGTTATTCTGCCCACGTTCATACCCAAAAGGCTCTGCACGTGAGAGGAAAGCTGATAGGTCATAAGGTCTTTATCTTCGGCCTTCAAGCCGTAGTTAGACCAAACAATATACTCGGTTTCATACAGAGAGCCTGTTTCAAGCATATCCTCGGTAAAAGCAATACCCGGCAGATGATCGCCGTACATTACAAGCACCACGGGCTCATCATAATCGGAGAGTGTGCGGGTAAGTGAGCCAACAAACTCATCCATTTCCCTTACCTGGGTTGTATAATAGTTTATGGCAGAAAGAACTTCCTCCATATCCTCTGAGCTTGCCTGGGCGTAATATCCTTCAGTAGGCTCTTCAAAATCATTGGGATACGAGCCGTGACCCTGAACGGATACCGCAAAAACAAAGTCCCTGTTATCATCACTATTGAGTGCCTTTAGTATATACTTTTCAAGGATTGCATCCTTCACCCAACCGTTTGGATTATATTCCATATCGCTCATAGATTCAAAGGTGGTAAAGGTATCAAAGCCAAGATTACCGTACACACGGTCACGGCAATAAAAGCCTGCACTAAAGTTATGTATGGCGTGAGCTTTGTAGCCCATTTCCTTATAATTGTACGCCATTGATTCACAGGTAGTACCGCTTAAAAAGGTTTCATAGGGGAACTCTATAGTACCAAAGCATTCTATGCTAAGACCCGTAAGTACCTCAAATTCGGTATTTGCAGTACCGCCCCCCGTCACGGGCACGGTAAGTGTTCCGGAAGGATAATTTTCTGCAAGTCTTCTGAAATTAGGAATTACTTCTTCATCAAATTCCACACCCTTAATAGTGGCAGGATCTACAAAGGACTCAAGCTGTAAAAACACAACGTTAGGCTTAATTTTAGGATCCTTTGCAGGGTCGTTTATATCCTCCAGAATCTTATTCAACTGGGAAGTTGAATAATCCTCGGGCTTATCAACACCCATATCAAATACAGAACAGAAAAATGAAAAGGTGAAACCGTTGTCTGAATATCCCTGTTTTATATCGGCAAAGCCTGTTGTAAGAAAGCCTGTGACAACACCTAAAATAATAATCACGGTAAGCAGTATCGCTGTGCCCGCGGCAACTATAGCAGAGGCTTTCATTTCAGGATTGTTTTTGCATCTGTAACCTTTTTTGTAAAGCAAAACAAGACCTGTAATTGCCGCTATAATCCCAAGTGTTATAAGTAAAACGTGGAGTGCGTTGAGATAGCGGCCGGTTATCATAATACCGTAGCGGAACACCAATATATCGCTTGCGTTAAACTGGGTATTGCGCTGTATAAGCAAAACCAGATTTATTACGTTGAGCGTTAGCCACCCAAGGGTTACAAGTGAATATACAAACAACCTGCGCTTAAAAAAGAGAGCAAGTGAAAACGAGAGGAATATTATAAGAAGGTTTACAAGGAAAATATGAGGTCTTGTTACCAAAAATAAAAAGGCATCAAAAACGCTCATTCTGTTAAATACCTCGCTTATAAAGCAGGTGAAAAACGAAAGAATAAAGCAGGATAAAAAGGGCCTTTCTATAAATCTTGTAAAGCCGTTTTTCAGCTTTTCCATATTACTCTCCTTTCCGCCATATAAAAGGCAATTTTACTTTTAGGTAGTTATAAATGAACCGTCAGTTTTTAACTGCCAGTCGCATATCTCCCTTTTTAACCCAACCGATACGGCAGAAAACAAAGTCAAAGCCCAGGGTAAGAACAGCAGGGAGGATAAAGTGCATAATTACAACCATTACTGTAGTTTTTAAAACGCCAAAATCGGGAACCATTGCGGTAAATGCTTCAAACTGACCTACAAGACCCGAGGTTCCCATACCCGAACCCTTTGCAGTATTGGTCATTCCAAGCATAGCAGAGGAAATAGGGCCAAGCACAGCCGAAGACATAATGGGAGCAAGCCATATTGCAGGCTTTTTCATAATATTAGGTACCTGGAGCATAGAGGTTCCTATACCCTGGGATATAAGTCCTCCCATACCGTTATCCCTATAGCTTGCAACGGCAAAGCCTATCATCTGACAGCAACAGCCTACGCAGGCAGCACCTGCAGCAATTCCGCTAAGTCCCAAGGATATACCGATTGCAGCAGAGGAAATAGGCAGAGTGAGAATCATACCCATAAGCACCGCTACAACGATACCGCCTACTACGGGATTCTTTTCTACGTTTATATTAACAAGGGAACCTAACCAAGTCATAAAACGAGCAATAGGTGTAGAAACCGTGAGGGCAACAACCGCACCTACGGCTATGGTAACAAGGGGGGTAAGTATAATATCAAGCTTTGTTTTGCCGGAAATAAGGGATGCAACCTCTACAGCTACAACAACGGCAACAAACGCGCCCAGGGGCTCACCGGGTGCGCCGATAGCAAAATTACCGCCGGGGAAAGCACCAAGCAGACCAACAACTCCCGCAGAAGCGCACAGCATGGGGGATGCACCGAACTTTGCAGCCACAGCCACACCTATGCCTGCACCCGTAAGAGTTTTGGCAAGGCTTGAAATGTAAACTATAGTATTACCTATATTGCCGTTTACGTACGTTGCAATAAGAGCGCCCACCTGACCCAGAATCGTTCCTATAATAAGGGTTGCAAAAAGACCCAAAGCCATAGCGCTTAAACCGTCTATAAAATATTTATGCAGAAACTTTTTCAAAATGACACTTCCTTTTTTCTTATTAGTCTTCATTATACAAAATCCGTTATAATTTTGCAATAGAATAATGTTTCTTTTTAGTTAAATATCTATGCTTGACAAGGAAAAAAAAGAGAGTATAATTATAGTATAATCATTTAATAAGGAGAACCATAATGAGTACACCTAACATAAAAGGTATAATCCCTGCATTCATCAGCCCCTTTAAGGCTGACGGAAGCTTAAATATTGATGCAACCAAGGAGCACGCACTCCGCCTTATCGAAAAAGGCGCAGACTCTCTTTACGTTGGCGGAAGCTCTGGTGAAATGATACTTATGACAAACGAGGAGCGTAAAACCCTTCTTGAAACAGTAGTAAACGTTGTTCCCGAAAACTTCCCCATTATCGCACACATCGGTGCAGCTAATCCTATGGATGCATACGAGCTTGCACAGCACGCAGACTCTCTCGGCGTTGCTGCAATATCTTCCGTTACACCCTTCTACTATAAGTATTCATTCAACGAAATGAAGTATTACTATGAGAAGATATCCTCACTTGTTAAAACACCTATGGTAATATACAACATTCCTTCCCTTTCCGGCGCATCCCTTTCTCTCAACCAGATGAGCGAGCTTCTGCGCGTAGAAAACGTTTGCGGTATGAAGTTTACAAGCAATGACTTCTTCAGCTTTGAGCGTATCCGTAACGCATTCCCCGACAAGCTCCTTTACAACGGTTCCGACGAGATTCTCTGCTCCGGTCTTGCAATGGGTGCAGACGGCGGTATCGGTACTACATACAACGTTCTTGTTTCCAAGTTTGCCGAGCTCTACAAGCTCTTTAAGGAAAACAAGCTTGAGGAAGCACTTGCAGTTCAGCACGGTATCAACGATGCTATCGCTACCATCCTCAGCTTCCCCCTGTTACCTGCAATCAAAGCTCTTGTAAAGGCTTGCGGTTGCGACTGCGGAACCTGCCGTGATCCCTTTGAGAAAATGACTCCCGAAATGGAAAAGGACCTCTGCGATAAGGTACGCGGAAAGCTTACCTGGGAAATATAATAAAACACAAAAAGGACTTGTTTAACAAGTCCTTTTTTCTTCCGCTTTCGAAAAAGCGGAACCAATTCTTAAGTGTTATTCTGTTTTAGATATTTATTCAAGGTTCAACTCATCACATTCAAGAAACGCTTGTGCATTTGAAAGTCCGTTCATTGGAACGAGGATAGAGGCTCCACAGGTATCGCACACTATACGGACGTTTTCATAATCGGGGGCGGCAAACTCATATCGGTAAGAGGGTTCTTCCCCATCCTTGCAATTACAATGTATTTTGCCCTCGTCCTTTAGATCTGCAAGCATAAAACGCAATATATCCTCTATTGCAGGGTCGTCGTACACATCGTCCCCGGAGCCGTCGTGCAGAGCATCAAAGCTTTCAACGCCTGATTCCTCCATCATACCGAAAAGCATCTTTTCATTTTCCTTCAGGGCTTCAAGCACCGCATCCTTTGATCCCACAAAGCAGATATCAAGTCCTGTATAGGTGCAACCAAAGCTGAAAAGCTCACGGGAGAAGAATACGTTTGTAGAAACGCTGTAGTTATGGGGCTTGGGGCATATAATACAGGGA
>JAZOTL010000024.1:0-5098 GCA_045657645.1 Eubacteriales bacterium
GGTAGCTTGCAAGAAGCTGGGTGAAATCAGCCAGTTCTTCCTTGTTTGGAAGCTTTCCTAAAAGGAGAAGATAGGTTATCTCTTCAAAGCCGAATCTGTTATCATCAATAAAGCCCTGCACAAGCTCGTTAATGTCATAACCTCTGTATTTAAGAATACCGTCACAGGGGATGCGTTGTCCGTTTTCTTCCTTAAAGGAAATGATATCTGAAATCTCTGTCAGACCTGTAAGCACGCCCTGACCTTCAAGGTCACGAAGACCTAGAAATACCTGGTGTTCTCTGTAAAGCTCCTTGTCAATTTTGTTGTTTACGGAGCATTCTTCGGCAAGTGCTTGTATCTGAGGTGTGATTATTGTATAAGGATTGTTGTTTTGCATTTTGCACCTCCTTGGGGTAATAAGAATTAATCAAATTCAAATTTATTTTACCATAAAATTCACATTATTACAACAGTATTTAAAAAATATCTATGAACGCAGGTTAAAAAATAATACCGTGAAATGAAAAGAATAATACTAACTGTTGACATTAAAATATATAAATGATAAAATGTTGAATATCAAACAAACGGAGAGGGTTATGGAACGTAGAATAGGACAAGAGCTTCATTCTTTGAACAATATGATAATGCGCTTGGTTGACCTGGATAAATTACAAAATTCTTCAGATACGTTGACAAAAACAAACGGATGGATAATCGGTTATCTTTCTGAAAATCAAGACAGGGACGTTTTTCAACGGGATCTTGAAAGGGATTTTTCTATTACCCGCTCTACCGCTTCAAAGGTTGTGGACCTTATGGTTGCAAAGGAGCTTATAGTGCGCGAGGCCGTATCCTACGATGCAAGACTTAAAAAGCTTGTGCTTACCGATAAAGCAAAAGCGCTATCTTGCCGTATGAAGGCGGATAGGGACCGTATGGAAGCGATGCTTTGCCGTGGCATTAGTGATGAAGAGCTTAATGAACTGTTTCGTTTATTTGATAAGATAAAACAAAACTTAAAGGATTCTTATGAGGAGGTAAAGGTACAAAAATGATAAGAAGACTTTTGAAATGTGTAAGAGAGTTCAAGCTGCCGATGATACTTACCCCGTTGTGCGTGGTAATGGAGGTTGTGCTTGAAATAATCATTCCCCGTGTTATGGCTGCTATTATTGATAACGGCGTTGATAAAGGTGACGTGGCGTATATTATCAAAATGGGAATGGTGCTTTTGTTGTGCGCTCTGTTTTCTATGTTGTTTGGCGTGCTTGCAGGCAAATTTGCGTCGGATGCTTCCTGCGGCTTTGCCCGTAATTTAAGGCACGATATTTTTTACAATATACAGAACTTTTCCTTTGCTAATATAGATAAGTTCTCCACTTCAAGCCTTATCACAAGATTAACAACCGATATTACAAACGTGCAAATGTCCTTTCAGATGCTCACCCGTATGGCGTTCCGTTCCCCTATAATGATGGTATCGGCTTTAATTTCGTCCTTTACTATCAGCGCAAAGCTTTCTGTTATATTTGTATGTGTGCTTCCTGTGCTTGGGCTTGGTCTTTATCTTATTATGACAAGAGTTCACCCTACGTTCAGACGAGTTTTTAAGACCTATGATAAACTCAATAACGTTGTTGGGGAAAACTTGAGCGGTGTAAGAGTGGTTAAGTCCTATAACCGCGAGGAGCATGAAATCGAAAAATTTAACAGCATTTCAGGCGAAATATATAATGATTTTACCTATGCAGAAAAGGTAATGGCGTTTAACGGTCCCCTTATGCAGGTTTGTATGTATACCTGTATGCTTCTTATCTCCTGGTTTGGTGCACGTATTATTGTGAACAGTGGGGCTACAGAGCTTACAACAGGTCAGCTTACAAGTTTTATTACATACACAACCCAGATACTTATGGGTCTTATGATGGTTTCTATACTTTTTGTTATGCTTACAATGTCAAGGGCATCTGCAGAAAGAATTATTGAGGTGCTTGCTGAAGAAAGTACACTTACAAATCCCGATAACGCTCTTTGTGATGTAAATGACGGTAGTATCTGCTTTGAAAACGTAGGCTTTTCCTATTACAACAAAGCTGATAAGAACTGCCTTGAAGGAATAAATTTGACTATAAAATCGGGTGAAACCGTTGGTATTATAGGTGGTACGGGTTCATCAAAAACAACCCTTGTACAGCTTATACCACGCCTTTATGATGCAACCGAGGGCAGGGTGCTTGTAGGTGGTAAGGACGTTAGGGAATACGACCTTGATTCTTTGCGTAACAGCGTTGCAATGGTTTTGCAAAAGAACGTTCTGTTTTCGGGTACAATTAAGGATAACCTTAGATGGGGTAACGAAAATGCAAGTGACGAAGAAATCGTACACGCTTGCAAACTTGCTTGTGCCGATGAATTTATCGAGAGTTTTCCTGATAAGTATGATACCTATATCGAACAGGGCGGTACAAATGTTTCGGGCGGTCAAAAGCAAAGGCTTTGTATTGCACGTGCTCTTTTGAAAAAGCCCCGTGTGCTTATTATGGATGACTCAACAAGTGCCGTGGATACAAGAACAGACGCTTTTATACGGCACGCTATGCTTACCGAGATTCCCGATACAACCAAACTTATAATTGCACAGCGTATCAGCTCTGTTATGGATGCCGATAAGATAGTTGTTCTTGATAAGGGAAGAATAGTAGGCTGCGGTACTCATACCGAGCTTATGGCATCAAACGAAGTGTACCGCGAGGTATATGAAAGCCAGATGAAGGAGGGTGACAAGTAATGAACGGAAGAATGAGACCCGGCCCGAGAGGTGTGCCTATGATGGCAGACCGTAAGCTTGATAAAAAGACCCTCAAACGTCTGCTTTCCTATTTTGGTGAATACAAGCTGCGCTTTGCTTTGGTGGTATTGTGCATTATTATCAGCGCTGTAACAACCGTAATCGGTTCTACACTTATACAAAGACTTATTGACGGTTATATTGCTCCTTTGCTTGCCTCTAAAAGTGTTGCACCGGACTATTCCGGACTTTTAAGTATGATATTGGCTATGGCTGCAATATTTGCCTTTGGTGTGGTTTCCTCCTTTGTATATAGCCGTATTATGGCGGTGGTGTCCCAAGGTATATTAAAGAAGATAAGGGACGATATGTTCAGTCATATGCAGACCCTGCCCATAAAATATTTTGATACCCACACCCACGGCGACGTTATGAGCTATTATACCAATGATACAGATACCCTTCGTCAAATGATATCCCAGAGTATTCCGCAGATAATTAACTCTGTGATTTCTATCGTTTCTGTATTCTTTACTATGCTTTATTACAGCGTATGGATGACGCTTATAGTTCTTGGCTTTGTCTTCTTCCTTATGAAGGCTATTACCTTTGTTGCTTCAAACAGTGGCAAGTATTTTGGTGCACAGCAGGCGGCATTGGGTAATATTAACGGATATATCGAAGAGATGATGAACGGTCAGAAGGTTGTTAAGGTCTTCTGTCACGAAGATAAATGTAAAGAGGAATTTGATAAAAAGAATGACGAGCTGTGTGCAAATGCCACAAAGGCTCATACATTTGCCAATATTATGGGTCCCGTTACAAATAATATGGGTTATCTCCTTTACGTCATTCTTGCAATACTGGGTGGAGTTTTCGCTGTTAACGGTGTGTTTAATATAGGACTTTTCGGTGTTAAAGCAATTACCGTAGGTACTATTGCAGCCTTTCTTCAGCTTTCCAGAAGCTTTATAAACCCCATTTCACAGGTTTCCCAGCAGTTTAACTCTATCATTATGGCAATGGCGGGTGCAGAGCGTATATTCTCTCTGCTTGATCAAGAGCCTGAACAGGATGAAGGCTACGTAACTCTTGTTAATGCCAAATATAATGAAAATGGGGAACTGTGCGAGGCAAGCGGACGCACAAAGCTTTGGGCCTGGAAGCATCCCCACAGCGATGGAAGCATTACATATACAGAGCTTAAGGGTGAGGTGCGCCTTTTTGACGTGGATTTTGCTTATGTTGAAGGTAAGACTGTGCTTCATGATGTTAGCTTATATGCAGAACCCGGTCAAAAGGTTGCTTTTGTTGGTGCTACAGGTGCGGGCAAAACAACCATTACAAATCTTATTAACCGCTTCTATGATATAGCAGACGGTAAGATTAGATATGACGGAATAAATATTAATAAAATCAAAAAGCAGGACCTCCGCCGTTCTCTTGGTGTTGTGTTGCAGGATGTTAACCTTTTTACAGGCACCGTTATGGATAATATCAGATACGGAAAGTTAGATGCAACCGATGAAGAATGTATTGCGGCAGCAAAATTGGCAAATGCCGATGAATTTATACGCCTGCTTCCTGATGGTTACAATACTGTTCTTACAGCCAACGGAAGCGGACTTTCACAAGGTCAGCGCCAGCTTATTTCCATAGCAAGGGCTGCGGTAGCTGACCCGCCCGTAATGATACTTGATGAGGCAACCTCATCTATTGATACCCGTACTGAGGCTATAGTTCAGCGTGGTATGGATAGTCTTATGGAGGGCAGAACGGTATTCGTAATTGCCCACAGACTGTCTACTGTTAAAAACTCCGATGTTATTATGGTACTGGATAAAGGCAGAATTATCGAGCGTGGTACTCACGATAAACTTATAGAAGAAAAGGGTACCTATTACCGCCTGTATACCGGCGCATTTGAACTTGAATAACAAAGGCTGTGCATATTGCACAGCTTTTGTTATATTCAAGCTCTTGCATTGACAGAATTCACAAATCGTGGTATTATGTAGTCGTGAACATTTGTTTTTTTGATTAGGAGTTTAACCATGAAAGGTGTACGTTTTATTTCGGTATTATTACTGTTTGCCCTTGTTTTTTTGAATGCATTTTCTCTTTGTGCGGCTGATAATTTGTCGCCTTGGAATACTATGGCGGCAAAGTTTTCCTCTTCCTCGCAAAAGATTCTTACAAGAAATGGTGAGATAAGAAGTGAAGGCTTCGTTTTTGCAGAAAATACCGACGGTGGTATCAACGTTCACACGGCGACCTATGAGGAGTTTTCAGGTGTGTACGGCACCTCTGTTGTTACAAGTAAGT
>JAZOTL010000025.1:0-8820 GCA_045657645.1 Eubacteriales bacterium
TTCCCGTGGTACTGCCTGCGTAATCTGCTGAGTTTGTTACCTCCGGTCTGCATTCGGGATGAACTAAAAGCAGGGCATTTGGATGGGCAGCTCTTGCTTTTTCTACATCATTAGCAGTTATGCGCTTATGTACGGGGCAACCGCCGTCAATAAATATAAAGGATTTTTCGGGTACCTGTTTTGCCACCCACTGACCTAAATTGCAATCGGGGATAAAGATGACCTTATCTTCTTTTAACTGTTTTACTATACTGAGGGCTGAGGCAGAGGTAACACATACGTCGCACACAGTTTTAAGCTCGGAGGTAGTATTGATATACGCCACAACCGCGGCATCGGGATTTTCTTCCTTTAGCTTTAATATTTCCTCTTTTGTCATCTGTTCTGCCATAGGACAGCCTGCATCGGGGTGTGAAAGTATGACACGCTTTTCGGGGGAGAGTATTTTGACCGTTTCTGCCATAAAACGCACGCCGCACATAATAACGTTCTTTTGTGATGCCTTTGATGCCTCAACGCTTAAGCCGAAGGAATCACCAACGTAATCTGCAACCTCAAGTATATCCTGGGTCTGATATGCGTGGGCAAGGATGCAAAAATCCTTTTCTTTTTTCAGTTTAATTATCTCTTCCTGCAGGGAACGGGTAGTATACATTTTATGCCTCCCAAAAAAATATCCACACTATTATAAACTATTGCGCTTGATGTGTCAAGACACCTGACAAAATAATTGTCAAAAACTATTGTCAAGTGCAATATTATGTGATATAATACCCGTTGTAATTCTGAAAACGGCAAATTTAGGTATACAGCTGTTTTCATTGGAGGGTATTATGGAAACAGATATTCTTATAGTAGGCAGCGGATGCTCGGGTCTTTATCTTGCCTTGCACTTGCCTACCCATAAGAGGGTCACGGTGATAACAAAATCCGATTGTGAGTCAAGTGATTCCTATCTTGCGCAGGGCGGTATATGTATGCTGCGTGACCAATCGGACTATGAGAACTTTTTTGAGGATACGCTTAGGGCAGGGCATTATGAAAATGACCGCGAAAGCGTTTCTATAATGATAAATTCTTCCAAGGACGTTGTAGATGACCTTATCTCCTACGGTGTTGATTTTCAAAGAGAGGAAAACGGTGAGCTTGCCTTCACCCGTGAGGGAGCCCATTCAAGCAAGCGCATACTTTTCCACGAGGATATAACGGGTAAGGAAATTACCTCAAAACTGCTTATGGAAGCCCGCAGGCGCAACAACGTAACTATACTTGAGCATACGTCCATGCTTGATATCCTTTGCGAGGAAAACAGATGCTACGGTGCCGTGGTAAAGGATGCTTCGGGCAATGTTTATGATATAAGAGCAGGTCATACCGTGCTTGCAACGGGTGGTATAGGCGGTCTTTACAGTCATTCAACCAATTTCCGTCATCTTACCGGTGATGGTTTGGCAGTTGCAATCAAACACGGCGTGGAGCTGAAAAATGCAGACTACGTTCAGATACATCCTACCACCCTTTATGTTAAGGGTAAAGAGGACAGGAGTTTTCTTATCTCGGAATCGGTAAGGGGCGAGGGCGCAAAGCTATATAACAAAAATATGGAGCGCTTTGTGGATGAGCTGCTCCCCCGTGACCTTGTGACCAAGGCTATTTATGAGCAGATGGAAAAGGACGGTACCGAACACGTTTGGGAGGACCTGCGAACCATACCCCGTGACGAGCTGTACGAGCATTTCCCGAACATCGTAGAGCATTGTAAGGAAGCGGGCTATGATGTTACAAAGGAATGCATTCCCGTTGTTCCTGCCCAGCATTATTTTATGGGCGGTATAAAGGTGGATTATAACAGCAAGACCACGATGGATGCCCTGTATGCAGTGGGTGAGACCTCCTGCAACGGAGTGCACGGCAAAAACCGACTTGCCAGCAACTCTCTGCTTGAAAGCCTTGTGTTTGCTAAACGGGCGGCAAAGGATATAACAGCAGATACCACAAGAAAAAAAGAATACAAAAAAGAAATAGACTTTAACATATACCGTGACACACAGGCTCTTGAAAAAGAGTATGCAGATGCGGTAAAAAAAGCGATAAAAGGAGTATAATTATGTTTGATCCCGTTACACTTAAATTACAGGTAGATCCCCTTATTATGAGCGCCCTTCGCGAGGATATTACAAGCGAGGACGTTACCACCAACAGCGTTATGCCCTTTGCACAGGCAGGTGAGGTAGACCTTATATGCAAAGAGGACGGTGTTGTGTGTGGCTTGCAGGTTTTTGAACGCACCTTCACCCTTCTTGATGAAAACGTGCGCGTGGAGTTTTACGCCGCAGACGGTGATAACGTTAAAAAGGGACAGCTTATTGCAAAGGTTTACGGTGATATAAGAACCTTGCTTTGCGGAGAGCGTACCGCCCTTAATTACCTCCAGCGAATGAGTGGTATTGCTACTTATACAAGACAGGTGGCATCCCTGCTTTGCGGTACCAAAACAAAGCTTCTTGATACCCGTAAAACTACCCCTAATAACAGAATTTTTGAAAAATACTCGGTTCGTGTAGGCGGCGGCAAAAATCACAGATATAATCTTTCCGACGGCGTTCTTTTAAAGGACAACCACATAGGAGCCGCAGGCGGAGTAAAAGAGGCGGTACTTGCCGCAAAGGAATATGCTCCCTTTGTTCGTAAAATAGAGGTAGAGGTTGAAAACCTTGATATGGTAAAGGAAGCAGTTGAAGCGGGTGCTGATATCATTATGCTTGATAATATGACCCACGAGCAGCTTGCAGAGGCTATTAGTTACATAGCAGGCAGAGCAGAGATAGAGGTTTCGGGAAACGTTACCCGTGAGAATATTGCCCGCTTGACAGACCTTGGAGTTGATTACATTTCAAGCGGTGCTCTTACACATTCTGCCCCCATACTCGATCTTTCCCTTAAAAATCTTCACGCAGTATAACGTTTTAAAGGTGATAAAATGAATGCAGAAAACAGACGAAAAGAAATAATTCAACGCCTGCGTGGGGTAGAGCTGCCCCTATCTGCTACCACACTTGCAAAGGAATTTGGCGTAAGCCGCCAGGTAATTGTTGGGGATATAGCCCTGTTGCGTGCTCAAGGATTTGATATAGTATCCCTTGCAAGGGGATACGTCTTTAATGAGTCTGATATGGCCAAAAGAGTGTTCAAGGTGCATCATTCTGACGGTGACGTGGAAAAGGAGCTCAACCTGTTCGTTGATATGGGTGCAACGGTTGTAGATGTTTTCGTATATCACCGCCGTTACGGTACGGTAAGAGCCGATATGGGCATACGTTCACGAAATGACGTGGCCAAATTTATTAATGATATATCCACAGGCAGATCAAGCCTTTTGAAAAACGTAACGGATGGCTATCACTATCATACCATACAGGCAGAAAATGAGCAGATACTTGACGAGATAAATCAAAAGCTTGAAGAAAACGGCTTTTTGGCACCATTACAGGAATATGAACCCGATGGAGTGGGAAAATAAATAAGGAGTTGCATTTATTGCAACTCCTTAAATTTATTTAAAAGACTTTACTTTTATTTTAAATATGTTATAATACACCTGCGTAGTAAAGAGAGGTATTATATGTTAAAAAGATATATTGGCGACAGAGCTTTTTATAAGCATTTGTTTGTTGTTGCCATTCCCATAATTGTTCAGAACGCAATAACTAATTTTGTTTCCTTGCTTGATAATATTATGATAGGTCAGGTAGGAACGGCACAGATGAGCGGAGTTTCTATTGTAAATCAGCTTATCTTTGTTTTTAATCTGTTTATATTCGGTGCAGTTTCGGGCGCAGGTATTTTTACCTCCCAGTTCTTTGGCGCAAAGGACGAAAAGGGTATGCGCTACACTATGCGCTTTAAGCTTATTTTCGGAATTTTAATATCCCTTGTAGGTATATTTATTTTTGAATATTTTGGCCAAACCCTTATAGGACTTTACTTAAAGGGTGAGGGTGAAGCACAGCAAGCAAGACTTTCTTTGGAATATGGACTTGATTATTTACGCATTATGCTTATTGGTCTTATACCTTTTGGTATAGCAAATGCCTATTCCTCCACTCTGCGTGAAACATACCATGGTATGGTTCCTATGTTTGCGGGAACGGCGGCTGTAGTTGTTAACCTTGTTTTTAACTATATTCTTATATTCGGAAAATTTGGCGCTCCTGCTCTTGGCGTTAACGGTGCGGCAATTGCTACCGTTATATCCCGTTACGTGGAGCTTGCAATAGTTGTGATATGGTCCCACGCACATTCAAAGGAAAATACTTTCTTCCGCGGTATATACCGTTCACCCTATATTCCGGGAAAACTGTTTTCGCAGATTATTGTAAAGGGTATGCCTTTGCTTGTGAATGAAGGTTTATGGTCTATCGGTATTGCAATGATAAATCAATGCTATTCTACCGTTGGTTATAATGTGGTTGCAGGGCAGAATATTTCAAGCACCCTTCTTAATTTTTCAAGCGTTGTGTACCTCTCTATGGGTAATGTGGTTGGCATTATTATGGGCAGGATGCTTGGAGAGGGAAGGGGTGAGGCTGAGGTTCGTGACTCTAACCGTAAGCTTACGGCCTTTGCCATCGGTTGTTGCTTTATCTTTGGTTCACTGACTATTGCCCTTTCAGGTGTATTCCCGATGATATACAATACCACCCCCGAAATACGCTCCCTTGCTACGGCGTTTATCTGTATATCCGCGTGTATGATGCCCTTCCATTCCTACGTTCATTCTGTTTACTTTACTCTTCGTTCGGGCGGTCAGACTCTTGTTACCTTCCTGTTTGACAGTTGCTTTATATGGTGCTGTACCTTGCCCTGTGCCTTTGTGTTGACCCGTTTTACCAATATGCATATAATCCCGCTTTTTGCTATATGCCAAGGCACAGAGCTTTTAAAATGTGTGCTTGGAGCAATAATGATAAAACAGGGTAAATGGCTTAAGAGCCTGGTTTCTACAAATGAATAATAAATAAAAACGCAGTGGTTATCCACTGCGTTTTACTATTATAAAGCATCAATATATCTGCAAGCGGCGATAGCGGCAACTGCACCGTCGGCAGTTGCTGTTGTCACCTGACGTACACCCTTGCGGCGGCAATCGCCTGCCACGTATATACCCTCTGTTTTTGTAATACAGTCTTCTCCTGAGTTGAGATAGCCTCTTTCATCAAGCTCGGCTAAATGCTCAAAGGCGGAGTTTTCGGGTTCAAGACCGATAGCTACGAACATTCCGTCTGCCTGTATATCGGTGGTTACATTATCAGCAGCACGGCGGACGGTAATGCCCGTAAATTCGGTGGTGTCGTTTATTGCTTCAACTACGGTTCCCGTGATTATCTCTACGTTGCCGCGGTTGCGCAGTATTTCTTCAAGGCGTTTTTCGCCTGTAAGGAAATCAAGGTTTTGAATTACGTAAACCTTTTTTGAGGTTTCGGAAAGGAGTATTGCTTCCTGCAATGCGGAATTACCTCCGCCTACAAGGATAACGGTTTTATTCTTGTAAAAGGCACCGTCGCATACAGCGCAGAAGGATATACCGTCACCGATAAATCTATCTTCGTTTTCAAGCCCCAAATGGCGGTGCTTTGCTCCGCAGGCTATAATAACGGCTTTTGCTTCATACTCTCCGCCTTCTTCGGTAATAACCGTTTTAGATGAGGTGTTGTCCTGTATATCAACAACGTTTTCAACCTCAACATCCGCTCCCTGTGCAAGCACCTGCTCAACCATATGGTCTGCAAGCTCGCTTCCTGAAACGGATTCAAAGCCGGGGTAGTTTTCTACCTTTGGCGAGAAGGTTATCTGTCCGCCAAAGGCGCCCTTTTCAAGGATAAGAACGCTTTTTCCCGCTCTGCGGGCATATATTGCGGCGGTGAGCCCCGCAGGGCCCGCGCCGATTATAATTATATCGTACATACTTTTACACGCTTGCTATGAATTTTTTGATGTTGGGAACTGAAACGAACTTTTCAGCCGCGCCGCCCACAACGTTAACAAGGGTAGGCGCCTGCTTTATGCCGATGGACTCTGTAAGTGCTACGTTTTCCTCTGCAAGAACCTTGGTGTAGGGAATGTTGGCCTTTGTAAGAAGAGCCTCTGCAACCTTACAGTTGGGGCAGGTTGCGGATGCAAAGAGATAGCATCCGTCAGCAAGAACAGCAGAATTTGCTTCGCAGTCACACTCTTTATCCTCAGCAAGAGGGCCTGTGTGGGTAAGAACTGAAGAAGCTATATCGTAGGTCTGGCGTTCCTTGTATTCCTGTGACTTACCGTCGTTCCAGTTCTTAACGGGGCGGTAGTAGCCTGTGATACGGCTGTAAACCTCTGCTTCCTTACCGCAGGTGGGGCAGGTAAAGTGCTCGCCTGCAATGTATCCGTGGTCCTTGCATACAGAGTATGTGGGGGAAAGGCTGTAGTAGGGCAGGCGGTAGTTTTCTGCTATCTTGCGTACTATAGCCGCGGCAGACTGCCAATCGGGAAGCTTTTCACCGATAAATGCGTGGAATACCGTACCTGAGGTGTAAAGGGTATGAAGATCATCCTGAAGGTCAAGGGCTGTGAATACGTCGCTTGTATAGCCAACGGGAAGATGTGAAGAGTTGGTGTAGTAGGGGGTATCTGCATCGGAAGCGCAGATGATATCGGGATAATGCTTGCGGTCGTGCTTTGCAAGACGGTAAGAGGTGGACTCTGCAGGAGTAGCTTCCAGGTTGTAGAGGTCACCGTACATTTCCTGATAGTCGGATAAACGCTCGCGGATATGGTTGAGAACTTCTTTTGTGAAATCTCTTGTTTCCTTGTGGGTCATATCCTTGCCTATCCACTTTGCGTTAAGGCCTGCTTCGTTCATACCAACAAGACCGATGGTAGAGAAGTGGTTGTTAAAGGTGCCAAGGTATCTTCTTGTATAGGGGTAAAGTCCCTCATCAAGAAGCTTTGTGATAATGGTTCTCTTTATCTTAAGGGAACGTGCGGAAATATCAAGCAGATGATCAAGGCGCTTTAAGAAGTCTTCTTTTGATTCTGCAAGATATGCAATTCTGGGCATATTTATTGTAACAACACCTACAGAACCTGTGGTTTCACCGCTACCGAAGAAACCACCGGACTTCTTGCGAAGCTCACGAAGGTCAAGACGCAGACGGCAGCACATACTGCGTACGTCGGAGGGTTCCATATCGCTGTTTACGTAGTTAGAGAAGTAGGGAGTTCCGTACTTGGAGGTCATTTCAAAAAGGAGCTTGTTGTTCTCGGTTTCGGACCAATCAAAGTCACGGGTAATGGAGTATGTGGGGATAGGATACTGGAAGCCTCTGCCCTGTGCGTCGCCCTCGATCATAATTTCGATGAAGGCGCGGTTTATCATATCCATTTCCTTCTTACAGTCGCCGTACTTAAAGTCCATACGCTTACCGCCAACGATAGCGTATTCATCTTCAAGGTCATGGGGAACTGTCCAGTCAAGGGTAATGTTACTAAAGGGTGCCTGTGTACCCCAACGGCTGGGTGTGTTTACACCGTAAATAAAGGACTCAATGCACTTCTTAACTGCATCATAGCTTAAGTTATCGGCCTTTACAAAGGGTGCAAGGTATGTATCAAATGAGGAGAAGGCCTGAGCGCCTGCCCACTCGTTCTGCATAATACCAAGGAAGTTTACCATCTGGTTGCAAAGGGTAGCAAGGTGCTTTGCGGGAGCTGAGGTTATCTTGCCGGGAACACCGCCTAAGCCCTCTTCTATAAGCTGCTTTAAGGACCAACCTGCGCAGTAGCCTGTAAGCATGGAAAGGTCGTGGATGTGGATATCTGCGTTCTTGTGTGCGTTTGATATCTCATCGTCATAAATTTCGGAAAGCCAGTAGTTTGCTGTAATTGCACCGGAGTTGCTGAGGATAAGACCACCAACAGAGTAGGTAACGGTGGAGTTTTCCTTTACACGCCAGTCGGTATTTTTAACGTACTGGTCTACCAGATCCTTATAGTCAAGAATGGTGGACTTCATATTACGGAGCTTTTCGCGCTGTCTGCGGTAAAGGATGTAAGCCTTTGCTACGTCCGCATAACCTGCCTGTACAAGTACGGTTTCAACACTATCCTGAATGTCTTCTACCGCAACAAGATTTTCACTTACCTTGGGCTCGAAATCCGAGGTAACCTTAAGTGCAAGGAAGTCAATGATGTTGTCGTTAAATTGGCGTTCGCAGGCTTCAAAAGCCATTTTGATGGCATCGGAAATTTTCGCAATGTCAAAATCAGCTATTTTGCCGTCTCTTTTAATAACACGGTACATTTTTCTCTCTCCTATTTATTTATATAGTAATTTATTTTATTGCTTAGGATACGCCCCGCAGAGAGGCAGTTGGAATGTAAGCTTGTACACACTTTAGTATTTCAAGCATTTCATTTCGTGAAAACTCGTCCACACCGCATCCGATAAGATTACCTGAATCGGTGAATTTTTGTATATAGTATTTCTTTTCGCCGCAAAGCCAGCTTCCGATAGATTCGAAGTCTTTAAGTGTGTGTATGCCCTTGACTGCAGTTGTTCGGAATTCGTGGTCTATGCCGCTGTTTTTTATAAGGGAAATACTTTCATCAACAAGGGTAACGTCTACCTCGCCGCCACAGGCCCTTTCGTAGCCTTCGGGGGAGCTTTTAATATCCATAGCGATAAAATCAAGCATGCCCGATTTTATCACAAGGTCTAATCTTTTCGGTAGGGTACCGTTTGTATCTAATTTTACAAGGTAGCCTAATGCTTTTACTTTTTCT